>NZ_JBICYZ010000063.1:0-58859 GCF_043201465.1 Kitasatospora sp. NPDC048298
GGCGTCCGCACCCGTGCTCACCACCCTGGCCCGCGCCCTGCGCCTCGACGACGACCAGCAGACGTACCTCTACGAACTCGCCGGCCGGACCGACGCCCGCCCCCCCCCCCCCCCCCCCCCCCCCCCCCCCCCCCCCCCCCCCGGCGCGGCCGCCCGGGGGGGGGGCGCTCCGGGGGCTGGATGATTTTCAGACTGCCAATCCTGGCGGTGGGGCGTTGAGACCGTTGGCAGTCTGAAAATCACCCGCCACGCCCCTCTCCGCACCCACCCCCTCCGCCGCCCCCTCCCGCAGCGCGTCCCTCTCGCTGGGGTGGGACGGGTGGGTGGGTGGTTGCTGGGGGTGGGGACGGTTCCCTCGCTGGGGGGGGTGGGGTGTCAGCCGGGTGGGGTGGGAGGGGGCGGTGGGTGGTTGCTGGGGGTGGGGGCGTTTCCCTTGTTGGGTGGTGGGGCGCCCGCTGGGTGGGGGTGGTTGGGGTCAGGCGGCGTGGGCGGCCTCGAGCCAGTTGGTGAACTCGCAGGCGAAGTGCCACTGGTGGCCGGTGGGGAGGAGGTCGGGGGCGGCTTCCGGGAACTGGACGGTGAGGCGGATGCGCAGGCCGTCGGGGGTGTCGGCGAACTCGTGCAGGACGTGGAGGATCTCGGTGCCGTCGGCGAGGGTGCCGGTGCCGCCGATGCGGACGGGGAAGGTGTCGTCGCCGGGGGTGTCGTGGAAGTGGAGGAAGAAGCGGGTCGGCCCGGTGCCGATGGTTTCGATGATCTCGACCCGCTCGCCGGTGGAGTCGGCGAGGTAGTGCTCGGGGTTGGCGGCGAGCAGGGCGGTGCGGTCGCCGGCCTGGAGGCGGCCCTGCCACCAGGTGAGGAAGGTCTCGGCGTCGATGCCGGTGGCGGTGAGTTCGGTGACGGCGGTGCGCCGGCGGCCGGCGGAGGCCTGGGCCCAGGAGGCCAGGGCGGTGTCGGAGGCGGTGGTGTCCGGGGTGAGGAGTTCGCGTGTGCGGTCGTCGCCGAGGCGCTGCTTGAGCAGGCTCAGGGCGGCGCGGGCGCGGTCGAGTTCCCAGGCGAGGACGGCCTCCCGGGGGTGGGTGGTGCCGTCGATCTCGGTGCGGACGGTGAGGCTGGTCGACATGGTGGCGCTCCTCGGGGAGGGCGGTTAGGCGGAGAATTATTCTCCGGTTCTGGTGACGCTAGCATAGGGGGAGAGATTTTCTCCGGTTAGGGAGCTGTGGATGAGGGCCGACGCGGAGCGCAGCCGGCGCAGGATCCTGGACGCCGCCTGCGAGGTGTTCCTGGAGCGGGGCCCGGACGCCCCGTTGGACGCGGTGGTGCGGCGGGCGGGAGTCGGCCCCGGCACGCTCTACCGGCGGTTCCCGGACCGGGAGGCGCTGGTCCGCGCGCTGGTCACCGACCTGCTGACCCGGCTCGCCGGGGCCGCGGAGGAGGCAGGGCGCGTCGAGCCGGATCCGTACCTGGCGCTGCGGCGCTTCGTGCACGCCGCCGCCGATCTGCGGATGGGGGCGGCGATCGTGGTGCTGCTGGAGCACCTGGTGGTGGACGAGGAGCTGGTGGCGGTCCGTCGGGGTGCCGTGGTGGCCGTGGAGGAACTGCTGCGCGCGGCCCGGGAGGCCGGGCGGCTGCGGGCCGACGTCGGGATGGGGGACCTGGTGCTGCTCTGCGTCCGGGTGTCGCGTCCGTTGCCGGGCGCTCTGGCGGCGTTGGAGGCGGACGGTTCGTTGGTCCACCGGCACCTGGACCTCGCGTTGGACGGGTTGGCCCGCGATGCGGGCGGGCCGTTGGGGCGGCCGCTCGGGTTCGAGGAAGTGATCGCCGCGGCGGGGCGGCCCGGGGAGCAGGTGGGAGAGTGAACGGCATGGACGAGCTGGTGCGCGGGTGGCGGGCGGCCGAGCGGGAGCCGGGGGCGGTGCTGCTGGACGGGTTCCACGCGCTGAAGCACGCGCTGCGGTTCGGCGGCGAGGTGCGGTGGGTGCTGACCGCCGACCGGGAGGCCCTGGCGGCGTTGGCGGGCGAGTTGGCGCCGGATGTCGCTCCGGCGTTGGAGGGGCTCGCGGTGGAGGTGCCGGAGCCGGTCCTGCGGGGGCTGGTGCCGCGGTTGCATCCGACGGGGGTGGCGGCGCTGGCGGTGCGGCCCGGTGTGGAGGCGAACCGGGCGGTGCTGGGGCGGCGTCCGCGGAAGGCGCCGGTGGTGCTGTTGGAGAACCCGCGCAACCTGGGGAACGTCGGGGCGGTGATCCGGCTGGCGGCCGGGTTCGGCGCCACCGGGGTGGTGACCACGGGGGACCTGGACCCGTGGCATCCGAACGTGCTGCGCGGGAGTGCGGGGCTGCACTTCGCGACCGCGGTCGAGCGGTTGAGCCTGCCGGAGCTGCCGGACGGGCCGTTGTTCGTGCTGGATCCGGAGGGCGAGGACATCCGGGACCTGCCCTTCCCGGACGACGCGCTGCTGGCCTTCGGTACGGAGCGGCACGGTGTGTCGGACGAACTCAAGGCGCGCGCCGACCGGTTGGTGGCGGTGCCGATGCAGCCGGGAGTGTCCAGCTTCAACCTGGCGACCAGTGTCGCGATGGGCCTCTTCCACTGGATGTCGGGGAAGCGCTGAGGCGCGGCGCCCGGGTGGGCACCGCGCCTCGGCGGGGTGTCAGGAGAAGAGCCGGCGCCAGGTGTCGGGGCCCGGGTAGCCGTCGGCCTCACTGCCGAGCCAGCCCTGGGCCTGCTGGAAGGCCTGGACGGCGCGGCGGTCGCTCTCCGTCCACCGCGGGCCGGGGCCGACGGTGTACGAGCCGCCGAAGCCCTTGCGGACGAGCTGTTCGCCGAGGCGCCGGACGTGGTCGTTGTTCTGGCCGGGGCCGAAGTACTGGGCGCCGGGGAAGCCCTCGGTGGTGGGCGGCGGCGGGGGCGGCAGCGGGGTGCCGCCGTTGATGTTGCGGCCCTTGCCGTTGACCAGGTAGTCCCAGGTGTCCTTGCCGGGGATGCCGTCGGCCTCGCCGCCGCGCCAGCCCTGGGCCTGCTGGAAGGCCTGGACGGCCCGGCGGTCGCTGTCCGTCCAGCGCGGTCCGGGGCCCGTGGAGTAGAACGCGGCGCCGCCGCGCTGCACCAGCATCTGGCCGAGCCTGGTGACGTACGCGTTGTCGGCGCCGGGGCCGAACCTGTCCGCGCCGGGGAAGGCGGTGGAGGAGGTGCCGCCGCCGTTGCCGCTGCCGCCGGCGGACAGGCCGGTGTAGCGGTACGGGACGTACGCGCCGGAGTTGTTCCAGTACGCGTACGGGGTGGAGCGCTTCTTGGTGGAGGGCCCGGTCTGCTCGTAGGCGACGTACGTGGTGCGGGAGGAGTCGGTCCAGCCGCCGAAGATCGTCACGTGCGAGCCGGCCTGGGGGCTGGCCGGGTTGTTGTAGAGGAGGATGTCGCCGGGCTGGAGGTCGTTCTTGCCGATCCGCTCGGCGAAGTTGGGCAGCGTCCAGGTGGTCTGGCTGCTGTTCAGGCCCCAGGCCATCGAGACGAAGCCGGAGCAGTCCTGGCGGTAGCCGTCCGACCAGTAGCGGCTCATGCTGTACGGCACGCCCTGGTCGACCCAGCTCTGGGCGCGCTGGATGATCTGGGCCCGGGTGAGCGGCGTCGCGGCGGCGCGCGGGGCGGCGAGGGAACGGGCCCCCGGCGCCTGGCCGTAGAGGCCGCTGATCTCGCCCTGGGGGTTCTGCGAGCGGGTGGCACTGCTGTCGCCCGGCGTGGGGGCGGGCGCCGCGGTGGCGGCGGCCGTCCCGCCGCCGATCGCGGTGCCCATGGCGGCCATCAGCACGGCGGCCCGGCGGCGGACGCTGCGGGCGGCGGCGTGTCCGTCCTCGTGGACCGGCGCGGCGTGCAGCCGGGCGCGGCGGCGGGCGTTGCAGCCCCCGCATATGCAGTCCTCCGCCGGTTCGACGTCGTCGAACTCCATGAGCGGGGACAGGTCGGTCAGGGTCATGTTCCGCCTCTTTCCTGCGGTCTGTCCGGGCACCGCCTGACGGCGGGACAGGAGTGGCCTTCCCTGGCCGATTCCGCGTGTTACCGGGACCAAAGTCCCAAAGCGGGCGGGATGCGTCACGGTGGGTTGAGCCGAACGGGTGAGACTCGTGCGACTCCCGGACGTGGCGGGGCGTTCGGGGCCGGCCTCACCCGTGACAAGCGGCGCCCCGCCGGACCCTGACGGTCCGACGGGGCTTCGGGACTTCGGGCTTCCGGCGCGGGAAGGGCTACGCCCACTCCCAGCGGATGCCGATGTGGCCCGGCTGCTGGTCCGGGGCCAGGACGTGGGCGCTCGCCGAGGCGCCGATCCAGAGCTGCTCGCGGCGGTGGTCGACGTCGGCGCCCGGCTCGCGGTCGTAGCGCTCGCAGTGCGCCGGGACGGCGGCCGGGTCGAAGTGCACCTGGAGCACGTACTCGCGCACCGGTGTGGCGAAGCGGCGGCTGTACTCCGTGGTCGGGCCGCCGGGCGGGATCTCCACCTCGTACTCGAAGACCGTGCTGTCGCCGAGGCCGAGCGGGCGGTCCAGCATCAGCTCGGCGACGATCAGCCCGGCCTCCGGGCGGCGGCGCACCCGGCCCAGCCGGCCGTGCCGAACCGAGGTGATCTCCGGGCAGCCGGCGGCCTCCTCGTCGGCCATGTGCACCACCAGGCAGCGGCCGACGCCACCGACCGTGGCGCGCACCACCTGGCGCATCCGCAGCAGGTTGCCGCGCCGCTCGGCGTCCACGTAGTAGGAGTCGTGGATGCTCAGCCGCTCCAGCTCGCCGGCCGGCGGGGCGTTCAGCTCGGCGAAGATGTCGGCGATCTGCTGCTCACCCGGCCAGACGTCCTCCAGCCCGAGGTGGCAGGTGTTGGCCGCGGCGGCCCAGCGGCCGCGCGGGCGCGGCGGCCCGAGCAGCGAGGAGAGCGCGCTGTGCGGCAGGCCGAGCAGCTCCTCCAGCAGGTGGACGGCGCGCAGCGAGCTGGCCCGTTCGGGCTGGCTGCGGCCGCGCCGCCAGTAGCTGAGGGTCGTGACGCTGACCCGGACGCCGCGCCCGGCGAGGGCGGCGCGGATGCGGTCCAGGCTGAGGCCGCTGGCCTCGATGGCCAGGTGCAGGGTGTCCGCGAAGCCGCCGACCGGGGTGAGCCGGCCGGGCGCCGGGACGGGGACGGCGGCGGGGGGCGGTCCGGGGCGCTCCGTGTGCGATCCGACCAGCCGCAGCCGCGCGGCGTCCTGAGGTTGCTGTGCGGCCATGCGGTGACCCTCCCCACCAGGTGAGTTCGGTGGGACCGGGTCGGCGCCGGGGCGCGCCGCCAGCGGCTTCACCGAGCTTTGGGGAACCCTATGCACGGTCGAGAGGCTACGTCATCAGTCGTGCGTATGACAGTGGTCACGGCAGGTGGACCGAAGGGTTAGCGATCTTGAAACAGTCCGGAAACACGGGCCGCCGCCCCGGGCCCGCGCACCCCTGCGGCGGGCTGGGACGGACACCGCCGGGGCGGGCCCTGACGGCGGCCGCCCCGGCGGGGGTTCGGTGGTGCTACCTGCCGGTGATCAGTTGACGTTCAGCGCGACGTCGTCGATCACGAAGCTGGTCTGCAGCGAGGAGTCCTCGGTGCCGGTGAACTTGATGGTCACGGTCTGGCCGGCGAAGGAGGTCAGGTCCAGGGTGCGCTGGACGTAACCGGCGGCGGCGTTCGCGTTGGAGTAGGTCGCCAGCGTGGTGCTGTTGGCCTGGACGGTCAGCTTGTCGTACGCGGTGGTGCCGGTCTCCGCGGTGTCGATGTGCAGCCAGAAGGTCAGCTTGGCGGAGGTGCAGCCGGCCGGGATCGAGACGGTCTGCGACATGGTGTCGGTGTGGGCCGAGCCGTAGCCGTTCATCCAGGCCTTCCAGCTGCCCGAGTGGGCGGCCTGGGAGGAGCTGTTGTCGACCACGCCGCTGGAGGTGGTCCACGGGGAGGCGGTGCCGGTCTCGAAGCCGCCGTTGGTGATCAGCTGGGCGGCGGTGCAGCCGCCGGACGGCGGGGTGGTGCCGCCGCCGAGCAGGGCGGTGGTCAGCGCGTCGGCGACCGGGGAGCCCCAGCCGGTGACCTGGTCGTAGCCGGCCTTCGCGGAGAAGTCCTGGTTGGCGCCGGTGGTCACGTCGTGGAAGGTGCTGCCGTAGCCGCTGCTGTTCGCGACCGAGTACAGCCGCGGGCTCGCCTCGCCGAGGACCGGCTGCCCGACGGCCTTGGCCTTCTGGTTGAACTGGGCCGCGTAGCCGGACCAGAGCGGCGCGGCCGCGCTGGTGCCGCCGTAGACCTGCCAGGCGCCGGCCGTGTAGATCGCGAAGCCGCTGGCCGGGTCGGCGTTGGAGGAGACGTCCGGGACGGTGCGCATGGTGCCGCTGACGCCGGTGCCGGTCTGCCAGCTCGGCTTGGCGAACACGGTGGAGACGCCGCCGCCGGCGGTGCTCCAGGCGCTCTCCGAGGAGTAGGCGTTGCCGCTGGACACCTTGAGGTTGGTGCCGCCGACGCCGGTCTGGTGCGGGCTGGAGGCCGGGAAGTCGACCGCCTTGACGGAGGAGCCGCTGGTGGAGCGGGTGCAGTCGCGGGAGCCGTCGTCGCCGGAGGCGGAGAAGATCGAGATGCCCTGGGCGGCGGCCTGCTTGAAGGCGTTGTCGACCGCCGTCATCGAGGAGGCGGTGGTGTCCGGCTCGCAGGAGCCCCAGGAGATCGAGATCACCGAGACCCTGTTGTCGGCCACGATCTTGTTGGCCATGTCGATCTCGCCCTGGTCGCTGTTGGGCGCCTCGTAGACCAGCTGGGTGGCCTTGGGCGCCGCGCCGCGGACGATCTCGCTGTCCAGCTCGACCTCGCCCTGGCCCTGGCCGGGGGCGGAGTCGTAGTTGGCGCCGTCCACCGAGACGGTGGAGACGGCCGGGCCGGACAGGCCGTACTGGGAGTCGTAGGTGGTCAGGTTCGAGGACTGGTAGCCGTCGAACTCCCACAGTGCGACCGTGGTGCCGGTGCCGTCCGCGCCGGTCTTGTTGAGGTTGTACGCACCGGTGTACTGGGCCGGGGCCATGCCGCTCGGGGTGGCGCTCGCGGTGTTCGGGGTGACGGCCTTCGGCGTGGCCAGGCGGTTCTTGCGCACCGCGTGGTTGTCCAGGCCGCTGATGCCCTGGACCACGGCGGCGAGGTCGGAGGGGATCGAGGCGGCGGCGTCGTTGGCGAAGAAGGCGCGCTGGAGCTGCGGGTCCAGGTACGAGCTCTCGTGGGTGCCGAAGGCCTGGGAGACCTGGGCGGCGGTGCCGTGGGCGTTGACGACCTGGCGGTTGGCGCTCACCTCGGTGACGGTCAGGCCCTGCTGGGCCAGGTACGTCCTGACCTGGTCGACGGCGGCCTGGGTCGGGCCGAACCGCGCGGTGAACTGCTCCGGCGTCAGGTAGTGGCCGTACTCCGGGGTGCCCGGGGTGGCGACGGCGGTGAGGAAGCGGTCCAGGGCGTCGGCGTCGCGCAGCTTCAGGCTGACGGACACCGCGATCTGCTGCGCGGCCGGGACGTCACCCTTCTTCTCCGAGTGGGCCACCGCCGGGTTCACGGTGTTCGGCAGGGCGACGCGCGGGGTGGCGTTGGGAGTGGCGGCCTGCGCGGTGGAGACACCGAGCGAGACGGCGGTCAGCGGCAGCACGGCTATCGCCGCGGCGAGGGCAAGGGAGCGGGGGCGCAACGGATCCTCCTCTGGCCGGCTGTGGGGGCCGGCAAGGGACCAGGCGTTCAGGGGGTCGAGAACGCTGGCTCGAACATGACAGAACCCGTGTGCGAAGTGGCTCATGGTCGAGCAATTCGTTGCTAAAAAACAGTCAACTGTGGAAGGTGGGAAACTCGGAGGTTCCATACAGTGAATGACGGTGATTCCGGAGCCGGTCCAGACCGATTCGGGCTGCCGGGAGCGGACGTGTCATCGGAACGAGCCGAGGGAGGGCGCTGACTGACGCGCAGCCGGACCCGCGGGGCCGGCGGCCGCTGACCGGCGGGAAGGCTCGGCCGACGGGCCTGCGACGGGCCTGCGGCGGGCCGGAGTTGGGGCGAGGGGCCTGCGGCGGGCCGGAGTTGCGGCGAGGGGTCCTCGGCGGGCGGGCGCGCGGTGGACCGGGCGCCCGCCCCGGGGAAGGTCAGGCCGGGGTGCCGAGCCAGTCGGTGAGGGCGGTGCGCAGTTCGCCCTGGCCGGGGTCGACGGCGGCCCAGGCGACGTAGCCGTCCGGGCGGATCAGCAGGACGGTGTCGCGCAGCTTGCCGTGCGGGTCGGCGGGGGCGGCGGAGACCATCCGGTCGGCCCAGGGTTCGGCGGCGGCCAGCTCGTCATTGCTGACCAGGACGAACTTCCCGGCGCGCAGCGCCTCGTAGAGCCGGTCGGGGCCGGCCGGGGCGCCCTCGGCGGGCTTGCTCAGCGCGGTCAGCCGCAGGTCCGGGACGCGCTTGCCGACCTGCGGGTGGCTGTCCTTGGGCGCGGGGTAGGAGATGCCGATGCCGGAGACCAGCCTGGCGCCGCGCTCGGTGACCGGGTCGAGGTGGCCGCCCAGCGCGGTGAGCGCCCCGCGCAGGGCGCGGGTGGGGGCGGACTCGGCGAGCGCCAGCCGGATCAGCGCGCCGGAGGTGCGCAGCACCGTCTTGCCGACCGGGTGCCGCTCGGTCTGGTAGGTGTCCAGCAGGGCGTCGGTGGCGTGGCCCCGGACCGCCGCGGCGAGCTTCCAGGAGAGGTTGGCGGCGTCCTGGAGGCCGGTGTTCATGCCCTGGCCGCCGGCCGGGGAGTGGCAGTGCGCGGCGTCGCCGGCCAGGAAGACCCGGCCGGAGCGGTAGTTGGGGGCCTGCCGTTCGTCGCTGTGGAAGGTGGAGCTCCAGCGCACCTCGTGCAGGCCGTAGTCCTCGCCGAGGATGGCCCGGACGAGGGCGGTGAGCTGCTCGGCCGAGGGGGTGGTGCCGTCCGGGTACCGCTCCTCGCGGTCCCAGGCGATGATCCGGAACCAGCCGTCGCCGAACGGGGCGATGAAGGCGAAGCCGGCCTGGTTGGCGCCGACGGTGATCGCCTGGGCGGGCTCGTGGTCCAGCCGGACGTCGGCCAGCACCACCGAGTCGACCACCGACTCCCCGGGGAACGGGATGCCCAGCAGGTCGCGGACGGTGGAGTGGACGCCGTCGGTGGCGACCGCGTAGGCGGCGCGGTGGCTCTGCCCGTCGCGGGTCTCCAGGGTCACGCCCTCGGCGTCCTGGCGCAGCCCGGTGACCTCGGCGCCGCGCAGCACGCTGGCGCCGGCCTGCTCCGCGCGTTCCAGCAGCAGCCGTTCGACGTTGTACTGCGGGGTGATCAGGACGAACGGGAAGCGGGTGGGCAGCGAACCGAGGTCGATCCCGAAGCGGTCGAACATCCGCAGCTCGGAGAGCGGCCGGCCGGTGGCGATCAGCTCCTCCGCCAGGCCCCGGGCGTCCAGCAGCTCCAGGCTGCGGGCGTGCACGGCGAAGGCCCGGGTGAGGTTGGACTCGGCGGCCCGCTTCTCCAGTACGGTGACGCCGACTCCGGCGGCGGCGAGATCGCCGGCCAGCAGCAGTCCGGTCGGTCCGGCGCCGACGATCAGGACGTCGGTTTCGCTCGTCGGCTTCACGGCCATGTATCAGCTCCCGTTGTTCGGAGGGCGGTCGTACGCCGTTCCCGGCGTTCTCCCAGCCTCCATCATCGCGGGCGCCGTCGGGGCTGTGAACCGCCGGGCCCCGGCGGTGGGTGACCGCCGGGGCCCGGGGGATGCCGCCACGGGGCTCAGGAGTGCCGGCGGATCTCCACCGTGCGGAACCGGTTGGCGACGAACGCGCCGTCGCAGTAGGCCGAGTTGGCGGCCGGGTTGGCGCCGGTGCCGTGCAGGTCGGAGAAGGCGGCGGTCTGGTTGGGGTAGACCCCGCCGGTCAGGTTGAGCGAGAGCGAGACGCCGGAGTCCAGGGCGGCCTCGACCAGCAGCGCCTCCACCTCGGGCGAGGTGGTGTAGCCGGAGGCCGTCATGGCGCCCTTCTCGCGGACCGTGGTGCGCAGCAACTCGACCGCGGCGGGGGTGGATTCGACGGCGACGGCGAAGGAGACCGGGCCGAAGCACTCGGTGCGGAAGAGCGCGCGGTCGTCCGGCTTGTCGGCGTCCAGCCTGACCAGCGCGGGGGTGCGGACGGTCGCGCCGGGGAAGTCCGGCGAGGTCACCGCGCGCGGGGCGAGGGCGAGTTCGCCGTACTCGCCGCCGGCCGCGGCGGCCGAGCGCTGGAGCACCCCGGGGTTGACCACGGCACCGAGGATCGAGGCGGCGCGGGTGTCGTCGGAGAGCAGGCCCTCGATGGCGCCGGCCAGGTCGTCGACCACCTGGTCGTAGGACTTGTCGCCCTGGTCGGTGGCGATGCCGCCGCGCGGGATCAGCACGTTCTGCGGGGTGGTGCACATCTGGCCGCTGTAGAGGGACAGCGCGAAGGCGAGATTGCCCAGCATGCCCTTGTAGTCGTCGGTGGAGTCGATCACCACCGTGTTGACGCCGGCCTTCTCGGTGTACACCTGCGCCTGCTTGGCGTGCTCCTCGAGCCAGTCGCCGAAGGTGGTGGAGCCGGTGTAGTCGATCAGCTTGATCTCGGGGCGGACCGCGAGGGTCGCGGCGACGGTGCCGCCGTCGTGCTCGGCGGCCAGGCAGACCAGGTCGGGGTCGAAGCCGGCCTCGGCGAGCACCTCGCGGGCGATCCGCACGGTCAGCGCGAGCGGCAGCACGGCCCGCGGGTGCGGCTTGACCAGCACCGGGTTGCCGGTGGCCAGCGAGGCGAACAGGCCCGGGTAGCCGTTCCAGGTGGGGAAGGTGTTGCAGCCGATCAGCAGCGCGAGGCCGCGCGGGACGACGGTGAAGTCCTTGGTCATCACCAGCGGGTCGCGCTTGCCCTGCGGCTTGGTCCAGCCGGCCTGCCGGGGCAGCCGGGTCTGCTCGGCGTACGCGTAGGTGACGGCCTCCAGCCCGCGGTCCTGGGCGTGCGGGCCGCCGGCCTGGAAGGCCATGCCGTAGGCCTGGCCGGTGGTGTGCATGACGGCCTGGGCGAACTCGTGGGAGCGGGCGTTGATCCGGTGCAGGATCTCCAGGCAGACGGCGGCGCGCTCCAGCGGGGTGGCGGCGGCCCAGCCGGGGCGGGCGGCGGTGAGCGCGGCGATCAGCGCGTCCGGGCCGGCGTGCGGGTAGGTGATGCCCAGCTCGACGCCGTACGGGGAGGCCTCGCCGCCGACCTGGTCGCCGTCGGTGGGGTGGCCGTCGAGGGTGAAGGGCTTGCCGAGCAGGGCGTCGAAGGCGGCCTTGCCGTCCGCCGGGCCGCTCTCGCCGTACGCCTTCGGGAACTCGGGGTAGGGCGACCAGTAGTCGCGCTTGGCGGCGGCGGCGAGTGCGGCGTCCAGGGTGGCCTGGTGGCGCTCGACCAGCTCGCTGACGAGGGGGTGGGTGACCGCTGCGGACATCTTGTGCGCTCCTGGGAGGGCCTCGAAAAGCAGGACGGGACACGTCACAGGGTAACCGAACGATCGGTCGGCTGAAGAGGGTGCGGCGAGGGGAATCCGGGGAGACGGAACGGGGGCGCGTCCGGGTCGGACGCGCCCCCGTGGGCTCGGGTGGTCCGGGTTTACGGCACGCCCAGCTCGAAGATCACGTACCCGGCGTACCAGCCGGAGGCGATGGCGCCGGTGCCCAGGACGGTGGCCAGCACCGGCAGGCTCAGCTTGCGCATCCCCACCGCCAGCGCGATGAACAGCGGGAACGCGGGCAGCAGGTAACGGGAGACGTTGCCGAAGATGCCGAGGCTGCCGAGCACCGAGACGATCGTCGCCACCGTGTAGGCGGTCAGCACCAGCGGCGGGCGCAGCCGGACCAGCAGCACGATCAGCATCGGCAGGCTGAGCACGATCAGGGTGGCGAGCAGGTCCGGCAGCGGGAAGGCGAAGGGGTAGTCGCTGCGGCCCAGCAGGACCCCGCGGATCGCGTGCCAGGTGCCCTGGCCCCAGTCGAAGTAGTGCAGCCAGGCGTCGTGCTGGAGCCGGAAGTAGCCGCCCCACTCGCCCGTCCGCCAGCCCACCCAGCCGACGTAGCCGAGCAGGCCGAGCGGGGCCAGCAGCATCGCGGCCAGCGGGCGCAGGACACCGCTCTCCCGGCGGTACAGCTCGACCAGCGCGGCCAGGCCGACGGCGCCTATCAGCGCCGCCGAGGTCGGCCGGTTGAGTCCGGCGACCAGGGTGACCACCCCGGCCGCGATCCACTGCTTGGTCATCACGCAGTAGCAGGCCCAGGCGGCCAGCGCGACGAAGAGGGAGTCCGAGTAGACGGCCCACTCGGCGCCGGAACCCGGGGCGATCGCCCAGATGCCGGCCGCGATCACGCCCGAGCGCGCGTCGCCGGTCAGCTTCTCCACCACGGCGTAGATGCCGGCCGCGGCGAACAGCGAGGCCACCACCGAGACCAGCATCCCGGCGCCGTACAGGCCGAGGCCGGTGACGTCCGAGGTCAGCCGCATCAGGCCCGGGTAGAGCGGGAAGAAGGCGGCCGAGTTCTGCTCGATGCTGAAGCCGACCGGGCCGTTCGGGATCGGGACGAGTGCCGGGTGGTAGCCGTACTGGGCCACCTGCTGGTACCACCAGCCGTCCCAGCTGGCCACCACGTCCCAGGGGTTGGCGCCGCCTCCGAACCGGGCCGGCTTCTTGGCGTACTCCCCGGCGAAGGAGAGCAGCTTCATGAAGACGGTGAAGCCCACCAGCTTCAGCACGGCGTAGCACCACACGGCCGGTCCGAACCGGACCACCAGGGCGCGGCCGCGCTCCTGCCAGGTGCGTGAGGTCCCCTCGGGATCCTCGCTGCGCTGCTCTGGCACGTCGGAGGCGACTGCCGGTATTGCGTTCATCAGCCGTGGACCCCAGTGCTCTGGACGTGGACGGATCGTCCGGAGAGTCTAGGGCCTGGCCCTGTCCGGCACCCCTGGTTGGTACGGACCAGTCGGACCCGATCGCGTACCGCCGCGTACGGCCGGGGATACTCGGAGGATGGCCGATCACACCACGCGCACCGCCTACACCGTGGAGTCACTGCTCGCGGTGACCGTCGACGTCTTCAACGAGCGCGGCTACGACGGCACCTCCATGGAGGACCTGTCCCGGGCGGCCGGGATCTCCAAGTCCTCCATCTACCACCACGTGCGCGGCAAGGAGGAGTTGCTGCGGCTGGCGGTCGGGCGGGCGCTGGACGGGCTGTTCGCGATCCTGGCCGAGCCGGCCGCGGTCGAGGGCCCGGCGGTGGAGCGGCTGGAGCACGTGGTGCGGCGCACCGCCGAGGTGCTGCTGGACGAGCTGCCGTACGTGACGCTGCTGCTGCGGGTGCGCGGCAACACGGCCACCGAGCAGTGGGCGCTGGAGCGCCGGCGGGACTTCGACCACCAGGTCGCCGAGCTGCTGCGGGCGGCGGTCGCGGACGGCGCGCTGCGCGCGGACGTGGAGCCCCGGCTGGCCACCCGGCTGCTGTTCGGGATGATCAACTCGATCGTGGAGTGGTACCGGCCGGGGCTCAAGGCCGCCGACGGGGTCGCGGACGCGGTCGTCCACCTGGCCTTCGACGGGCTGCGGGCGCGCTGAGCCGTCTCTGCGCGGGTGCGCTGACCGGTTTCTAGAGCGGCGGCACCTGGTCCGTCTCCTCGAAGACCAGCATCGTCCGGGTGCCGAGCACCTGGGGGATGGACTGGATGCTGCCCAGCACCAGCTCCCGCAGGGCCTGGTTGTCGGCGGTGTGCACCAGCAGCAGGACGTCGAAGTCCCCGCCGACCAGCGCGATGTGCGCCACCCCGGGCAGCGCCAGCAGCTGTTCGCGCACCGTCCGCCAGGAGTTCTGGACGATTTTCAGGGTGACGTACGCGGACGCGGTCTGGCCTGCCCGCTCGTGGTCCACCCTGGCAGTGAAGCCGCGGATGACACCGTCCTCGACCATCCTGGAGATCCGGGCGTACGCGTTCGCCCGGGACACGTGCACCCGCTCGGCCACCGAGCGGATGGAGGCGCGACCGTCCTGCTGCAGCAGCCGCAGGATCTGCCGGTCGACCCGGTCGAGTCTGGACATCTGTTCAGCCGACATGACCCCCCACCCCCACCGATTGGACGCACTGCCACCAGTCGACCGCCGAACGGGCCGAATGTCCACCACCTTGTCACGCTTCTGGTCAAGATGAACAGACGACCGAACAATCGGTAGGGAGCCCCCGCCACCCCTGGAGGTGCCCCGAGATGACCGTTCTCGACCACAGACACCACACGGGCGTGCCCGGTTGGATGCCCGGGGCGACCGCCCCGCGCACCGATCCGGCACCCCTCCTTCCGGACCCCTCCCCGGTCCGGACGTTCGGCACCCCCGCGCTGGAGAAGTACGATCCGGCCCTGCTGTGCGAGCTGTACCGCCGCCTGGTCGTCGGCCGCCGGTACAACCAGCAGGCCACCACCCTGACCAAGCAGGGCAGGCTCGCCGTCTACCCGGCGTCCACCGGCCAGGAGGCCTGCCAGGTCGCCGCCGCCCTGGTGCTCGACGAGCACGACTGGCTCTTCCCCAGCTACCGCGACACCCTCGCGGTGGTCTCCCGGGGCGTCGACCCGCTGGAGGCGCTGACCCTGCTGCGCGGCAGCGCCCACACCGGCTACGACCCGCGGGCCAGCCGCACCGCCCCGCTCTGCACCCCGCTCGCCACCCAGGCCCCGCACGCCGTCGGGCTGGCGCACGCCGCCCGGCTGCGCGGCGAGCCGGTGGTCGCGCTGGCGATGCTCGGCGACGGCGGCACCAGCGAGGGCGACTTCCACGAGGCGCTGAACTTCGCGGCCGTGCTGAGCGCCCCGGTGGTCTTCCTGGTGCAGAACAACGGCTACGCGATCTCGGTCCCGCTCAGCGCCCAGTCCGCCGCCCCGAGCCTGGCCCACAAGGCCGTCGGCTACGGCATGCCGGGCCGGCTGGTGGACGGCAACGACGCGCCCGCCGTGCACTCGGTGCTGACCGAGGCGGTCGAGCGGGCCCGGGCCGGCGAGGGCCCGACCCTGGTCGAGGCGCTGACCTACCGGATCGACGCCCACACCAACGCCGACGACGCCACCCGCTACCGCACCGAGCCCGAGGTGGCCGCCTGGCGCGAGCACGACCCGATCCTGCTGATGGAGCGGGCGCTGCGCGGACTCGGCGTGCTGGACGACGGGCTGGTGCGGGACGCGGCCGAGGAGGCGGAGGCGCTGGCCGCCCGGATGCGGGCCGAGTTCCACGCCGACCCGGACCTGGACCCGATGTCGCTGTTCGCCCACGTCTTCGCCGAGCCGACCCCGCAACTGCGGGAGCAGGCCGACCAGTTGGCCGCCGAGCTGGCCGCCGAGGCGGAGGTGGCGGACCGGTGAGCACTTCCCACCCGTCGCCCGCCCCCGCCCTTGGCCGAGCCGCCGCGCGGCACCCCTCCGGTGCTCGCACCGCCTCCATGGCGCAGGCGCTCAACTCCGCGCTGCGGGACGCCATGCGCGAGGACCCGTCGGTGCACGTGCTCGGCGAGGACGTCGGCGCGCTCGGCGGTGTCTTCCGGATCACCGACGGGCTCACCGCCGAGTTCGGTCCGGAGCGCTGCCTGGACACCCCGCTGGCCGAGGCGGGCATCCTCGGCACCGCGATCGGCATGGCGATGTACGGGCTGCGCCCGGTGGTCGAGATGCAGTTCGACGCCTTCGCCTACCCGGCGCTGGAGCAGCTGTTCTCGCACGTCGCCAAGATGCGCAACCGCACGGCGGGCAGGCTCCCGCTGCCGATCACCGTCCGCATCCCGTACGGCGGCGGCATCGGCGGCGTCGAGCACCACAGCGACGCCTCCGAGGCGTACTACACCAGCACCCCCGGCCTGCACGTGGTCACCCCGGGGACGGTGGCCGACGCGTACGGGCTGCTGCGCGCCTCGATCGCCTCCGACGACCCGGTGGTCTTCCTGGAGCCCAAGCGGCTCTACTGGGGCAAGGCCGACTTCGACCCGGCGGCGCCGGTCGAGCCGATCGGCCGGGCGGTGCTGCGGCGCACCGGCACCTCCGCCGTGCTGATCACCTACGGCCCCTCGCTGCCGGTCTGCCTGCAGGCGGCGGAGGCGGCGCGGGCCGAGGGCTGGGACCTCGCGGTGCTGGACCTGCGCACCCTGGTGCCGTTCGACGACGAGACGGTCTGCCGGGTGGTGCGCTCGCTCGGCCGGGCCGTGGTGGTGCACGAGGCGAGCGGTTTCGGCGGCACCGGCGCGGAGATCGCGGCCCGGGTCACCGAGCGCTGCTTCCACCACCTGGCCGCGCCCGTGCTGCGGGTCACCGGCTTCGACGTCCCGTACCCGCCGCCGATGCTGGAGCACCACCACCTGCCCGGGGTGGACCGGATCCTGGACGCGGTCGCCCGGCTCCAGTGGGAGGACCGAGGATGATGCCCGTCGTGCGGGAGTTCCGGCTGCCCGACCTCGGTGAGGGACTCACCGGGGCGGAGGTGGTGCGCTGGATGGTCGAGGTCGGCGAGGTGATCGCGGTCGACCAGCCGGTGGTGGAGGTGGAGACCGCCAAGGCCGTGGTGGAGGTGCCCTGCCCGTACGGCGGGGTGGTCACCGCGCGGTACGGCGAGGAGGGCGAGGAGATCGCCGTCGGCGCTCCGCTGGTGACGGTCGCGGTGGCGGCGGCGGAGGGGAGCGTCGGGCAGGCTGTGGCCGAGCCGGGCGTCGTGACCGCCGAGGTGGAGCGGCCGCTGGTCGGGTTCGGGGTCGCCGAGCCGGGCCGGGGCGGGCGGCGGCGCCGGGTCGGGGTGCCGGCTTCGGCCTCGGCTGCGGCTGCGGCTGTGGAGCCGGTCTCGGCCTCGGCTGCGGCGGTGGCCGGTGCGGTTGGCGGTGCCGTGGCCGTGCAGGCTCCGGCGGTGCGGGCTCCGGCGGTGGTGCCGGTGATCTCGCCGCTGGTGCGGCGGCTGGCCAGGGAGCAGGGGGTCGACCTGGCCTCGCTCACCGGGAGCGGGCCGGACGGGCTGATCATGCGCGCGGACGTCGAACGGGCGGTCGCGGCCAAGGTGGCGACTCCGGCGCCCGCCGGGCCCGCCGCGCAGGACGGTGTCGTCCCGCTGCGCGGGCTGCGCAAGGCGGTGGCCGAGAAGCTGAGCCGCAGCCACCGGGAGATCCCGGCGGCGACCTGCTGGGTGGACGCGGACGCCACCGAACTCATGGCCCTGCGGCGGCAGTTGAACGCGACACCGGGGCCGAAGGTGAGCGTGCTGGCGCTGCTGGCGCGGATCTGTACGGTCGCGCTGGCCCGCTTCCCCGAGCTCAACTCCTCGGTGACGGAGGACGGTTCGGGAATCGTCCGGCATGCGGCGGTGCACCTGGGCTTCGCCGCGCAGGGCGAGCGCGGGCTGGTCGTCCCGGTGGTGCGGGACGCGCAGAGCCGTAGCACCGAGCAACTCGGCGAGGAGCTGGGCCGGTTGACCGAGGCGGCGCGCAGCGGTGCGCTCACCCCGGCCGAACTGACCGGCGGCACCTTCACGTTGAACAACTACGGCGTGTTCGGTGTGGACGGATCCACCCCGATCCTCAACCACCCGGAGGCGGCGATGCTCGGGGTCGGCCGGATCGTCGCCAAACCCTGGGTCCACCAGGGGGAGTTGGCGGTGCGCGAGGTGACCCAGCTGTCCTTCACCTTCGACCACCGGGTCTGCGACGGCGGGACGGCCGGCGGTTTCCTGCGGTTCGTCGCGGACTGCGTGGAGCAGCCGGGGATGCTGCTGCGGCAGCTCTGAGCCCGGTCGTCGACCGCGGGGCCATGGTCGCCCTGGGTGCACGGAGAGGCACTCAGGGCGACCGCGGCCGGGGAGAGTAGCGCGTTCCGGGCCCGGCTGTCAGGGCTTCGCGTGATTCGTCGGACGGGCGGTCCGGCCGTGCCACGCTGCCCTGGCGCCAACAGGGACAAGCCAGGTGGTGGCGCAGCCGGCCGGAGGCGAAACGATTCACTTGGGTACTCGAAACGTAGCGGTGAAGTCCCGCGGGACAGTCCTGGTCCGCACCGGGCACGGCTCGGCGGGGGTCGCCTCGGTCCCGGGCCTGTCGACGGCCGCACCCGAGGCGGACGCGCCGACGGCGGTGCTGCCTCCGGTGGCGTCGGTGCCCCCGGTGCCTCCGGTGTCGCTGCTGGAGCCGGTCCGTCCGGTGATCCCGGCCCGGCCGACCCGGCCGCCGACCGTCCCGGTCCACTCGCCCGCGCCCGCCCCCGCGCCCGTTCCTCTCCCCGACCACGCCTTCCGCCCGCCGTTCGCGGACACGCCCGGCCGCAACTGGGCCGGTCCGGGCGACCGGTGGAGCGAGGCCTGGGGTGTGCGGACCCCGGTCGGGCAGCTCCCGGCGACGCCCCCGTCCGCCGCGCTGCCGACCGCCCGGCCAGGTCGGGCCGCCGAGCAGGCGCCGCTCACCGCCCGGGACGTCGAGCTGGTCCGGGCCGGCGTCGCCGCTCTGCAGCCGGTCGCGGACCGGGCCACCGCGCACTTCTACGCGCTGCTCTTCCTGCGCCACCCCGAGCTCCGCGCGCTCTTCCCCGCCGCCATGGACGTCCACCGCGACCGGTTGTTCCGCACCCTGCTGGCCGTCGTGCGCGAGCTGGACCGGCCGGCGGCCCTGCGCGCCACGCTGGCCGAACTCGGCCGCGGCCACCGCCGGTACGGCCCACCGGCCGGCCACTGCGCCGCGGTGGAGGAGTGCCTGGTGCGGACGCTGGCCCGGTACGCGGCCGGCTGCTGGGACGCCGAGGCCGAGTCGGCCTGGCTCCGCGCCTGCCGGATGGTCTCCTCGGTCATGATCGAGGCCGCCGAGGAGGACGCCCGCACCTCGCCGCCCTGGTGGCAGGGCGAGATCGTCCGGCACGAGCGCCGGACCCGGGACGTCGCGGCGATCACCGTCCGCCCGGACCAGGCCTACCCGTTCCGGGCCGGGCAGTACGCCGCCCTGGAGACGCCCTGGTGGCCGCGGGTCTGGCGGCACTACTCCTTCGCCGGGGCGCCCCGCCCGGACGGGCTGCTCACCTTCCACGTCAAGGCCGTCCAGGCGGGCTGGGTGAGCAACGCGCTGGTCCACCGGGCGGTGCCCGGGGACGTGCTGCGGCTGGGCCCGGCGGCCGGCTCGATGACCGTCGACCACGCCGCCGGCCCCGACCTGCTCTGCCTGGGCGGCGGTACCGGCATCGCGCCGATCCGCGCCCTGGTCGAGGAGGCCGTCGCGTACGGTGCGTCCGGCCGCCGGGTCGAGGTGTTCTACGGGGCCCGCCGGGCCGAGGAGCTGTACGAGCTGGACGGGCTGCGCGAACTGGAGCTTCGGCACCCGTGGCTGACGGTCCGTCCGGCGCTGTCCGGTGTCGCCGTCGGTCCGACCGGGGGCCTGCTGGCCGGTGAACTGCCCGAGGTGGTGGGCCGGTTCGGCCCGTGGAGCGGCCGCGAGGCGGTGCTCAGTGGGCCGCCCGCGATGGTGCGCCGGGGCGTGGGCGTGCTGTTGCGCGCCGGGGTGCCGGCCGGGCGGATCCGGCACGACCCGGTCGGCGGGCCGGCCGTCGGCTGATCACCCGAGGTCGGGGGCGAGGAGCGCGCGGATGCCCTCGATGTTGGCCGCCAGGTACGCCCGCAGCCGGGGCGGGACCACGTTGACCGAGGTGACCCCCTCGCGCGTGAACGGCAGCCGGACCACCTCGTACTCGCCGTTGGGGTCGGTCACCTCGGGCCCGTGCCGCCGGCTGAGGTCCATCGAGGCGAGCCGGCAGACGAAGAAGTGCTGCACCTTGACCCCGTGCGGGTGCAGCAGGGTGCCGTCGTCGTGGAGCGTGTGGCTGATGGTGTCGACGAAGGCGGGCACCACGTCCACGACCTTGCCGCCGAGCTCCTCGTCCACCTCGCGGTGCAGCGCCTCGACCACCGTGCGGTCCTCGCGCTCGACCCCGCCGCCGGGGGTGATCCAGTACGGGTGCGGCGCGCCCGGCCGGACCCGCCGGATCAGCACGATCGAGGCCGGGCCGTACGGGTCGTCCGGGTCCAGTTCCAGCAGGATCGCCCGCGCGGTGCGCTTCACGACCGGGCGCGGTGGCGGGGTGTGCTTCGGTGGCGGAGTGTGCTTCTCGGGGCCCATGGCCACCTCCGGGGCTGGCGCGTTGTGCGTGAGTCTCCCGCGCCGGGGAGCGGGCGAAACCAGGGGAACGGGTCGAAACACACCGGGATCGGGTCGAAACGCCGATCCGGGCAGGTGCATCCGTTCGGGGGTCCGCTGTGCTGCAATGAGCAGCTATCGGGCAAATGGGAGGTTTCGTTCCGCGTGCCCGCTCTGGGCACGGACCTGCACGAGGGACTCGGGCTGCTGGGGGTCGGGTGACATGGATCGGATCGCACAACCGTTCGAGATCACGCGGGAGGCCGTGCCACAGCGGCCGGCGGCGGAGCGCGGACCCACCCTGATCGGTTCCGTCCAGCGGGCGCTGCGGCTGCTGGAGGCCGTCGGGGACTTCCGGCAGGGCGCGACCGCCAAGCAGCTGGCCCGCGCCGCCGAGCTGCCCCTCGGCACCGCCTACCACCTGCTGCGCACCCTGGCCCACGAGGGCTACCTGCGGCGCTCCGAGGGGCGCTTCTTCCACGGCGACGCGCTCGACGGCATCGCCGGCCCCCGCGCCCGGACCGGCGATCCCGACCTCCGGACCCGGATGCAGTGCTTACGGGACGAACTCGGCGCCGCCGTCTACTTCGCGCTCTACCGGGACGGCGAGGTCCAGGTGGTGGACGTGGCCGAGGACCCGAACCGCCCCGCCGTCGAGCCCTGGGCCGACTTCCGGGCCACCGCCCACGCCCACGCCATCGGCCAGTGCCTGCTCGGCCAGCTGCCCGAGGAGGCGCGCCGTGACCACCTCGCCCGCCACCCGCCGGCCGGGATCACCCCGTCCACCCTCACCGGCGAGAGCGCCGTGCTGCGCCGGCTCGCCTCGCTGCGGCCGACCATGCCCGTGCTGGAGCGGCAGGAGTACGCGCTCGGGACGGTCTGCGCGGCGGTCCCGATCACCATCGGCCCGGTGGTCGCCACCATGGCCCTGTCGCTGCCGGTCGAACAGGCCGACCGGTTGGGGCCGGCGGCCCGTCAACTTCGGCGCGGGGTGGGGGCGATGAGCCCGACGTTCATCTTCTGACGCCACTTGGTCTGGACCTGCTGCGGCTCGTTCACCATTTGAAAAAGCACACCTTGTCCACTACATCCCCAAACGTGGACGATGATGATCGAACATGGATTGGTTGCATAAACCGTCACAAAAACCGTCGAAAGAATGTCCGGCCGCCATCGGACCAGGGACCGACGGCGCGGGCAGAACGAGAGGTACTGGCGCCATGCAGCACAGCACAGTCCAGGGTCACCTGGTGATGAACCTCGTGGTCTCGCACGAGCTCTCCTTCCGTCTCCCGGTGGACCTGGCGTACGAGGCCGACGACCCGTACGCCGTCCGGCTCACCTTCCACCTGCCCGGCGACGCCCCGGTCACCTGGTACTTCGCGAGGGAGCTGCTGCTCGACGGGATCAGCGGACCGGCCGGCGAGGGCGACGTGCACGTCCGCCCGGTCGGCGAGGAGCTCTCGGAGGTCTCCATCGTGCTGCGCTCCCCCGACGGCGACGCCCTGCTGCGGGCCTCGTCCGCGCCGCTGATCGCCTTCCTGGCGCGCACCGACCGGCTGGTGCCGATGGGGCAGGAGTTCTCCGGGCGGGACATCGACGCCCAGCTCGCGGACCTGCTCAGGGGGCGTGAGAACGCGGGTTGAACGACCCGGCGGACGCGGTCGGCCCGGCAGGCCCGGCCGACGCGGTCGGCGCAGGAACGTCGAAGGGGCCCGTACCCGGTGGAACACCCCGGGTGCGGGCCCCTTCCTGTCGTCCTCACGACACCGGTCAGTCGTCGTCCAGGGCCAGGTGCAGACCCCACGCCACCAGGCTGATGATCAGGGAACCCACCAGCGCGGCACCGAAGTTGACCACGTGGAAGTCCAGGTTCAGCTTCCCGGAGGCCCAGGAGGTGAGCATCAGCATCAGGGCGTTGATCACAAAGGTGATCAGGCCCAGCGTGAGGATGAACAGCGGGAACGAGAACAGCTTGACCACCGGCTTGATCAGCCAGTTCACCACGCCGAAGACGACGGCGACGCCGAGCACCGTCAGCGCCTTGTGCTGCCAGTCGGCGTCCCCCTGGGCGAGTCGGATGCCGCTGACGATCCAGGCGGCGACCCAGATGGCCGCCGCGTTGATCAGTGTCTTGATGACGAAACCCTTCATGCCGCCCAAGCCTGGCAGGAACCACGGTCCCGGCGGAACCACCGGACGGCGGGGTGGTGTTGAATGCCCCTGGTCCGCGAGGTGGACGGACGGCCCCGAGGACGAGGGAGGACGGCGGCGGTGAAGCTCTTCCGGCTGGACGAACTGGACGCCGAACGGGCGGCCAACGACGGTGCCTACCTGCGGTTCCTGCGCGAACCCCGGATGTCCGCCGGGCTGTACGCGCTCGCCCCCGGCGACACCGACACCCAGACCGCGCACGACCAGGACGAGATCTACCAGGTGATCAGCGGCCGGGCCGAACTGACCGTCGGCGCCGAGACCGCGACGGTCGGGCGCGGCACCGTGGTGTACGTGCCGGCCGGCACCCCGCACCGGTTCCACCACGTCACCGAGGAACTGCGGGTCCTGGTGGTCTTCTCCCCGCCCGAGGACTGAGAACTCCGGCGCTCGCCGAGAACCCCGGCGGTTAGGGTCGCGTCATGAGCACCAAGACGCTGACCGAAGAACTCTGGGCGGCCATCGAGCCGGTGTACGCCGAGATCCTGGCCCACCCCTTCCTGGCCGGGCTCACCGACGGCACCCTGCCGCGCGAGGCCTTCCGCCACTTCGTCGTCCAGGACTCGCACTACCTGCGCGACTACGCCCGCGCCCTCGCCGTCTGCGCCGCCAAGGCACCCGGCGAGGAGGACGTCCGGGCCTTCGCCGACGACGCGGTCGGCGCGCTGGCCGCCGAGCAGGGCATGCACGCCGAGTTCCTCACCGCCTTCGGCGGCAGCGCCGAGCAGGCCGCCGCCGAGCCGGTGCTGCCCACCACCCGGGCGTACACCAGCTACCTGCTGGCCACCGTCTACGGCGGCTCCTTCGCCGAGGCGGTCGGCGCGGTGCTGCCCTGCTACTGGATCTATGCCCGGGTCGGCGAGACGCTGCTCGCCCAGGGCTCGCCCGACCCGCTGTACGCCAAGTGGATCGCCACCTACGGAGACGAGGCCTTCCAGGCGGTGGTCCGCCGGGTGCTGGCGCTCACCGACCGGCTGGGCGAGGAGCTGTCCGCGGCCGAACGCCGCAAGGTGGTCGAGCACTTCGTGACCACCTCGCGCTACGAGTGGATGTTCTGGGACGCCGCCTGGCGCGGTGAGCGCTGGCCGGTCTGAGCTGCACGGGAGCCCCGTCGTCCCGGCCGTCCGGGGTGGTTCGGGCCGAGGGCCGGGCGGATTCTCGGGGGTCACCCGGGGGTTCGGGCTCGGGGTGATCTCGGGGTTCTCTCCGGGCCGTTGGGCCTCGTTCCGGCACTCGCGCCACCGTACGATCGAAGTACGAAAGCAAGCGGGATGCGGCACCGGACGGCGGCCGACCCGAGGGGAGAAGAGGAACCGACATGGCTGAGCTCTGGAAGTCGCTGCCCTCCTGGGTGCGCAACATCGTCATCCCGGTGCTGGTCCTGGTGCTGGCCTGGAACATCGTCGCCTTCGTGTTCGGCGTCGTCGGCGCACTGCTCTCGATCGTGATCAAGCTGCTGGTGGTGGTCGGCATCGCGGCCGCCGTGGTGGTCCTGGTGAAGAAGGCCGCCAAGAGCTGACCGTTCGCCCCGTACCGCCGCCCTGAGGCCCGGCCCCCCGCGAGACGGGGGGCCGGGCCTCGGCCGTTCCCGCATCTCGCGGGGGCCGATCCCCCGGGGAGGCCGGCCGGCCCGGCCGTTGCGCTCTGGACCTGCGGCGATCGGCTCGCTACGGTGTTGGGCGTCGTGTGCAGGCAACACCGCCTGCGACGCGGGAGCTCGGAGCACCGGGCTGAGAGGACGCTGACCGGGACGTCGACGGACGGACCGACGGCTGCGTCGACCGCAGGAACCTGACCGGGTAATGCCGGCGTAGGGAGTAGAGGTCAGATGACCACGTTCGAAGCACAGCCGCAGTCTGCCCAGGGCGCCCCCAGCAGCGAGCGCACCGGCTACCCGACTCCGGCCTGGCGCAAGGCGTACCGCGAGGGATCGCGCCCCGACCTGCGCGTCCCGTACCGCGAGGTGCGGCTCACCAACGGCAAGTCCGTCCCGCTGTACGACACCTCCGGTCCGTACACCGACCCGTCCTACGAGCCCGACGTGCGGCGCGGCCTGCCCGCGCTGCGGGACGCCTGGATCCGCCAGCGCGGCGACGTCGAGGAGTACGACGGCCGCGAGCCGCGCCCCGAGGACGACGGGATCAAGCACACCTCGCCGCGCGGCGGGAACCTGCGCAACCTGGACGCCGTCTTCCCCGGCCGTCCGCGCCGCCCGCTGCGCGCCCGCGATGGCGCCGCCGTCACCCAACTCGCCTATGCCAAGCGGGGCGTGGTGACGCCGGAGATGGAGTTCACGGCGCTGCGCGAGGGCCTGGCGCCCGAGTTCGTGCGCGCCGAGGTGGCCCGCGGCCGGGCCGTCATCCCCGTCAACGTGAACCACCCGGAGGTGGAGCCGGCGATCATCGGCACCAACTTCCTGGTGAAGATCAACGCCAACATCGGCAACTCGGCCGTCACCTCCTCGATCGAGGAGGAGGTGGAGAAGATGACCTGGGCCACCCGCTGGGGCGCCGACACCGTCATGGACCTCTCCACCGGCCGCAACATCCACACCACCCGTGAGTGGATCCTGCGCAACTCGCCGGTGCCGATCGGCACCGTGCCGCTCTACCAGGCCCTGGAGAAGGTGGACGGCAAGGCCGAGGAGCTGAGCTGGGAGGTCTACCGGGACACCATCGTCGAGCAGTGCGAGCAGGGCGTCGACTACATGACCGTCCACGCCGGCGTGCTGCTGCGCTACGTCCCGCTCACCGCCCGCCGCAAGACCGGCATCGTCTCCCGCGGCGGCTCTATCATGGCGGCCTGGTGCCTGGCCCACCACCAGGAGAACTTCCTCTACACCAACTTCGAGGAGCTCTGCGACATCCTCGCCTCCTACGACGTCACCTTCTCCCTCGGTGACGGCCTGCGGCCCGGCTCGATCGCGGACGCCAACGACGAGGCGCAGTTCGCCGAGCTGCAGACCCTCGGCGAACTCGGCCGGATCGCCCGCGAGCGGGACGTCCAGGTGATGATCGAGGGCCCGGGGCACGTCCCGATGAACAAGATCAGGGAGAACATGGATCTCCAGAAGGAGATCTGCGACGAGGCGCCGTTCTACACCCTCGGCCCCCTCACCACGGACGTCGCGCCCGGCTACGACCACATCACCTCGGGCATCGGCGCCGCGATGATCGCCTGGTGGGGCACCGCGATGCTCTGCTACGTGACCCCCAAGGAGCACCTGGGCCTGCCCAACCGCGACGACGTCAAGACCGGCGTGATCACCTACAAGATCGCCGCCCACGCCGCCGACCTCGCCAAGGGCCACCCCGGGGCCCAGGCCTGGGACGACGCCCTCTCCGACGCCCGCTTCGAGTTCCGCTGGGAGGACCAGTTCAACCTGGCCCTCGACCCGGAGACCGCCCGCGACTTCCACGACGAGACCCTCCCCGCCGAGCCCGCCAAGACCGCCCACTTCTGCTCGATGTGCGGTCCGAAGTTCTGCTCGATGAAGATCAGCAAATCCATCAATGAGAAGTTCGGCAACGGCGCCCCCTCCCCGGACTACGACGAGGAGGCCGTAGAGGGCATGAAGGCCATGTCCGAGGAGTTCAAGGCCCAGGGCAACAAGGTCTACCTCCCGCTGGCCGACTGACCCCGCGTCCGAAGTGCCGCCCCGAGAGCTTCCGCTTCCCGGGGCGGTGCTCCCTCGCCTGCGGTTACTCCTCGACGATGACGCGCTCGCCGTCGGCGTGGAACCCGTGGAAGGTGACACTGGCGTCCCGGGTGAACAGGATCTCCGCCGTCTCGGCAGCCGTCCTCATCCGGCCACGCTCGTGATCCGGGGCCGGATGTTGTGGTTGACGTGGAAGAGGTTGCTGGGGTCGTAGGCCTGCTTGACGGCGACCAGGCGGGCGTAGTTGTCGCGGTAGTCGGAGGTGACCCGCTGCTGGTCGTCGGCACTGACGAAGTTGACGTAGCCGCCGGCAGCGGAGTGCGGTTCCAGGGCCGCGTAGTAGTCGCGCACCCATGCGATGTTGGCCTCGGAGTCGGCCGGGTCGGGCCAGGCACCGACGATCACGGTGGCGAAGTCGGCGTCGCGGTAGGAGAAGGCCGTGGCATCGGGGGCAACCCGGTGGACGGCGCCGTTGAGCGGATAGACGTGGCAGGCCGAATTGACCGTCGGCACCCGCGGACCGTACTCGACGTGTGCGGCGATCGCCCCGTCGGTGAGCTCGGTGGCGAACGTGCCCTTCCAGTACTGGTGCAGGCCGGGCGGCAGCAGCGCGTCGAACATGCCCACCACCGCCGGGTACGGCATCGGGCCGACCATCTCGGCGACCACCGGCGCCACCTCTCGGTACGGCCGCACAGCCCGCTCGGCCTCCTCCATCGCGCCGCTCCAGCAGACGACCATCATCGCGAAGGTGTCGCCGTGCCGGTCCGCCGGGATGAACGGCAGTGGCGGTGCGATCTGGAATCCGGGGAAGACGCTCAGCTCCTCGGGGGCGTCCACGATGGCGTCGCGGTAGAACCGCATGATCTCGGCCGTGTGCCCCAGCTCGTAGAGGATCGGCCCGGCATAGACGTCCTGGACCGGGAAGAGCCGGTACTCGAAGGAGGTCACCACGCCGAAGTTGCCGCCCCCGCCGCGCAGCGCCCAGAACAGGTCGGGGTGGCTCCGCTCGTCGACGACCAGGAACCGGCCGTCTGCCGTCACCACGTCAGCGGAGATCAGGTTGTCGCAGGTCAGACCCAGCCTGCGCGCCAGATAGCCGAAGCCGCCGCCGAGGGTGAGCCCGCCGACCCCGGTGGTGGAGATGATCCCGCCGGTGACGGCCAGGCCGAAGGGGTAGGTCGCCGCGTTGAGGTCCGCCAGGGTGGCCCCGCCCTCGACCCGGGCCGTCCGCCGTTCCGGGTCCACCCGGACACCGCGCATCCCACCGAGATCGGCCACGATGCCGTCGTCGCAGGTCCCGTACCCCGGGGCGCTGTGCGACCCGCCGCGGACCGCCAGGTCGAGTAGGTTCTCCCGGGCGAAGTTCACCACGGCCATGACATCGCCCGCGTTGGCGCACCGCACGACCGCTGCCGGTCTCCGGTCGATCATGGCGTTGTAGACCCTGCGGGCCTCGTCATAGCTCTCGTCGCCGGCAGTGACCACCGCACCGTGCACCCGGCCCGTCAACTCTTCAACCGTCTGTTTGCTCATTTGCGCCGCTCCTGCCGTGGGCCCCGTCCTGTCAGCGGAACGATCGGCGCACTTCGCCGACGGTCCCTGGTTGGCCACCTTTCACGCTACGCCGCGCTGGTGGACGGCCCCACAGGACGCGATGTGCGACCAACGACCGTCCGAGGAATGCGGTGCCCACTCGGTAGAGGACATGGAGCCGGCAGCGGCGACCTGATGTGCTGGTTTCGGGCTGAAGTTGTCGTCGATGAAGATCAGCCAAAAGATTCGGGATGAGCACGGCGACGGTTCCAGAGCCGTCAACACCGAGTTCGACGCCGAGGAGCTGGCCGGTATGCAGGCCAAGTCCGAGGAGTTCGCCGCTCAGGGCAACCGGGTCTACCTCCCGCTCGCAGACTGACGCAGGAGCCTGGCACCTGAGCGCCGCCCCGAGAGCTTCGCTTCTCGGGGCGGCGCTTCGTTGTTCTCGCTCCGGATGCACTCCAGTATCTGCATTTTGCAGATACTGGAGCTAGAATGCAGACATGACTGCCCTCACGATCCGGGACGTCCCGGACGACCAGATCCAGACCCTGAAGGTCCGCGCAGCTCAGGCCGGCAAGTCGCTGCAGGCGTTCATGCAGGACCTGATCGCCAGGGAGGCCTCCAAGCCCACAATGGCGGAGATGATGGAAAGGCTGAACCGGGAAACCACTGCCAACGTCAGCGCCGCCGACGTTCTCGCTGCCGTCGATGAAGGGCGAGCCGGGCGTTGATCGTCATTGACTGCTCTGCCCTCGTCCTGGTTCTCACGGCCCACGGTTCCGACGGGGAGCTCATCCGCAACCGCCTGGCCGAGGCTGGGGACGTCTACGCTCCTACCCTCCTTGACTACGAGATCCAGTCAGCCCTCCTCGGCATGCAACGTGGCGGCAAGCTGACCGAGAAGGAAGTGGAGAGGGCGGTCGCCGCATACCGGCTGCTTCCCATTGCCAAACGGGAGACGCTGCCTTTCTGGGACCGGGTGAGGAAGCTGCACGCCAACCTCAGCGCCTACGACTCCCAGTACGTCGCCCTGGCGGAAGCCCTGGGCGTACCACTGATCACCAGCGATGCGAGGATCAAACGCAGCGGTGCGGCGAAGTGTGAGATCGAGGTCTTCGCCTCGATCCACCCCTGACTGACGCAACCCTGTGCAGTGGCGCCTTTGTTGACCTTCTGCTCGACGAATATCTCCAGAAGATCCGCGACGGGCACGGCGCCGGATCCACCGCCGTGAACACCGAGTTCGTCGCCGATGCCTCGGTGCATTGCCGATTCTTTGCATCTCACTTGGGTCACGCGCGGGTTGGTATCGCCGTGAATGCCGGAAACGCGCAGGTCGGGCGCCGATAGGGTGCGGCGGCCCCACCAGCTACGTTGCGCACATCAGAGGATTTCATGACCACCCCGCAGAACCCCCAGGCCCCGTCGTCCCCCGAGGCGGTTGCCGCGACTCCGTCCCCGTACGCCGAGGCCCCGCAGGCGCCGGCGCCCGCGCCCACGAAGAGCAAGCGCAAGAAGGTGCTCTCCGTGCTCGGCACGCTCGTGGTGATCGTCATCGTGGCGATCGTCAAGGTTGCCGTCCTCGACGCGGCCGACGGGCCGGTGCGCGCCAAGGTCGGCGACTGCGTGCAGGTCACCGGGACCGAGAACCACCCGAAGGTCGACACGGTCGGCTGCGGTGACAGCAAGGCCACCCACACGGTGTCGAAGGTCGTCGACAACACCTTCGACGTGAACGCCTGCGGCGGCGACTTCGACGCGCTCGCCCAGCAGATGGACAGCGAGAAGTTCGTGCTCTGCCTGACCCCGAAGAAGTGATCTGACGTCGAGCAGCCTGCCCGGGGGCGACCCCGGGCGGAGGCCGTCGAAAAAGTTTCGCGGGGAGCGATGAGTTCTCGGCGCCGTTCCGGTCTACCCCTGTGCAAGCGATCACCCGACACACAGGAGACACCGAGATGACCGAGAACCTGGGCGAGCTGACCATCACCCGCGAGCTGCCCGGCACCCCGGCGGACGCGTTCGAGGCGTACTTCGAGCCGGAGCGGTTCGTCTGCTTCTGGGGCCCGGTCGGTACCCACGTGCCGCTGGAGAGCGTGACCGTCGAGGCCAGGGTGGGCGGTCGCTACGACAGCACCATGGTGGTCGACGAGACCGGCGAGCAGTACCCGGTGAAGGCGGAGATCGCCGAGTTCCGGGCCGGCGAGTCCTTCACGATGGTGGAGGAGGGCTCGGGCATGCGCTCCACGATCACCTTCAGCGAGCTCGGCGAGGGCCGCACCCAGGTGGTGCTGCACCAGACCGAGGTGCCGGAGATGTTCCGCGGCCCGGAGGCCGAGGCCGGGCTCAACTCCAGCTTCGACCGGCTGGTCGAGCACCTCGCCGGCCGGAACTGACCGGCGGTCAGGGCGTTTCGGTGCCGTCCCGGTCCACCCCCGTGGGTCCGGGACGGCACCCGTTCAGGCGGTGGCGTCCTGCGGGTACCAGCGGAGCTCGACCGTGTTGCCGTCCGGGTCCCGGACGTAGACGGAGGTGGCGGTGCCGCGGGCGCCGAAGCGGGGGACCGGGCCTTCGAGGACGTCGAAGGTGCCCGCGTCGATGACCTCCTGCCAGTCGAGGGGATCGACGGTGAGGCAGATGTGGTCGACGTTGGACGCGTGCCGGGGGCCGTGGACCAGGTCGATGATGGTCTCGGGGGTGATCCGGACGGACGGGAACGACACCTGTCCGGCCCGCCACTCGTCGACCCGCACGGGGGCCAGGCCGAGGAGGCCGGAGTAGAAGGCCAGCGAACGCTCGACGTCGGCGACGTTCAGGACGAGGTGGTCGAAGGCTACGACGCGCATGGGTGACCGGCTCCGCTCGGGTGCGACTGCTGGGGACGGGTTCCACGATCCTCCGGGCCGCACGGGTGATCAATGCCGGATCGCCGTACGATCGTTGAGCCGGATTCAACGATCGAGGGGCGGGGCCGGGATGCTGGAACGGCTGGAGGTCGAGGTCTTCCTCGGGCTCGCCGAGGAGCTGCACTTCGGCCGGACGGCCGAGCGGCTGCACCTGACCACCGGGCGGGTCAGCCAGGTGGTGCGGAAGCTGGAGCGCCGGATCGGCGGCAAGCTGTTCGACCGCACCAGCCGCTCGGTCCGACTCACCGTGGTGGGGCGGCAGTTGGCCGACGACCTGGTCCCGGTGGTGGCGGCGATGGAGGCGGCGCTGCGTCGGGCGGAGGACGCCGGCCGGGGCGTCACCGGGGAGCTTCGGGTGGCGTTCCTCGGCGAGTGGACGGCGCCGGTGCTGCTCAGGGCGGTCGCGCTGTTCGGCGAGCGGCACCCGGAGTGCCGGGTGGACGTGCGCGAGGTGCAGCTCGCCAACTCCCGTTCGAGCCTGGAGGACGGCTCGGTCGACGTCCTGATCGCCTCCTACCCGTTCGACGGCATGGCCCGCGGCCCGGTGCTGCTGACCGAGCGGCGGGTCCTCGCGGTGGCCGCCGGGCATCCGCTGGCCGCGGAGCGGTCGGTGTCGGTCGAGGTGCTGGGCGACCACCCGGTGGTGCAGTACCCGGCCGTCACCTCGGCGGCCTTCAAGCGCGACCGCACGCCCGAGCGCACCCCGTCCGGCCGTCCGGTGCCCAAGGGGCCGTCCGGCGCGACCTTCTCCGAGCTGCTGAGCCTGGTGGCGATGGGCCGCGGTGTCCTCCCGGTCGGCGAGCACTCCCGCCGCTACTACCCGCGCCCGGACGTCGCGTACGTGCCGATCCACGACGCGCCGCCGATCGAGCGCGGCCCGGTCTGGCTGGAGAGCAACACCACCGCCCGGGTCCGCGCCTTCGTCCGGGCGGCGGCGGACGTGGTCTCGGAGGCGACCGCCGAGGCGGCGCCGCTGTGCGTGGTGGCGGCGACGGACTGACCGGAAGTTCCTGGGGAAGCGGCTCAACTCGCCCTGCGCCGACGGTAGTAGTGCACGGTGAGCACGGCGAGCAGCGGGCCCCAGGCGGCCAGCGGCAGGTAGCCGACCCAGAACGCGACGGTCTGCCAGCCGTGGGTGATCAGCCCCGAGGCCCGGTCGCCCCGGAGGGTCAGGCCGAACGCGAACATCGCCATCGAGTACGGGAAGACCATCAGCGCCGCCGAGCCCAGCCCGGCCGGGAGCACGGCGGCGAGCACCGGGACCGGCCGGCCGCCGAGGACGGGGATCCAGCGCGGCCACACCTCGCCCCAGCGGGCGACCAGGCCGAAGCAGAGGAGGGCCAGCGCCTCGCTGACCACGCTGAGCGCGAGGATGTACGCCCAGCCGCCGTCGAAGGAGGTCGGGTCCTGCTCCGGGGGCGTCGGGCCGGGTTCGAACAGCGGCAGTCCGAGGATGAAGCCGCCGATCCGCCAGAGGCAGGAGGGCAGGACGGCCAGGGTGATCGCGTACCCGGTCCGGACCGCCCAGCGGGGCACGCCCGGGGCGGGTGTGCCGTGCAGTCGTGCCCCGATCGTCCGTGCGCCCATGGTTCCGCCTCCCGCCCCGGGCGGACGCCGTCCGTCCGCCACCGGCTTCGACGTTCCCGGAATCCGCCGGCGGGGGCGTCCTCACCCGGGCTGAACCCGCTCCCCCGGGCGAGGGAGCGGGCCTTGACCCCAGGACGATGCCGGAGACGAAGCGCGCGGTCAGGGCAGCAGCAGCCCCCAGGACAGGGCCCAGGGCAGGAACACCGCCCCGGCCAGCAGCAGGGCGCCGAGCCGGAGCCGGTCGACCGGGCCGGCGGCGGCCAGGGCGGCCCGCTCCCGCCGGGCCCCGGCCGCGGCGACGGCCGCCGCCCCGAGCGCGAACAGCCCGAGCAGCTGGACGGCCAGCCAGATCACCGGGCGGCCGAACAGGACCGGCCCGGGGTACATCGCGGCGGTGAGCATCAGGAAGAGCAGGTAGCCGAGCGCGCCCAGGACGGCGGCGGTTCCGGCGAGGGCGGCCCAGCGGGCGGCCCGGGGCAGCGCGGCCGGGCGCGGGCGGCGGCGCAGACGGCGGACGGCGCCGGTCAGGGCGTAACCGGCGAAGCCGGTCAGGCACAGCAGGGTGGCGACGGCCTCGACCCAGGTCGACTCGTACCAGGGGAGCGGGTCGAGTGCGCGGCTGGCGGCGTCCTGGTGCGGGGCCGGGTCGGCGGAGGCGGTGGGGAGGCCGGTGGCGAGCCGCTGGATCCAGGCGGACTCGGTGTCGGCGTAGTCCGCCGGGAGGAGGTCGGGTCGGTCGTAGCCGTCGTCGCCGGTCAGGTGCAGGTTGTGCCGGACGCCGGGGACGGTTCGCAGCGTGTAGTGGGTGTTGCCGCCGTGGTCGAGGGCCCGGCGGATGGTCGTCGCGCTCTCCTCGGGCGCGGCCTCGCGGTCCAGCGCGCCCCATTCGGCGAGGACCGGCTGCCGGACCCGCTCCCACACCGGCACCGGGTCGTACTCGGCCTCCGGGAACAGCCCGGCGGCGGCGAGCTGCCGGACCGAGGTGTCCGCGAGCGCGGTGACCAGCGAGCCGGAGACGCCGGCGTGGTGCAGGTAGCCCCGGTACGCCCAGGCCTGCTGGCGGGCCGGGCCGAGGCCGACCGCGCCGACGGTGACCAGGTACGTCACGTCGGCGGAGCGGGTGGCGGCGAGCGTGGCCGGCCAGGCGCCCTCGGACAGGGCCCAGAGGCCGACCCGGTCCGGCGCGACCTCCGGCCGGGAGCGCAGCAGCCGTACGGCGGCCAGGGCGTCGTCGGCCAGCTGCCCGTAGTCCCGGTGGGTCATCGAGTAGCCGTCGGTGCGCTTGTCGAAGATCAGCGTGGTGACGCCGTGCCGCGCGTACGCCTCGGCGGCGGCCCGCAGCTCGGCCAGCGGGCCGGGGCCGGCGCCGGGGAGCATGACCAGCCCCGGGCCGCGGCTGCCGGCCGGCGCGGCGGGTGCGGCCAGCACCAGGCCGTGCAGGGTGGTGCCGCCCGCGCCGGTGAAGTCGACCGGGCTGGGGACCGGGTCGCCGCCCGTCGCCGACGCGGTGCTCACGGGCGCGCCGCTCATGGGCGCGGCGCTCGCCGGCCCGGCGGCGGGGAGCAGCACCGCCAGCGCCGCCAGCAGGGCCGCCAGCAGGGCGGTGGCCGGCAGCGGCGCCGGTCCGGTGCGTGACGGTCGGTCGGGTCCGGTGCTCATCGCTGGTCTCCCCCGGTCGGTCTCCACGTGTGGGTTCCAGCCTGGCGGGCGGCGCGGTCGCCGACGATGGTGGCCGCACCCGGACCGGGGGTGGGGATGTCCCCCGGGGCGCCCCCTTGCGGGAGAAGGCTCAGCCGACCTCGTCAGGCCCGGTGAAGTCGGGCGGCGTGTACCCGGGCCCGGTGAAGTCGGGCGGGGTGAAGGCGGCCGGGCGGGGCGTGCGGCCGTGGGGGTCGGTCAGCCCTTCGGGGCCGGGGCTGGTGAACCCGGGGGAGGTGTAGCCGGGCCTGCTGAAGTCCGGGCTGGTGAAGTCGGGGCCGCTGAAGTCGGGGCTGCTGAAGTCGGGCCCGGTGCCCGTCGCGGTCCGGGCCGTCGAGCCGGGCACCGGCGGCAGCGCGTCGAGCAGGTACGGGACGAGTCCGCGCTCGCGCAGCGTGGTGCGCCACTCGCGGTGGGCGTCGCCGAGTTCGGCGGCGAGTTCCGGGTCGGTGCCGGCCGGGGCGGTCGAGGCACTCTCGCGCAGGGCGGTGAGCAGCAGCCCGACGATGCCGATGGCCATCGCGGCGACGCCGGCGGCGAGCGCCACCCAGCCGGCCGTGACCAGGGAGTGGGCGAGCGCGAGGTTCGGGCTGGTGGCGCGCAGCAGGTAGCCGATCAGCAGCAGGAACAGGGCGGCGGCCCAGGCCAGGATCGGGGTGAGCACGGTGAGGGCGGGGAACAGTCCGGCGCCGCCCCCGGAGCGCAGTTGGCTGAGCAGCCCGGGCGCGGCGCTGTCGCTGCCGGGCGGCGGCGGGGGCGCGCTGTGCAGGCTCTCGCGCAGCCGGGTGTAGTGGGTGTACTCGGTGGCGGCCGCGGCGTTGATCCGGTCGGCGTCGCGCAGGGCGCTGATGCGCAGCTGGTCGGTGGTGAGCGCGCCGGGCGCGCGCAGGGCGGTGAGGACGGTGCGGTCGCGCAGGGCTTCCGTGAGGAGGCGCTCGTACTCCGCGCGGTCCTCGGCGAGCAGTGGCGGGGGGTTGGACATGGGGACCCCGTTCGTGCGGACCCCGTTCGCCGCGCCCCGGGGGCGCGCGGCCCTCAGGGCGCCGGAACGGGCGCGGAGGCGGGCCGCCGGACGGGCGGCCGGGTGTGGTGTGCCTCATGGTAGGGGCGGGCGCGCCCGGGCTGACAGTCGGTTTCCGGAATTTCGCGCCCCGGGACGCGCGCGTGCGACGGCCCGAGCGCCGGGAACAACTGTTCTGCGGCGATGGTGGGTTGACGACCGGTCGGCGGACGTGCCTGGTTCGACGGCCGCCCGGCCCACGCGCCGCCGATCAGCCGATCGGCAGCCGGGCGACCAGCAGTCGCCCCTCCATGGTGACGCCGCCGTCCATCGCCACCGCGAGGTCGTCCGCGTACACGTACGGCCCGGGGATGTGCGGCGGCTGGCCGTCGTCGTTGTGCACCGCGCCGGTGAGGTACGGGATCGGGCTGTGCCCGTGCACGATCCGGGTGCCGCCGTAGGTGTCCAGCAGCTCGTGGACGGCCATCGGCCCGGCGTCGCCGCGGAAGGCGAAGCGCTTGGTGAAGCGGCGGAAGCAGTCCCACCAGTCGTCCACGCTGCCGTCGGCGAGCAGGCCGTGCACGGCGTCGTTGACGTCGGGGATGGACTCGCCGTACTCCAGGTACGCGGTGGTGTCGGAGTGCAGCAGCAGGTGGCCGTCCTCCAGCGCGATCGCGGGCAGCCGGGAGAGCCAGCTGATGTGGTGCGCCTCCAGCCGGTCCAGGTCGTTCTGCTGGCCGCCGTTGAGCCGCCAGGCGGCGAGGAAGGAGGCGGTGCCGGCGGTGGACTGGACGGGCTCGTCGCCGTACTTGGCGGCGCCCAGGAAGAGCAGTTCGTGGTTGCCCATCAGGGCGCGGCAGTAGCCGCCGGCCGCGGCGGCCTCGGCGGCGAGCTGCATGACCAGGTCGATGACGCCGATGCCGTCGGGGCCGCGGTCGGTGAAGTCGCCGAGGAACCAGATCCGGGCGCGGCCGGCGGACCAGTGGCCGTCGTCGTCGATCAGGCCCTGGTGGCGCAGTTCGGCGCGCAGCTCCTCCAGGTAGCCGTGCACGTCGCCGACGACGTAGACGGGGCCGGGCGGCTCGCCGGGGCCGGGGGCCGGGTACGGGTAGGTCGGCGCGGCGGGGTCGGGCAGCGGGGGGCCGAGTTCGATGGTCGGCGGGTCGTCGCGGCCGGCGAGCTGGAGCGCCGGGGAGGGCTGGTCGGGCAGGGTGGGCTCGTATCCGCTCTGCTCGCGGCCGTCGTACCCGCCCTGGTCCTGGCTGTCGTAGCCGCCCGTCTCCTGGCCTTCGTAGCCGCTCTGGTCCCGCCCCTCGTAGCCGCCCTGCTCTTGGCCTTCGTACCCGCCCGTCTCCTGGCCTTCGTACCCGCCCTGTTCCCGCCCCTCGTACCCGCTGCCCGGGTGCGAGAAGGTCGGGGTGTTGTCCATGCCGATCCCCTGGGCGTGCACGGTGTGCCCCTGGCTTCCGGCGGGCCAGTGCTGCTCCAGGTAGCGGGCTCCGCCGTAGCCGCTGTAGGTCTCCCCGCCGTAGCCCTCGCCCTCGTAGGGGGCGGCCTGGTAGCCGGGGGCGGGGTCGGGTTCGTAATAGGTGCCGTACGGCAGCACGTCGAGGTCCGGCTGGTGGCGGGGGCCCGGGTGGGGGTGCTCGGGCCCGGGGAAGCGGTCCTCGGGTGTCATTCGCCCATCATAGGAAGACCACTCTCCCGGCGTCGTCACCTGGTGGGTATCCAATCCTCCGGAGCGTCAGCCGGGTGGACCCGCAAGGTCCGTTTTGTCCCGGCTCGGTACGGTCTCGTCAGCCCCGGCCGGGTACCGTGCTCCGGCTGCGGGGCTGCTGCTGCGCGGTGGTCTAAACCTCGCCCGGGGGGCGGGGCGGGCTGACGGTGGTGCGCGGATTCCGGCGTTGGGAGGACGCGCGGACGATCAGCTCGGTCGGCATCAGGGTGCCCGGCGGCGGCCCGGTGCCGGCGGTGCGGAACCGCGGTGGGAAGAGCCTGGCGATGTCGACGCCCGTCCCGGAGTCCACGCCCTCGATCGCGTCGATGAGCAGGTTGACCACGGTGGTGCCGATCTTGCGCGGTTTGAGCGAGAGCGTGGTGATCGGCGGTTCGGTGGTCGCGTAGACGTCGCTCTCGCTGCAGCAGACCAGCAGCAGGTCGTCCGGCACCCGCAGGCCGTAGCGGCGGGCGGCGGCCAGCAGGTCGGTGCCGTTGGGGTCGAACAGTCCGTAGACCGCGTCCGGCCGGTCGGGGCGGGCGAGCAGCCGGTCGGCGGCGACGGCGCCGGCGGCCGGGTCGTGCGCCGGGTAGGTCTCGTACACCGGCTCCTGCCCGACCTTGGCGCACCAGCCGAGGTAGGCCTCGGTGGACAGCCGGGTGTAGGTGTCGGTGCTGGTGCCGGTGAGCAGGCCGATCCGGCGGGCGCCGGCCTCGGAGAGGTGGTCGAGGATGCCGAGCACGGCGGCCTCGTGGTCGTTGTCGACCCAGGCGGTGACCGGGCAGTTGCCGGGTTTGCCGTCGCTGACCACCGGGACGCCGGACCGGTACAGCTCGCTCACCAGGGGGTCCTGGTCGGGCGGGTCGATCACCACGGTGCCGTCCAGGGCGATGTTGCCCCAGACGTCGTGGCGGGAGGAGGCGGGCAGCACCACCAGCGCGTAACCGCGGCCCAGGGCGGCACTGGTGGCGGCCCTGGCCATCTCGGCGAAGTACGCGAACTCGGTGAAGGTGAACGGCTCCTCGCCGTAGGTCGTGACGGTCAGCCCGATCAGGCCGGACCGGCCGGTGCGCAGGGTGCGGGCGGCCGCGGAGGGGCGGTAGCCGAGGCGCTCGGCGACCTCGCGCACCCGGCTGCGGGTCTCGTCGGGAAGGCGGCCCTTTCCGTTCAGCGCGTCGGAGACAGTGGTGATCGACACTCCGGCGGCTGCTGCCACATCCCGGATGCCGGCCCGCTCCAGACGCCGCGAGGTGGTGGGTCGCCGACCGCTCTGGTTGGCTGCTGCTGTCATGGCGGACCGATCGTATGGCTCCTGACAAGGGTCTGTGACCGGCGCATCGGGAGCCCTCGGAGATACGTTTCTCCAAGAGTGAGCCGGGGTGCGCCCCTTCGATACCCGTCTGAAACCAGCCTTCTTACCTCTGACATGTGCCAAAGGAACGCGGCAGAATGGCTGGTCTGCGCCTGTAACCCGACCGGGCATCTCACTCCTACGGGTGAGGGGCGATCGGTATCGTGCAAGGCACCCGACCGGGTGCTCCGGGTGCGACACGAGGTCCCGGGCACGGAGGCGAACCCGTCCGTGGCGGGCGAGCGCACCGGAGAGTTCCGCAACTGGAAACGGAGTACGACCGTGAGCAGTGGTACGTCAGCGCAGGGCCCGCGGCTGCGGCCGACCCTCGACGGCATCCCCACCTACAAGCCCGGCAAGCCGGCCGGCGCCGACGCCTACAAGCTGTCCTCGAACGAGAACCCCTACGAGCCGCTGCCCGGCGTGCTGGAGACGGCCGTTCAGGCGGCCGGTTCGTTCAACCGCTACCCCGACATGGGCGTCACCGAGCTGACCTCGGTGCTGGCCGAGCGCTTCGGCGTGCCCGCCGAGCACATCGCCACGGGCACCGGCTCGGTCGGCATCGCCCAGTCGCTGGTGCTCGTCACGGCCGGCCCGGGCGACGAGGTGATCTTCGCCTGGCGCTCCTTCGAGGCGTACCCGATCGTCGCCACCGTCTCCGGCGCCACCCCCGTCCCGGTGCCGCTCAAGGAGAACGGCGACCACGACCTGGACGCCATGCTCGCCGCGATCACCCCGAACACCCGGCTGGTCTTCGTCTGCAACCCCAACAACCCCACCGGCAACGTGATCCACCGCGCCGAGCTGGAGAGCTTCCTGGACGCCGTCCCGAGCGACGTCCTGGTCGTGGTGGACGAGGCCTACATCGAGTTCATCCGCGACCCCGAGGTGCCCAACGGCATCGACCTCTACCGGGACCGCCCGAACGTCTGCGTGCTGCGCACCTTCTCCAAGGCGTACGGCCTGGCCGGCCTGCGGGTCGGCTTCGCGATCGCGCACGAGCCGGTGGCCGCCGCGCTGCGCAAGGTCGCCACCCCGTTCGGCGTGAGCCAGCTCGCCCAGAACGCCGCCGTCGCCTCGCTGCGCGCCGAGGAGGCGCTGCTGGAGCGGGTGGAGGCGCTGGTCGCGGAGCGCACCCGGGTGGTGGCCGGGCTGCGCGCCCAGGGCTGGGAGATCCCGGACTCGCAGGCCAACTTCGTCTGGCTCTGGCTCGGCGAGCGCTCGTTCGAGTTCGCCGCCGCGTGCGCCGAGGCCGGCGTGGTCGTGCGGCCGTTCCCGGAGGGCGTGCGGGTGTCGATCGGCGAGGCCGAGGGCAACTCGATCTTCCTGTCGGTGGCGGAGGCCTTCCGCAAGTCGCTCTGACGTCTCTGACGTCCTGCTGTTGATCGCAGGGGCGCGCCGGTCCTCCGGCGCGCCCCTGCGGCGTTCCGCCCGGGTCGTCGACGGGCCTCCTCGGGTCTTCGACGTCCTTCGACGCCCGCCGTGCCTCCTCCCGGAAGGCTGTGGGTCGCTGGGAGCCCGCTGGGAGTTCGGCCAACGGCTGGCCACGGAGCGGCCAAGGCGCCGACGGAGGACGGGGCATCCGCCCGGAATGCCCGGATCCGGTCGGTCAGTCTTCTCCCAGTCGGTGCCCAGGGCAGCGCAAGAGCGCACCGGGAAGCTGTCCGGCATGAAGGTGCTCCCACGGCGGCGAGGCGCCGTCCTCGTCAACTCCGCGCTCGGCGTGGCCCTGCTGGGCGGGGCCGCCCTGGTGTACGCCACGGTCAGTGGCAGCTCCGGCCCGGCCTCCGCCAAGCCGACGGCCCGTACCGCGACGGTGTCCAAGGGCACCGTCCTGGCCACCGTGTCCGGAACCGGCACCCTGGTCTCACCGACCGACGCCGCCCAGGACTTCACCACCGGCGGCCGGCTCACCGCGCTCAAGGTCGCGGTCGGGGACGCCGTGAAGAAGGGGCAGGTGCTCGCCACCGTCGACACCACGGCGGCCCAGCAGCAGGTGGACGCGGCCCAGGCGTCCCTCACCACGGCCCAGGCCAACCTCACCAAGGCCCAGGCGGGTGTCACCACCACGACCACCGAGCCGCTGCCGGGCGCCACCTCCGACGCCTCTCCCGGCGCCGGGGCCGGCGGCGGCGGTGGTGGCGGCCGCGGGGCGGGCGGGAGCAGTACGCCCGCCCCGCAGACCACCACCATCACCACCACCAAGGTCGACGACGCGGCCGTGGCCCAGGCCCAGCAGCAGGTCACCACCGCCCAGACCAACCTCGCCAACGCCCAGGCGGCGCTGGCCGGGACCACCCTGACCGCCTCGGTGGACGGCACCGTCGCCTCGATCTCCGGCAAGGTCGGCGACACCGTCGGGGCCACCGGCTCCGGCTCGGGCTCCGGGACCTCCTCCTCCGGCAAGTCCACGGGGACGGGCGCGAGTTCGACGGCCGCGCCGAGCGGCTTCATCGTGCTCACCAACCCGACCGGGATGCAGGTCACCGCCAACTTCTCCGAGCTGGACTCGCTCAAGCTGAAGAAGGGCGAGGCGGCCACCGTCACCCTGAACGCCCAGTCCGACACCAAGCTCAACGCGACCGTCCTGTCGGTCAGTTCGCTGCCCAGCAGCAGCGGCTCCGGCGGTGCGGCCGGCTCCGCCGCCGTCCAGTACGCGGCCACGCTCCAGCTCTCCGGCGACACCAGCACGCTGCGCACCGGCCTCAGCGCCACCGTCCAGGTGATCACCGGTGAGGCCGACAACGCGCTCTCGCTGCCCACCTCCGCGCTCTCCGGCACCGGCGCCTCGCGCACCGCGACCCTGGTGCAGCCGGACGGCGCCTCCGAGCGGGTCACCGTCACCGTCGGGGTCGAGGGCGACAGCACGGTGCAGGTGGTCTCCGGGCTGAAGGAGGGCGACAAGGTCGAACTCCCCACCACCAGCGGCGGGAACGGCTTCCCGAACGCCTCCTTCCCGGGGGTCGGCGGCAACCGCGGCGGCAGTGGCGGTGGCGGCCAGGTCTTCCCGGGCGGCAGCGGCGGTGGGGCCGGTGGGGCCGGTGGCGGCACCGGCCGCGGCGGCAGGGGCTGAGACCAGGTCATGCGTCACGTCATCGACAAGCGCGTCCCGGCGCACCCCGTCCCGGTGATCCGGCTCCGCCGGCTCGCCAAGGCGTACGGGCACGGCGACGCCACCGTGCACGCGCTGCGCGGCCCGTCCGACCCGCGGAGCGGCGAACCGCAGGGCGTCGGCCTGGACATCGAGCAGGGCGACTACGTCGCCGTGATGGGCAGCTCCGGCTCCGGCAAGTCCACCCTGATGAACATCCTCGGCTGCCTGGACGTCCCGACCTCCGGCCAGTACCTGCTGGACGGCACCGACGTCGGCCACCTGGACGAACACCAGCTCGCACTGGTGCGCAACCGCAAGATCGGCTTCGTCTTCCAGTCCTTCAACCTGGTGCCCCGCACCACCGCCCTCGCCCAGGTCGAGCTGCCGCTCGCCTACGCGGGCGTCCGCACCGCCGAACGGCGCCGCCGGGCGATGGCCGCGCTCTCCCTGGTCGGGCTCGCCGAGCGGGCCGGCCACAAGCCCAACGAGCTGTCCGGCGGCCAGCAGCAGCGCGTCGCGGTGGCCCGGGCGCTGGTGACGGCGCCCGCGATGCTGCTCGCCGACGAGCCGACCGGCAACCTCGACAGCCGCTCGACGGAGGAGGTGCTGGCCCTGATCGACGGGCTCAACGCCACCGGCCGCACGGTCGTGCTGATCACCCACGAGGACGAGGTCGCGCGGCACGCCAAGCGGGTGCTGCGGCTGGTGGACGGGCAGATCGTGAGCGACCTCCGGCAGGCGCCCGTGGAGGGCCCGCCGCCCTACCTCGACGAGGCGGGGATGTCGTACGAGGCGGGGGCGTCGTACGGGGCGGGGGTGCCGGCGTGATCCTCTGGCAGACGCTCCGCTTCGCGGTCGGCGGCCTGGCCGCCAACAAGGTGCGCTCGGCGCTCACCATGCTCGGGGTGCTGATCGGCGTGGCCTCGGTGATCCTGCTGCTGGCCGTCGGCAACGGCTCGTCGGTGGCGGTGAAGGAGTCGATCACCTCGCTCGGCACCAACTCGCTGACGGTCAGCTCCGGTTCGGCGAACGGCGGCTCCCGGGCCACCTCCTCGGTCAAGAAGCTCACGGTCGCCGACGCCAAGGCGCTGGCGAGCGACTCCTCCAGCGGGGCGATCAGGTCGGTCGCCCCGGTGGTCACCACCAGCGCGACGGCGCTCTACGGGAACATCTCGTACAGCCCGGGCTCGGTCGTCGGCACCTACCCGTCGTACTTCGAGACCGCCAACCAGAAGGTCGCGCACGGCGAGTACTTCACCGACGACGACGTCCTCGCCTCGCGCAAGGTCGCGGTGCTCGGCGCGACCACGGCCAAGCAGCTGTTCGACACCGAGGACCCGGTCGGCAAGTCGGTGGTGCTGGGCGGCACGCCGTTCACCGTGGTCGGCGTGCTCCAGGCCAAGGGCGGCAGCGGCTTCACCGACCCCGACGACGTGGTGATCGCCCCGCTCCCGACGGTGCAGAACGCCTTCACCGGCTTCGGCTCCGTCAACCAGATCCTGGTCCAGGCCTCGTCTGCGGACAGCACCACGGCGGCTCAGTCGGAGATCACCCGGGTCCTGCTCGGGACGCACGCGATCGCCGACCCGGCCAAGGCGGACTTCCGGATCACCAGCCAGGCCTCGCTGCTCACGGCGAGGGAGAGCACGACCAAGACCTTCACCGTGCTGCTCGGCGCGGTGGCGGCGATCTCGCTGCTCGTCGGCGGGATCGGGATCACCAACATCATGCTGGTGACGGTCACCGAACGGACGCGCGAGATCGGCATCCGCAAGGCGCTCGGCGCGCCGCGCGCGGTGATCCTGGGGCAGTTCCTCACCGAGTCGACGCTGCTGTCGGTGATCGGCGCGGGGCTGGGCGTGGCGGCCGGGATCGCCGGCTCGCACTTCAGCATCGTCGGCATCAAACCGGTGGTGATCCCCGAGTCGGTGCTGGGCGCGTTCGCCATCGCCGTCGCCATCGGGCTGTTCTTCGGCAGCTACCCCGCCAACCGGGCCGCCTCGCTGCGGCCGATCGACGCCCTCCGGCACGAGTAGGACTCCATCCATGAGCAGCAGCAAAGAGATCGCCACGGTCGCCACGGCCGAGGCCGGTACGCCGGCCGAGCAGGTCGCCCTGCTCGCCACCCCGCCGGACGCGCGGGACGTGAGCGCCGAACTGGCGGCGCCGCCGAGGAGGAAGCTGCCCTGGCTCAGCCTGGTGCTGGCCGGTGGCGTGATCGCCAGCGGCGCGTTCGCGGGCGGGGTCTGGTTCCAGCAGGGCCAGGGGTCCTCCTCGGGGGGCGGGAAGTCCGCCCGTCCGGCGGCTGCCCAGACAGCTGCCGGTGGTTACGGGCAGAGCGGCTCCGGTCGTAGGGGCCAGGGCCAGGGTGGTCAGGGGCAGGGTGGACAGGGCCAGGGCCAGGGCGGGTTCGCGCGCGGCACGGTCAAGGCCGTGGACGGCAACACCGTCTACCTGACGGACAGCAACGGCAACACCATCAAGGTCACCACCGGCGACGCGACGAAGGTCCAGCTCAACAAGGAGGGCAAGGTCGCCGACCTCCAGCCCGGCCAGAGCGTGACCGTCGTCGGCACCCCCGACGCCAACGGTGGCTACACCGCCAGCCAGCTCGTCGAAGGGGCCGCAGGCACGGGCGGGTTCGGCGGCGGCTTCGGTGGTGGTGGCGGTGGAGGTGGCGGTGGTGCGCCCAGGAACCCGTCCGGCGGCTGACCCGGAGCCGACGGACGACCGCGAGGCCCTCGCCCCTTCCCTGGGCGAGGGCCTCCGCATGTGCTCGGCGCGGTCGGAAGTCAGCGCGGTCGGGGAAGGGTCAGCGCTCCCACGCCGCCTCTCGGTCCAGGTCCCGGAGGAGGTGGAGGAGGTTGAGGAGGGTGGAGACCGGCGCGTTGCCGAAGTCGACCAGGAGCCGGCCGTCCAGGATGGTCTCGCCGGCCGAGGCGGAGCCCCAGAGGAGCCCGTACGGGAGGCCGCGCCGGTGGAGTTCGCCGAGCAGGGCGGTGATGTGGGAGGGGGTGAAGTCCCGCATCCGGGGGTCGTCCGGCGCGACCGGCTCGCGGGTCACGCGGCCGAGTCCAGCTCGTACCAGACCGTTTTGCCACGCTTCTGGGGGTCGACGCCCCAACGGTGGGTGAGCCCGGCGACGAGCTGGAGGCCCCGGCCGGACTCGGCGTGGAGGTTGAGGGACTGCTCGTCGGGGAGCATGGAGCTCTCGTCCGCGACGCAGACCCGGAGGGTGCGGTCGAGGAGGGAGAAGTAGACGACGGGCGAGGCGGTGTCGGCGTGCCGCCAGGCGTTGACGATCAGCTCGTCGAGGGCCAACTCGGCGGCGATGATGGTCTCGGAGTCCCAGGCGGCGCGGGTCAGGACGTCCCGCAGGGCCTGCCGGGTGAGGGTGATCGAGGGGGTGTTACGGGTGCACACGGGAACCTCCGCGAGGCTGTGGTGTGGGGAGGAGAGGGGAGCCGTGAGCCAGGCCGGGGTGCGGTTGCTCTTCGGCAGGAGGGCAGCAGGCGCCTACTGCCCGGAAACCATGGGATGCTGACGATCCGTCGGATCGATCTGGGAATGACGATAGCGTTGATCGCCACAAACTTGTGGCGATCTGCGAGAAGTTCACCCGGACGTGGCTACCGCTCTGAGGCAGACTGATCCCATGGCCCTACGATCGAACCCGACCCTCCGTCAGCTGCGGTTGGGAGCCGAGCTGCGCAGGATGCGGGAGCAGGCCGGTCTCGGCGGCAGCCAACTCGCTCGCGCTCTTGGTATCAACCCCGCCCACGTGACCCAGATGGAGAGCGGGAAGACCGGCATCAGCGTCGAACGCCTGCGTACGATCGCCGCGTTGTGCATGTGCGTGAACGAGCCCTTGATCGATGCGCTGGCGGACATCATCACGGACCGCGACAAGGGCGGTTGGTGGGAGGAGTACCGCGGGCGCCTCTCGCAGGACTTCCTTGAGATCGCCGAGATCGAAGGTCACGCACGAGGGCTCTCGGCCTACACGATGGCCTTCATCCATGGGCTGCTTCAGACGAACGACTATGCCTCAGCCATCTTTGCTCGTTCCTATCCACTTCTTCCGGGTCACGAGGTCGACTTGAGGACGGCCTTTCGCTTGCGGCGTCAGCACATCGTCCAAGCCGAATCGACTCCGTTCGCCGCATACATCCACGAGGCCGCACTGCGCATGCAGTTCAGTGGAGCCAGGGTCCAAGCAGAGCAACTCGGTGCCCTTGTCGAAGCCTCCGAACGGCCCAACATCTCGATTCGAGTCGTGCTGTTCGATGCCGACACGATCCCGCTCCCCAATGAGAACTTCACGTATGCCGAAGGGCCAGTTCGGGAGCTTGACGCAGTCCAAGCGGACTCGGGTGTAGGCAACCTGCTCTTCGATGCGCCAGCCCACACAGCCAGATTTCGGTCACTGCTCGCCCAGATTGGTTCGGCTGCTCTCTCGGAGGAGGACTCCCGAGAGTTCATTCGGTCAATCAAGAAGAACATGGAAAGTAAATATGCGTAACTCTCCCTGGCAGAAGTCAAGTTACTCCGGCTCGAACGCCGACTGTGTTGAGGTCCGTGTGTCTGGCGCCGCGATCGAACTCCGCGAGTCCGACGAGGGCGACGTCATCGTCCGCACGACCACCCCCAGGTTCGCCGCCCTCCTCGAGGGCACGAAGGCCGGCGACTTCGATCACCTGACCACCACCACCGCCTAGCGATCCGCCCTCTGGCCTGTCGCTCCTGCGCGACAGGCCAGAGGGCGAGGCTCACTGCCCCACGTAGCTGAAGGTCCATAGCTGATTTCTGGTGGGCGGGCCGACGGTCGAGACGAGCGTGACATCGTTGCCGGTCCCATTCGATCGCAGTGCGGTGTTCTTGAACTTCATGTTCACGATCGCGCTGTGCTCCTGGGCCGTTGTCACCGCCCATTGCTGAGCGAGGTCGGCCTTGTCGCAAGGTGCCAGGATGGCGCGGTTGCCGAGACCGTTGTTCGTGATGCACGACGTGGTTCCATCTGACCTGATCGCATAGATCCCGGTCCCTCCATCCGTTTCTCCGACGTATTGGAAATCCCAGGTCACATCCAACGGGTGGGCGGTAGAAATCGAGTCCAAGGTTTGGACGTAGTTGCCGATGGGGTGATAGAGATATGTCCCATCCCCCTCGTTCCGGACGTTGGCGAAGAATCTCGCCCGGGCGGCAGTCGGCGGATCCTCGCAGTCGGCTGCGGCCGGTACCGCAGTAGCGGCCGTGAAGGCCGAAATCAGGGCCGCCCCCGCGGCTGCGACGGATACTCTCCTGGTCATGGCCACTGCTTTCTCCTCGGGCGTTCAGTTGTGCGACCTCATGCCATCGAATGGTTCCCGTGGTGAGCTGCGACCGCATGTTCTCGCCCGGCAATGACCCGATTGAATCAACCGGCTAGGTCATCCGAGTTGTTCGCCAACGATCTCATGTCCGAAAAGACTCTGTACGAACCTTGTGCTGCTACGTTCCCGTCGGCACCCATGGTCGTGGGTGCGGGAAATATCAAGGAGAGAACGAGTGAGCATCACCAGGAAGATCGCCGTAGCCGCGATGGGGGCAGTAATGCTCTCGGGTGCCGTGGTCGGCACCTCGTCTGTGGCGGCCGCCGCAGACACGGTGGGTTTCTGGGCGCGAGCGCAGAACGAGGCGGACGACACCAACCTCGCGTACACCAGCACCTGGGCAGTCGTGACTCAGAAGCCGGGGGCCACCTCCCTGGAGGGCTGGTACTTCACGAAGGTCGATGAAACCGCCGAAGGGACCGGGATCTACACGATCGAGGGAGACAACAGCAGGAACTGCGTCACCGACAAGGGGACCGGGCAGGACGTCCGACTGGAGCCCTGCGAGCCCGGGAAACTGACGCAGCAGTGGGTCGTGGACACCGGCCAGGAGCACACCACGATCGCAAGCAGGAAGAACCTGAACGAGGTCCTGACGGCGGAGGGTGTCGGCAAGAACGTCAAGCTCGTCCAGACGTACGGCAAGCCCTCGCTCAACCAGCTCTGGACCCTCATCTACTTCTAGGCCCGTAACGTCGTGGCCCCGTCGAGCCGTTGCTCGACGGGGCCACGACGTTCGAAGTGTCCGCTACCCCGCCAGCTCCACCAGCCATGGATGCCCGGGGTGCACGCGCTCCAGCCATCCACCAAGGGCCTCTCGCCTCGCCCGGCTCAGCAGCGGCAGCACGGTGCCGAAGTCCGCCTGGTCCTTGGGCCGTACCGCCTTCGCCTTGAACAGAAGCACCAACTCTGGTGCCATGTACGGAATCCCGTCGGCCGTCCGCTCGATGATCTCCTCGTACGGCAGCCGCAGCCCCTCGTCCCGTCGGCAGATCCAGGTCCCGCCGTCGTGCGGCTCGCGGAAGACGTCGAGCAGGAAGCGACCGTCCGCCGGATCCCGCAGCCAGGTCTGGTGGGTGGCCGCCAGGGCCTCGGCGCCGGCCGCCGGCCAGACCCGTCCCGAGCCTGCCGCGTCGAACACGTACTCCGGGAAGCGGTCCCGGATCTCCGGGAATCCCGCCGCGGGCACCGCGATCTCCAGGTCACCGTGCGGCCGCGACTCCCGCCCGAGGAACAGGTCCAGCGCCCAACCCGCCGCGACGCACCAGCTGGTGCTCACCCCGGCCAGCCGTTCCGCCGCCTGTTCCGGCCGCCACGGATTCGCCCACCGGGCTGCCAGTTCGTCCGCATCGAGCACGACGCCGCCGGGCGGCAATGAGTCGGTCATCATGCCAACCTACGTGCCGCACCGGCCGAATCCCGCCGGCCCGGCCACCACAGCTCAGGGCCGCTCCGACGCCAACCTGCGTGGGAAGTCGGGCCGGCCGACTTCCCACTCCGCCCTGCGTCCCCCTGACACCGGGCCGCCCCTGTCTCGTACCTTGGGGCAGGGGCACTCGCCTGCCAACTCCTCCTCAAGGGAAGCCCGTTGCCTGCACAGCACGACATCGAGTCCGAGCGCGAACTCTGGAACACGTACGCCGCCGGCATCAAGGACGACGTCTTCGACACCGGGCCGGTGTTCCGCTGGACCCAGTACGCCGATCACGGGCCCGGCGCGGAGTTGCTCGGGTCGCCGGCCAGCGCCCTGGAGATCGGGTGCGGTGCCGGCCGCGCGATGGCCGCGCTGGCCGATCTGGGCGTGAAGGTCACAGGAGTGGATCTCTCGCCCGTCATGGTCGAGAAGGTCTCCGAGCGCTGGGGGGCGTCCGGCGTCCGGATCCGGTGTGCGGAGGTCCTGGACTATCTGAGCGGCACAGACGAGACGTGGGACGCGGTCTATTCGATCTTCGGCGCAGTGTGGTTCACGGACCCGCTGAAGCTGTTCCCCCTCATCGCTTCCCGCCTGAACCCCGGCGGCATCCTGGCCTTCTCGCAACCCCCTGCCATCCCCGGCGCGTATGGCCCGCAGGGCATGTACAAGGGTGGATTCGCCGGGAGGGCGCTCTATGCGTACCGCTACTCCTACACACCCCGTAGGTGGGTCGGCCTGCTCCTGCGGAGTGGATTCGAGTCGGCGGAAGCCACGGTTCTCGACGCGCCGACCGAGGGGCACATCGGCACTCTGATCGTCACCGCCAAGGCCCGAAGGGCGCCCCGTCACTGAACTGCGGCGTACGGCCCGAACCCTCGGGCCGTACGCCGTCAGAGTCTGCCGGTTCAGCCGTGGCGGCGCCGGCGGCGGCTGAGGGCGACGGTGAGGCCGCCGAGTATCAGCAGGGCGCCGCTGATCGTCGCCGTGGTGAGGGTGGTGGATCCGGTGCTGGCGAGGGAGCCGCCCGAGGCCCGCGCGGTCGACCGGGTCTGAGTGTCGGACGACGTCCGCGGTGTGGTGGGAGCCGAGGAGGACTCCGGGGTCACCGGCGCCGTGGTCGACGCGGTGGGGTCGGGGGTCTGGCCGCCGGTGGGCGTGGGCGTCGGGGTGGGCGTCGGAGTGCTTGCGGCGGTCGCGGTGTGGTCGGTGCCGCAGTCCTTCTCCGCCGCGCAGGTGCCGCGCTTGCCGTCCGACGTGGTGACGGCGCTGTGCAGCTGCTTGTCGCCGTTGCCGTTGACGGTCACGGAGTACGTGATCGTCGCGGTGCCGCCCTGCGGCAGGTCGCCGGCCCAGGACAGCTTCCCGTCCTTGACCTCGGCGGTGCCGGAGGTGGCCTTGACGTCACCGTTGTAGGCGGCGTCGTCCAGCACCTTCGACAGGTCGCCGGTCACGGTCGCGCCCCTGACCTCGCCCGTGCCCCGCTGGGTGACGGTGACGGTGTAGGTCACCTTGTCACCGGTCTTCACGGTCGAACCCGACGTGGGGTCGGAGGTCTGCGAGAAGACGTACGAGCCCTCCTCGTAGGTGTACTTCCCCGCGGCGCCGGTGCCACCCGGGGTGGTGACGGTGACGTCGACCGGTCCCGCGGCGCTCCCGGCGGGGGTGGTGGCGGTGATCTGCGTGTCGCTGTCGACAGTGAACGCGGTGGCGGGCGTGGTACCGAAGTTCACCGCGGTCGTCCCGGTGAGGTGGGTTCCGGTGAGGACGACCTTGGTGCCGCCGGCGAGCGGGCCGTGGTCGGGGGCGAGGCCGGTCACCGCGGGAGCCGGGGACGCGATCCGCGTGCTGCTGCTGTCGCTCCCCACCTGCTTGGCGCCGGTGAAGTCGAAGGCCTTGACGTCGGTGGTGACGGTCCCGCCCGCGGTCGGCATGACGGTGAGGGTGATCGTCACAGGGGATGCCATGTTGGCGAGGTGCCAGCACGATCCGGACGATCCGGCAGCGAAGTCGCAGTTCCAGAAGCCGTCCGAGGTCCGCGCTGACGTCACCGTGGCGGCGGCGCCGGACAGCGCGAACTTGATGTTGGAGGAGTTGAGGCGGAAGTTGGGGTTGTTGTTGGGGAGGTTGACGGTAACGGTGTAGGCGGTGTTCGTCGGCAGGGGCCCGGCCGGGCCGGCGAGCTGTACGGCGGAGTCGGCGTGAGCGGGGCTTGCCACGGTCAGCAGGCCGAGCGTGGCGGTCGCTGTGGTGAGCAGCGCCGCGGTGCGGCGGGCCGACGTCGTGGCGAGGACGGAACGAGACATGGACGCCCTTCGAAGGGAGTTGGGCCGCGCCACGACGGGCGATCCCGGTCCGGCGCGGCGAAGCGGGGGCGCGCGGAGCGCGGCCGCCCGCTGAACGGCAGTCGTCGGTGGGGCCCACCGCACCCAGCCGCCGCTGGTCACGTCAGGGAGCCGGTTGTGCGGGGTGTGCCACCGACGGCGATCATCGCACAGTATTCACAACCGGAGGCCAGTTCCCTCAAATCCCGGCGCGAAAGCGGGATCTGATGCCACCGCGGCTGCGGCCGGCCCGGAACCGGCTGCGTCGAACGCGTGCTCCGGGAAGCGGCCCCGGATCTCCGAGCTGGTCACACGTCCCGTCAGCCCGGTGCACCGGGTTGCTCGTTCGGATGAACATCCTGCACGACACCATGGGTTCGTCCGCGATCGCTGCTATCACTTTCCTTGCGCTCGGGCCCGAGCAGGGAAAGAACCCCCATGGCTGTGCGCGAACCGCATGGCCTCCAGCGAGAACGGAATCCGCCTCATGGCTGTTGCACTCCGCAAGACGCTCGCCGTCGCCACGCTGGCCCTGACGGCCTCCTTCCTGCCGGCCGGCGGGGCCGGGGCCGCCGACACCGACACCACCCACCGCGCCACGCGCACCCCCGGTCTCTACTGCCTCGCCAACGCCTGGGGCACCCCGAACGTCTCCACCAAGCCGTGCGACGCCAACGACAACGGCCAGCACTGGAAGCTCTCGGGCGAGCAGATCTCCCTCGCCAAGGCGCCGGCCTACTGTTTCGCCAACACCTGGAACGCCCCGGATGTCTCCACGAAGGCCTGCAACCCCAACGACCAGGGGCAGTACTGGACGGTCAACGGCCAGCAGATCTCCCTGACCTTCGCCCCGGCCTACTGCCTCGCCAACGCCTGGGGCACCCCGAACATCTCCACCAAGCCGTGTGACGCCAAGGACCCGGGCCAGCACTGGGTGGTCTTCAACGAGCAGATCAGCCTGGCGCTCGCCTGATACCCGCCGGCCCTCCCCGACCCGCCGCTCCCGATCGTCACCCCGTGGCAGTGGACGCCGGTAGGGCCTTCATCCGGCTTCATCGGCCGGGCACCCCGCTGTACCGGGGTGCCCGGCTGTCCGTTGTGGGCCGGTCAGACGCTCTCCAGGACCGCCTCGACATCGACCTCGACGTCGACCATGTCGCCGACCACCACACCGCCCCGGTCCACCACGTCGTTCCAACTCACGCCGAAGTCCTGCCGGTTGATCCGGGTGGTCGCGGTGAAGCCGGCGCGCCGCCGCGGGCCCAGGTCACGCCCGTCCTCCCACCACGGGGTGTCCCACTGCCCGAGGTACGTCACGTCGAAGGTGACCGGGCGGGTCACACCGCGGATGGTGAGCTCCCCCGTGACCTCGAAGCAGCTCGCGCTCACCTGGTGGACCTTCGAACCGACGAACGTCCAGGTCGGGTGGTGCTCGACGTCGAAGAAGTCGGCGCTGCGCAGGTGCGCGTCCCGCTCGGGCGCGCCCGTGTACACCTGGGTCGCGTCGATGGTCGCCTCGACCCGGGCCTTCTCCGGGGCGTCCGGATCGACCTCCAGGAGGCCCTGCACGTTCTTCAGCTGGCCCCGCACATAGGTGACCATCATGTGGCGGGCGCGGAACTCCGCGCCGGTGTGGCTGGGCTCGAAGAACCATTTCGTGGCGGCCATGGCGACTCCGTGTGAGGTGGTGCCGGTGATGACGGTGCTGCCCCGAGCCCCCTCAGCCAGCGTAGGACCACGCCGGACTGGCAGCACCACCACGGCGGGGCCACGCTGGTGGGGACGGACCGCCCAGCCGAGGAGGCAGGCATGACCGGCGACCCGATCCCCGGAATCGACCCCACCGCGGCGCCCAGCGGCGACGGCTGTGCGGAGTGCCTCGCCGGCGGCGGCTGGTGGCTCCACCTGCGCCGCTGCGCGGCCTGCGGCCACATCGGCTGCTGCGACTCCTCCCCCGGCCAGCACGCGACCAAGCACGCCCGCCAGGCCGGCCACCCCTTCCTGGTCAGCTTCGAGCCCGGCGAGGACTGGTTCTGGAACCTCGACACCGGCGCCTACTACGAAGGCCCGCCCCTCGCACCCCCGACCGCCCACCCCACCACCCAACCCACCCCGGGCCCCGCCGGCCAGGTCCCCGCCGACTGGCAGTCCCAGCTCCACTGACGCCCACGTTCGATGGAGAAGGCAGCACACGCGGTGCCCCCGATTTCAGGTGGTGCAGGATGAGCGAGAATCAAGCGGCCAAGAAGAGCAGCCTGTCGGTGAAGATCGGATGGCTGGCCGGAATCGTGGCGGCGATCGCGGCAGCGTTGACGCTCTATTTCACGCTGTGGCCGAAACCGTCTTCGATCGGTGAATGGAAGTCGAAAGCCACGAGCGTCTGCAACCAGGACGCCAGGGACGTCAAAAAGGACCTGAGAAGTGCACAGGAAGCGCTCGCCGTGGTGTACCAAGACGCCCAGGTGGGATCGGTTCCACAGGGAGATTTCAACAGCCTCACAGACGCGGTCAACTCTCTTGCTGGGGACCAGCAGAAGCTCGTAGGTGACCTCCAGGCGATACCTCGACCGGGAAGTAACCATTCGGATGTGGATACGATCATCAATGAGCAGGCGGCTGGCTCGCAGAGCGTTTACAGGGCGTCCGCAGATCTTGGCTCCGCCAATGTGTACGATCCGAACAGTGTGACTGTGGCAGTTCAAGCAGCGAGTTCTGACCTCGGCGGCGCCGTGTCACATTTGCAGAATTCCCAGCAAGCCGCCGGCCAGCTCGGCGTCAGCTGTTCGGCTTGACCCGTCCGATGGCGACGCTTCCGCCTTCTGTCGGCGTTCAATGATCAGCCCAACTCGTGGACTGGCTTCGTTCCGGCGGCCCCTTGCGCCTCGCAAGGGGCCGCCGGGTCGTCCGTGTGACGCTGCGTTTTCCGGCAGGTGTTCGATGTAAGCCCAGTTTCCAGAACCGGCAACGTGAACGTCTTGCCCGCACCTGGCTCACTTCGGGAGCATCGTCCGGAGACCGGAACGAGCAAGGAGGCACTGTGAAGCTGACCCGGCTTGTAGGTTCCTGCGACGAGGGCGAGTGCCCGACTCTGTACCTCACGGATCGAGGCACCATCGCCGTCCAGGGCGAGCACATGACCGAGCACGGTCTCCGGATCCCGGCTCATGAGTCCGTGGTCGAGATTCCTGTCGAACTCATTCGAAAGGCCGTCCGTGACAACCTCATCTAGGACCCTCGGGGACTGGTTCTCGGCGTTCGAACACGAGGCCTTCCGGTTGGAGACGCTCGACGACTACAGCCAGTCCGGTGGAGTCGACGCCTACCGCGCCTTCCTCGCGGGCGAGGAGCAGCCGGACGACTACAGGAACGCCGGATGGGTCAGGACGGTGGCCGCAGCAGCGAAGGCCGGGAAGCGCATGTACCGGGTGCACATCCTCTCGCGGCCACTCACGGACTACCTCCGGTTCGAGCTCGCCTGGGGATACCACCGCAACATGGCGGCCGGCGAGGAGTTCTTCATCCTCGACACCACCGGTCGGGAGAACCCGCTTCCCGAGGCCCCGGACTTCTGGCTCTTCGACGACGAGACCGCCGTCTCGATGGGCTACGACGAGAACGGCAAGTACCTCGGCGCCGAGTTCCTCGAAGGAAGTCGGGCAGCCGACTACAAGGCGTACCGGGACACTGCGATGGCACATGCGGTGCCCTTCTCGGAATGGTGGGCCGAGCACAGCGAGTGAACAGAACCCAGCTCGGGGCGGCGCTGCGGGAACTTCGGCAGGCTTCCGGTAAGGAAGCGAAGGCCGTGGCCCGCAGTGCTGTCATGTCTCCCAGCAAGCTCAGCAAGATCGAGACCGGCAAGGTGTCGCCCACCGTCGTGGACGTGGAGCGCATCCTCACGGCCATAGGAGTGCCCGAGGAGGTCAAGGCCGAGTACATGGCCGTCGCACGGGCACAGGCCACAGAAGCAACGGCCTGGCGGCTGATCCGACGCCTCGGTCACCATCGCAAACAGCAGCAGATCAAAGCCCTGGACGACTCCACCAGGCTCCTCCGGGTATTCCAGCCCTCCCTCGTTCCCGGACTCCTGCAGACCCCGGAGTACGTGCGAGCGGTCTTCGGGAGGAAGGACATCAGCGAGGATCAGCTGTTGCGAGCGGTTGCCGCGCGGTTGGCGAGACAGCAGTCGCTCTACGATGCCACCAAGACACTCCGGTTCGTCATCACCGAGTCCGTTCTCCGCTGGCGTCTTGTGCCGCCCGCGATGATGGCTGGACAGTTGGACCGCATCCTCTCCGCTTCCCGACTCTCCCATGTCGACATCCGGGTCGTTCCGTTGGCCGCGCCGCAGACCGACGTGCCGGGGCACTCCTTCGTCATCCGGGACGACCGCATGGTCACCATCGAGACGGTGCACGCCGAGGTGACCGTCACCGACCCGCGTGACGTCGAGGCGTACGTCCGTAAGTTCGACGGATTCGCGGCCACGGCCGCAACCGGGGAGGAGGTGCGCCGGGTGATCGAGGCCATTCGGGACGAGTACCTGGGTGACGCGCGATCTTCCTCGTGAGCTCCGGTGTCGAGTGGAGGCTGCGAAATCAAGCGGCCGCAGATTTCCGTTGTTCAGGCGAGTTTTTGACCCAACAGGAAATCCATACGTGGCAACCGTTTTCTGCCCCTACATTTGCTCTCGCCTGATGATGGCAACCACGGTGAGTTCAGTATGAGGAAGAGCCCGCCGGATGGTGCCGTCATTCGATGAGTGCGACAACACGGAGGTACACGTGTCCACCACCGTCTTGAGCAGGACGCCGGGCGTTCCGGCGTTCGACCGGGTGGAGTCCCGGTTGCCGATGGGTGCGGCCGGGGCGACCCGGCTGCCCGAACTGGACGGCGGGGGCGGGCCGGAGAGCCTGTTCGCCTTCCGCTTCCTTGCCCCGGTCACCGGGGCCGGGGGAATCCTGCCGGCCGACATCGAGTACGACGACGAGACGCAGACCTGCACCTACGAGGGTCTCCCGCCCGGCGTCTACATGACCAGCAACCCGCCCAAGACCTACGGCCCGACGCAGCCGTCCGGCGAGATGGACGCGCCGGACGACCCGGGAAGCAGCAACGACTGACATGCCGACCGCCGACGCCGTCCTCGTGCTGACGGGGACGTTCGATCCCACTGCCGACCTCGTGATCGAGGAGCTGAACCGGCGTGGAACTCCCGTCTTCCGGACGGACACGGCGTGGTTCCCGTCGAGGCTGGCCGTGGCGGCCGGCCTCGACGGGACGGGGGCCGGCTGGGTCGGGACGCTGGCCACCGATCGGCGCACGCTCGACCTCTCGGCGGTGCGGTCGGTCTACTACCGCCGGCCCACGGCACCGGAGTTCCCGGAAGAGATGCCCGCTGAGGCCCGCAGTGTGGCCGCCGCCGAGGCGCGCCGAGGGTTCGGGGGCCTGCTGTCGGCGCTGCCCTGCCGATGGCTGCCGCCACCGGGCCGAGCGGCCGATGCCGAGTACAAGCCGTTCCAGCTCCGGGTGGCGGCCGAGTCCGGACTCCGCGTCCCGCGCACGGTGATCACCAACAGCCCTGAAGTCGCAAGGGAGTTCGCGAAGAGCATCGGGGCTCCCGTGGTCTACAAGCCCTTCACCCCGATCCGTGGGACCGTCGGCGGCCGGTCGGTCGCCGTGTACGCGAGCGTGCTGCAAGGGGACGAGGTCGAGCATCCGTCGATCTCCACCACGGCGCACCTGTTCCAGGAATGGGTGCCCAAGGCCCACGAGGTCCGGCTCACCGCCGTCGGCGGACGGCTGTTCGCCGCTGAGATCCATGCGAACTCGGAAGCAGCATCCGTTGATTGGCGCAGCGACTACGACAGCCTGACGTACCGGGTGTGCGATCCGCCGCCTGAAATCGCCAAGGCGGTCATCCGCATGCTCGACTCTCTGGAACTCCCGTACGGGGCCTTCGACTTCGTCGTGTCCCCCTCGGGGGACTGGACGTTCCTGGAGGTGAACCCCAACGGGCAGTACGGGTTCGTCGAGCAGGCGACCGGCCTGCCCATCACCGCTGCCATCTGTGATTACTTGGAAGGGACCGACCGATCATGACGACGACCTCCCGCTACGGCGAAGACCAACTCCTGCGGGCGCGAATGGCCCTCGCCTCGGAGGTCGAGCGTGGGAGCGCCGTGCTGTCCTCGCGGGTGGTCGAGGCGTTCCTGAACGTGTCCCGGCATCCGTTCGTGCCGGTGTTCTACCGTGAGGAATCCGGTGTCCACCGGTCGTGGCGGGATGACGAGGTCTGGCTACGTGAGGTGTACGCGGACCGGGTGCTGGTCACCGAGGTCGACGGCGTGCACGCGGAGGACGCCGGGCCGGAGGGTGTGAGTGGGCCGGCGACCTCGTCCTCCACGCTGCCGAGCTTGATGGCCGACATGCTCGACGCGCTGGATGTCCGGCCCGGGGACCGGGTGTTGGAGATCGGCGCCGGCACCGGCTACAACGCGGCTCTGCTCTGCCACCTCGCCGGCGCGGCCCACGTCACGACCGTCGATCGCACCGAGCGGCTGGTGGCCACCGCTCGAACCCGGCTGCGCGAGGCCGGGTTCGAGCCCACCGTGGTCCAGGCCGACGGGGCCGACGGGTACCCGGCCGCCGCGCCGTACGACCGGATCATCGCCACCTGTGCCGTCCGCCGCATCCCCCGCGCCTGGCTGGACCAGTGCGCGCCCGGCGGTCTCATCGTCGCCCCGGTCGGCAGCGCGGTGGCCAGGTTGACCAAGCTGACGGACGGCCGTGCGGTCGGGCGGTTCCTGCACCGTCCGGTCGGCTTCATGCCGTTGCGAGACGGAACGGACGCGGCGCTGGAAGCGCCCGAGCAGCAGGCGAACAGCAGGGCCACGGAGGTCGACCCGCACGTCCTGGACGACCCGGGGTTCGCGTTCTGGGCCGATCTCCACCTCGGCCCCACCGTCGTCCGCGACGGCCATGCTCTGCGCGACGACGCCGACGGCTCGACCGCCCGTGGGCGGGGCCGCACGGTCGTTCTCGGCGGCCCCCGGGACCTCTGGCGGACGGTCGAGGCCGCCCACCGGACCTGGCTCGACCGGAACCGGCCTCGCCGGGAGTGGTTCACCGTCGAGGCAGGGCCGGAGGGCCAGTTCGTCGGATACACGGCGCCGGGCGGTGCGCGGAGCAGGTGGGATCTCTGACACGGGGGAAAACGGGGCGACTCGTACGGGCTTGATCCACTACGGTGAACGCGCCCAGGGCGGCCGTTTACCGCCCGTCGACGTGGCGCGACCAACGCGCCCGCAAACCCAGGGAGTTCCCTGTCATGACGCGCACCCTTGTCGCCGAGCTGCCCGAGCACCTCGAGGAGACGGTCACCGTCTACGGGTGGGTCAACACGCTCCGGCTCCAGCGGCGCATCCAGTTCGTGCTGGTCCGGGACCACACCGGGCTCGTGCAGGTCACCCACCTCCGTGGTGGGGAGGGCGACGCCATCGAGGCGGCCTTCGAGGGCGTGACGGTCGAGTCCGCCGTGAAGATCACCGGGAAGGTGGTCGCCAACCCGCAGGTGAAGCTGGGCGGGCTGGAGATCGTTCCGTCCCGGGTGGAGATCGTCTCGCCGGCCGAGCCGAAGCTGCCGATCGACGAGAAGACCGGCATCGACCAGCGCCTGGACTGGCGGTTCCTCGACATCCGGCGTCCCTCCCAGCACCTGGTCTTCGACGTCCAGACCACCGTCGAGCGCGCGATGCGCGAGGTGGCGGGCGAGGAGGGGTTCACCGAGCTGCACACGCCGAAGCTGATGGGGACGGCCTCCGAGTCGGGCGCCGAGGTGTTCGAGGTGGGCTACTTCGGCCGGACCGCCTACCTGGCCCAGTCCCCGCAGTTCTACAAGCAGATGGCCATCGCCGGCGGCATCGACAAGGTCTTCGAGATCGGGCCGGTGTTCCGCGCCGAGCCGTCGTTCACCTCGCGGCACGCCACCGAGTTCACCGGAGTCGACGCGGAGATCGCCTGGATCGACGGGGTCGAGGACGTGATGGCCTTCGAGGAGCGGATGCTGCACCGCGTCCTCACCGCCGTGGCCGAGCGGCACGGCTCGGCGATCGCCGAGCACTTCGGCACCCCGGTGACGGTTCCCGAGCTGCCGTTCCCCCGGATCACGATGGCCGACGCGCTGGCCCGGCTCCGCGCCACCGGCTGGGACCCGGAGGGCGTCAAGGACGACCTCGACCCCGAGGGCGAGCGCACGCTGTGCGCCCTGGTCGCCGAGGAGACCGGGCACGAGTTCGTCTTCGTCACCCGCTTCCCGGCCGCCGTGCGGCCGTTCTACCACCTGCGGCCGGAGGACGACCCGACCGTCACGGAGTCCTTCGACCTGCTGTGGAAGGGCGTGGAGATCACCACCGGCGCCCAGCGCGAGCACCGGTACGACCGCCTCGTCGCCCAGGCCGGGGAGAAGGGCATGGACACCGCGCCGCTCTCCGGGTACCTCGACTGCTTCCGCTACGGCACCCCGCCGCACGGCGGTTTCGGGCTCGGACTCGGCCGGCTGCTGATGCTCGCCCTCGGCCTGCCGTCGATCCGCGAGGCGACTTTCCTCTTCCGGGGCCCGCACCGCCTCGAACCGTAGCTCGAACCGTAAGAGGAACGGACGGCCGACAAGACGGGAAGGGCCGCGTGCGAGGAGATCGGGTGGTTTCTAGTGGTCGTTGCAACACGTGGTCGGTTGTCTAGGCCGCGAGGAGTTTAGCCAGGCGCTCGGCTGGGGTTTCCCAGCCGAGCGTTT
>NZ_JBICYZ010000064.1:0-56937 GCF_043201465.1 Kitasatospora sp. NPDC048298
GCCGATGGTACTGCAGGGGGGACCCTGTGGGAGAGTAGGACGCCGCCGAACAATTATTCAAGGCCGCGGCCCCCGCGACTCGCTGGGGCCGCGGCCTTTTTGTGTTTTGCGAACGTGAAGAAGGCCGGCAGATCCGGGACTTCCGCCCAGACGCGGAGGGTCCGGGCATGCCGGACAATGGAGAAGGTACGCGGGCCAGCAGGCCGGCGTCGAAACCGCGTGGCGGCAGCGAAGTTGCTCGCTCGGCCCGCGGTTGAGCTGAAGCAGCAGAAGGAGTCACCACGATGTCGAACCAGCCCCAGGACCGTCCCGAGCGCCGATCGGACGACGGCCGAGGCTACGAGCCCCGGTCCCGTGGCGGCTGGTCCAACGACCGTGGCGGCCGTCGCGATGACCGCCGTGACGACCGTCCGGCCGGCGGTGGCTTCCGCCGCGATGACCGCCCGTCCGGTGGTTTCCGTCGTGACGACCGTGACGAGCGTCCGCGTCGTGACGACCGCCCGTCGGGCGGGTACGGCCGCGACCGCGACGACCGCGGCGGCGAGCGCGGCGGCTTCCGCCGTGACGACCGCCAGGGCGGCGGCTTCAACCGCGACCGCGGCGACCGTCCGTCGGGCGGGTACGGCCGCGACCGCGACGACCGCGGCGGCGACCGCGGCGGTTTCCGTCGCGATGACCGTCCCTCCGGTGGTTTCAACCGTGACCGTGACGACCGTGGCGGTTTCCGTCGTGACGACCGTCCGGCCGGCGGTGGCTTCCGCCGCGACGACCGCCCGTCCGGTGGTTTCCGTCGCGACGACCGTGACGACCGTCCGCGTCGTGACGACCGCCCGTCGGGCGGGTACGGCCGCGACCGCGACGACCGCGGCGGCGAGCGCGGCGGCTTCCGCCGTGACGACCGCCAGAGCGGCGGCTTCAACCGCGACCGCGGCGACCGTCCGTCGGGTGGTTTCAACCGTGACCGCGACGACCGTGGCGGCGACCGCGGTGGTTTCCGTCGTGACGACCGTCCGGCCGGCGGTGGCTTCCGTCGCGATGACCGTCCGGGTGGTTTCCGTCGTGACGACCGTGACGAGCGTCCGCGTCGTGACGACCGTCCGTCGGGCGGGTACGGCCGCGACCGTGACGACCGTGGTGGCGAGCGCGGCGGTTTCCGCCGTGACGACCGCCAGGGCGGCGGCTTCAACCGCGACCGTGACGAGCGCGGCGGTGACCGCGGCGGCTTCCGTCGCGACGACCGCCCGTCCGGTGGGTTCCGCCGGGATGACCGTCCCTCCGGTGGTTTCAACCGTGACCGTGACGACCGTGGCGGTTTCCGTCGTGACGACCGTCCGGCCGGCGGTGGCTTCCGTCGCGATGACCGTCCGGGTGGTTTCCGTCGTGACGACCGTGACGAGCGTCCGCGTCGTGACGACCGCCCGTCGGGCGGGTACGGCCGCGACCGCGACGACCGTGGTGGCGAGCGCGGCGGTTTCCGCCGTGACGACCGCCAGGGCGGCGGCTTCAACCGCGACCGTGACGACCGCGGCGGCTTCCGTCGCGACGACCGTGGTGGCGACCGTGGCGGTTTCCGTCGTGACGACCGCCAGGGCGGCGGCTACCGCCGGGACCGGGACGACCGCGGCGGTGACCGTCGGGACTACGACGACCGCCGGGGCAACTACGAGCCCGTCAAGCGTCTGCCGATCCCGGAGGACGTCACCGGCTTTGAGCTGGACGCGGACGTGCGTCAGGAGCTCAAGAGCCTGCCCAAGACCCTCGCGGACGACGTCGCCCGCAACCTGGTGATGGTGGCCCGCCTGCTCGACAGCGAGCCGGAGGAGGCCTACCAGTACTCGCGTGTCGCGCTCCGTCTGGCCTCCCGCGTGGCCGCCGTCCGTGAGGCCGCCGGTTTCGCCTCGTACATGACGCAGCGCTACTCCGAGGCGCTGACCGAGTTCCGTGCCGCCCGTCGGATGACCGGCCGTGCGGACCTGTGGCCGGTGATGGCCGACTGCGAGCGCGGTCTGGGCCGCCCGGAGCGGGCGCTGGCGATGGCCGGTGAGCCCGAGGTGAAGCAGCTGGACAAGGCCGGCCAGGTCGAGATGCGCCTGGTGGCGGCCGGTGCCCGCACCGACATGGAGCAGTTCGACGCCGCCGTGGTGACGCTGCAGAGCCCGGAGCTGGCCTCCAGCACCGTGCACGCGTGGACCGCTCGCCTGCGGTACGCCTACGCCGAGGCCCTGATCGCGGCCGGCCGCGCCGACGAGGCCCGTGACTGGTTCGCCAAGGCCGCCGAGGCCGACACCGACGGCACCACCAACGCCTCGGAGCGGCTGGCCGAGATCGACGGCGTGGAGTTCACCGACACTCTCGACCCGGAGCTGGACGAGGACGAGGCCGAGTCGGTCGACGCCCCGGCGAAGAAGCGTGGTGGCGGCGACAACGCCGACGACCGCGTGATCTTCGAGGACGAGGAGGACGTCGAGGAGTACTACGACGAGGACGACCTCGAGATCGACGACGACTTCGACGGCGTCGTCCCCGAGCGTGCCCAGGACGCCGAGGACCGCAAGGCCGAGGAGTCCAAGGCCGAGGAGACCGAGGCCGAGGAGACCGAGGCCGCCAAGGTCAAGGCCGACGCCGACGCCGACAAGAGCTGATCAGCTCCCCGGTCAACGCCGTGAGGCCCTGCCGTTTCCCGGAACTTCGGGAACGGCAGGGCCTCACGGCGTTCGGGCCTGGGTCGGGCCGACGGCGCGGTGTCAGCCCAGCGCGAGGTTGCGCAGCACCAGCCCGGTGGCCGGCTTCGGTCCGAAGGAGGTCGACTTGCGCGGCATGGTGACGCCCTGCTCGGCGAGCCGTCGCACCACGGACTCCCGGACCGGGTGCAGCAGGACGGCGGTGCCGCCGGTGCGCGCGGCCTCCTGTTCGGCGGCCACGGCGGTGTGCAGGTAGCCGATGTCGTCCGGGCCGTCGGGGACGTGCCAGGTGTGGTCGAGCAGGGTGGCGTGCAGGACGGTGGCGTCCAGGTGACGCCACTCCTCGGGTCTGCCGTGCGGCACGGTGGCGTCGAGCAGGGATTCCTCGGGCTCGCCGAGCAGCCAGTAGACGCCGTCGCCTCCGGTGACGACGAAGCCGTTGCCGCCGTGCCGCTTCTGCTCGGCGAGGGCCTGGAGCGCGGCGGACAGCGGTCCCGGGACCTCCTTGACCTTCCACTGGTCGCCGAGCCGCTCCAGCGCCTCGGCCACAGGCAGCCGGTACAGCACGCGGTGGATGGCGCGGACCCGCAGCGGGTAGCGGGCGGTGTCCACCAGGAGCACCATGCCGCGGTCCCAGGGGCTGCGCGGCAGGTGGCGGTGCTCGCGCTGGAGGCGCAGGTACATCTCCCAGCGGTGGTGGCCGTCGGCGATCAGCGCCCGGCAGGTGGCGAGGTCGCGGCTGATCTCGGCGATCTCGGCCGGGTCGGTGACCGCCCACAGCCGGTGGTGGGTCCCGTCGCTGGTGGCGGTGGAGAGCAGCGGCTCGCGTTCGACCGTCCGCTCGATCACGCCGGAGGCGCCGCCGTTGCCCCGGTAGGTGAGCAGCAGCGGTTCCAGGTTGGCGCGGGTGGTGCGCATCAGGCCGACCCGGTCGGCGACCGGCCGCGGCATCACGTCCTCGTGCGGGAGCACCACGCCGCCTTCGCGGCCGCTCACGGCGAGGGCACCGATCAGGCCGCGCTGGAGCAGCTCGGGGGAGTCGTCGGTGGCCGGCACCCGCTGCTCGTAGACGTAGAGCGCGGGCTCGGGGTCGGCGGCCAGGACGCCCTCGCGCTGCCAGGCGGCCAGCAGCCGGGCGGCGTGCCGGTAGCGGGTGTCGCGGTCGGGGCGGTCGCCGGCGTCCTCGGGCTCCGGCCTGGGCAGGATCAGCCGGACCACGTTGTGGGGGTCGGCGGTCTCCAGGTCGAGCCGGCGGCCCGGGTCCACGACGTCGTACGGCGGGGACGTCACCGCGGCCAGGGTGCCGACCCGGTCGGGGACGTAGCGCAGGCCGCGGAAGGGGGACAGGGACAGGCCGGCGGTGGCGACGTGCCCGGGATCGCCGGGGCCGCCCTCGGGAGTCTCGACTCCGTCTTCTGCACTGGGTGTGCTCATTCTGGGCATCGTAACCGGGTACGCGTTGTTGAGAGATCGGAATGCCTGCGCCGGGTTGTGGGGCGGGTGTGGGACCGAGGGCGAGGTACGGCATGGACGACGGGCAGGAACGGGTGGACGGCGGCGGCCCGGCCGAGTCGGGCGGGCCGGTGGGTGCCGCCCGCGGGGACGCTCCGGCCGACGGCGTACCGGACCGCGCACCGGGCGACGGCGCATCGGTCGGTGGGGCTCCGGGCGGTGGCGCGCCGGTCGGCGGGGTGCCGCCGCAGAGCCGCTCCGGCGAGCCCGCCGGGGACGTGTACGAGTGGTTCCGCCGGGGAGCCCGGCTGCTGGCCCAGGGGCATCCGGCGGCCGCCGAGCAGCTGCTCGCCCGGGCGGTGGCGGCCGAGCCGCACTCGCGCAGCATTCGGGAGGCGCTGGCGCGGGCCCAGTTCGACGCGGGCTCGTACGCGGCGGCGCTGGAGAACTTCCGCGCCGTGGCGCTGGCGGATCCGGCGGACGACTACGCTCAGTTCGGGTGGGGAGTCGCGGCGGCCCGGCTGGGCGACTTCGAGACCTCCGCCGAGCACCTGGCGCTGGCCGTGGCGATGCGGCCGGAGTCCGACCACTACCGGCAGGCGCTGCGGCAGACCCGGGCGACCCTGGCGGCCCGTGCGGGGGCCTACGGCCCGCTGCTGCCGGGAGCACCCGGGTACGTGGCGCCCCCGGCGGACGCCGGGGACCCGGCCGGCGGAACGGCGGACGACGCCGGTGCCGGCACCGACAGCGGCGCCTGACCGGGCGGACGCCGTTGACGTACGACGCGGTGCGTCACGGACGAGGCGACCCGTACGCGGCGACCCGTACGCCGGAACGTACGACGCAGTGGAAGCAGTGCACGCAGCAGTGAACGACGACGCAGTGAATGAGGTAGCGCAGCCATGACCGAGACGGCCACCCCCGTGCGACGGACCGCCCCCGGCGGCAGCGAGCGGCCGCTGACCGACGCCTACGACACCGCGCTGCTGGACCTGGACGGCGTGGTCTACACGGGCGCGCACGCGATCGAGCACGCGGTGGAGGCACTGGACGCCGCCCGGACGGCCGGGATGCGGCTCGCGTACGTGACCAACAACGCCTCCCGCCCGCCGCGGGTGGTGGCCGAGCACCTGACCGAGCTCGGCATCCCGGCCGAGCCCTCCGACGTGATCAACTCGGCCCAGGCCGCCGCCCGGCTGATCGCCGAGAAGGTGCCGGCCGGCTCGAAGGTGCTGGTCGTGGGCGGTCTCGGGCTGGAGGAGGCGCTGGCCGAGCTGGGCCTGATCGCGGTCCGCTCGCTGGCCGACGGGCCGCTCGCGGTGGTGCAGGGCTTCGATCCTTCGGTGGGGTGGACGGACCTCGCGGAGGCCTCGTACGCGGTGCAGAGCGGACTGCCCTGGGTGGCGTCCAACCTGGATCTGACGGTGCCGAGGGCCCGCGGCATCGCGCCCGGCAACGGCACCCTGGTGGCGGCGGTGCGGGCGGCGACCGGGGTGGAGCCGGAGGTGGCGGGCAAGCCGCTGCCGCCGATGCACCGGGAGACGGTGCTGCGCACCGGCGCGGAGCGGCCGCTGGTGGTCGGCGACCGGCTGGACACCGACATCGAGGGCGCGTTCAACGGCGGGGTGGACAGCCTGCTGGTGTTCACCGGCGTGACCACCCCGGAGCAGCTGCTGTCGGCCCCGGTCGAGCACCGGCCGACGTACCTGGCGGAGGACCTGCGCGGACTGCTCGTCCCGCACCCGGAGGTGACGGCCGTCGACGGCGGCTTCGCGTGCGGCGGCCTGGTCGCGGGCGTGGAGGCCGGTGTGCTGCGGCTGTCCGGTGCCGGGGACCGCTGGGACGGCCTGCGGGCGCTGTGCGCGGCGGCGTGGACGGTGCTGGACGCGGGCGGTGCGCCGGTGGACGGCCGTAAGTCGCTGGCCGACCTCGGGTTCTGAGGACGGTTCCGCGGTCGACGGGGGCCGCCCTCGGCTGAGCCCGGCTCGGTGGCCCCTGCTCCGATGCCCGGTCCGGTCCGGTCCGGTGCCCGGTCCGGGAACGCCAGGTTCGGCGGTGCCGGGTTCAGAGCAGGGTGCGTAGCCGCAGCAGGTCGCGGAAGCCCGCCTCCAGCCTGACCCGGCCGCTCGCCCACGCGGAGGCGAAGTTGAGCCCGCCGCCGACCATCGCGACCAGGTCGTCGCTGCTCATGGTGAGCCGGATCGCCGCCTTCCCGGCCGGGGGGCCGGGGGCGGCGACCATGTCCTGGATGCGGCCGTCGCGCAGCCGCCCGGTGAAGGTCAGGTCGAGGTCGGTGATCCGGCAGCTGAGCGAGCGGTCGAGGGCGGCGGCCTTGCGGACGTCGCCGGTGGACTTCGCCATGTTCCGGCTGAGCTGCTCCAGTGCCTCCCGGCACTCCTCGGCGTTCGCCACGGGGCGGCTCCCTCCCCCGGTCGCTGCGGTGCTGACTGCGGGCCACGGTACCTCAGGAGGGTTTTGGCGGTAGCGTCGTCAGTGGGGTGCCCGCGACGGCGCCCGGGTACTGAGGGCGACGGAGCGACGCGCGTAGGCGATTGGGAGGCACCCGGATGCTGCCGAGGACGGTTCGGGGAGTGGTGGAGACCGCCGCCGGGGTGGTCGAGGAGGTCGGCAAGATGGTCGTCGGGACGGCGACCTCGATCCTGGAGAAGGCCGGGGTCGATGTCGCCGGGGTCGAGCGCCGGCTGGGCGGTCAGTTCCCGCCGTCCGTGGAGACCTTGCAGACCCTGGCCGGGGAGGCGGTCACCGCCGGGCGCGCCGGGGTGGACCTGGCGGTCGGCGTGGCGCGCAACGAGGCGGAGAAGGTCTTCGAGAAGGTCGGCGACCAGGTCACCAAGGTCGGCGTGGTGCTGGCGTATCTGGAGACCAAGCTGCGCGAGGTCGAGGAGGAGGCCCCGGCGGCCGCGTCCGGGCCGGGGGCGTACGAGGCCGAGGAGCCGGTGCCGGCGCCGCGGGCCGGCGACCTGTTCGGGCGCGGTTGGGAGTTCGAGGAGGAGCGGTCGGCCGCCCGGACGGCGGACGAGCCGATAGTCGCCGAGCGGGTGGAGGTGGACGAGCCGGTCGAGGTCGATCCGCCGGTCCCGCCGGTGTCGGTGACCGCCCAGGCCCCGAAGGAGGAGGCCGCCGCTGCGCCGGAGACCGCTGCCGCGGGGAAGAGCACCGCCGCGAAGGACACGGCTGCGAAGGGAACGGCGAAGTCCGCGGCCAAGAAGTCCGCGGCCAAGAAGAGCGCGGCGAAGAAGACGGCGGCGCCCGAGAGGGCGACGGCCAAGAAGGCCGCCGCGAAGAAGACGACCACCGTGAAGAAGACCGCCACCGCCAAGCAGGCCGAGGCCCAGCCGGGGACGCCCGCGAAGCGTGCGGCGACCAGGAAGACCACCGTCCGCAAGGCCACCAGCACGAAGAAGCCCGATGCCCACGACGAGTGAACCGCCCGCGGCCGCCCGCCCGCCCGAGCCTTCCCGCCTTCCCGAGCCCGTACGGGACACCGAGCCCGTCCGGGATGCCCAGCCGCTGGGTGTCGAGCCGCTGGGCACCGAGCCGCTGGGCGTCGAGCTGGCGCCCACGGGCCACCCCGGCGTGGACGCGGGCCTGGCCCGGCTGGAGGCCTTGGACGGGGTCCCGGCCGAGGCACACGTCGCGGTGTACGAAGATGTTCACCAGCGGCTCGTCGACACACTGGCCGCGCTCGACCAGGAATGACCCGCAGGATCCGTAGGAGCTGAAACACCAGTGGCAGTGGCACGACGCCGACTCGACGCGGAACTGGTCCGCCGCAAGCTGGCCCGATCGCGTGAGCACGCGTCCGAGCTGATCGCCGCCGGGCGGGTGACCGTCGGCGGCACCACCGCGACCAAGCCGGCCACCCAGGTGGAGACCTCGGCGGCGGTCGTGGTGGCGAAGGACGACAACGACCCCGACTACGTCTCGCGCGGCGGCCACAAGCTCGCCGGCGCGTTCGCGGCCTTCGTGCCGCAGGGCCTGGTGGTCGAGGGCCGCCGGGCGCTGGACGCCGGCGCCTCCACCGGCGGGTTCACCGACGTGCTGCTGCGCGCCGGGGCCGCGCACGTGCTGGCGGTGGACGTCGGTTACGGGCAGCTCGCCTGGTCGCTGCAGAGCGACGAGCGGGTCACGGTGATGGACCGCACCAATGTGCGCGAGCTGACCCCGGACCTGATCGGCGGCACCCTGGTGGACCTGGTGGTGGGCGACCTGTCGTTCATCTCGCTGGGTCTGGTGCTCCCGGCGCTCGCCTCCTGCGCGGCCGAGGACGCGGACCTGGTGCTGATGGTCAAGCCCCAGTTCGAGATCGGCAAGGAGCGTCTGGGCAGCGGCGGGGTGGTGCGCAGCCCGCAGCTGCGCGCCGAGATGGTGCGCCAGGTTGCGGGGCAGGCGTGGGAGCTTGGGCTGGGCGTGCGCGCGGTGACCGCGAGCCCCCTGCCGGGGCCGTCCGGCAATGTCGAGTACTTCCTCTGGCTGCGCCGGGACGCTCCTCAGCTGGACCCCGCGGAGGCGGACCGGGCCGTGGCGGAGGGGCCCCGGTAGGGTGCCTTGCGAGCGTCCGGCGCGTCATGTCGTATGGCGCGGCCGCACCGGGGCCAAGGGCGACCCGGTAGGCGTTAGGGAGAGGGCAGCGGCATGAGCGATGAAGAACGTACGGTCTTCCTGATCGCGCACACCGGCCGGGAGGCGGCGCTGCGCAGCGTCGAGGGTCTGGTGCACGGGCTGCTGAAGGCGGGGCTCCGGATCAGACTGCTGGAGGCCGAGGCGGTGGACCTGGATCTGCCGGAGGGCGTCGAGAAGGTGTCCGAGGGCCCCGGGGCGGCGGACGGCTGCGAGCTGATCCTGGTGGCCGGCGGGGACGGGACGCTGCTGCGCGGGGCGGAGCTGGCGCGTTCGCACGGGCTGCCGATGCTCGGGATCAACCTGGGCCGGGTGGGCTTCCTCGCCGAGGCCGAGCGGGACGACCTGGCCGTGGTGGTCGAGCGGGTGGTGGACGCCGACTACGAGGTCGAGGAGCGGATGACGATCGACGTCATCGTCCGCACCAACGGCGATGTGGTGCACGAGGACTGGGCGCTGAACGAGGCCTCGATCGAGAAGGCGTCCCGGGAGCGGATGCTGGAGGTGGTGACCGAGGTGGACGGCCGTCCGGTCTCCAACTTCGGCTGTGACGGCGTGGTGTGTGCGACGCCGACCGGCTCCACCGCGTACGCGTTCTCCGGTGGCGGGCCGGTGGTGTGGCCGGAGGTGGAGGCGCTGCTGATGGTGCCGATCTCCGCGCACGCGCTGTTCGCGCGCCCGCTGGTGACCTCGCCGGAGTCGGTGCTGGCGGTGGAGGTGCAGCCCAAGACCCCGCACGGCGTGCTCTGGTGCGACGGGCGGCGTTCGGTCGAACTGCCCGCCGGGGCACGGGTGGAGGTACGTCGGGGTCGGACCCCGGTGCGGCTGGCCAGACTGCACCGGGCGCCGTTCACCGACCGGCTGGTGGCCAAGTTCGCGCTGCCGGTGACGGGTTGGCGCGGCCGGGCCGACCACCACTAGCGCCGGTCGACGGCCGTACGGTCGGCCGACGCCCGTACACATGTGCCGAATCCGGTGCGCGCCAAGGCCTTTCACCCGGCCTGGGGCGCGCACCGGATGCTGACTTGTCGTCAGACGGCCAGTGGCTGGGCCTCGTCGGCCGGTTCGAGCCGTCCGCCGTTCGCGGCGTGGGCGGCCAGGGCAGCGAGGCGTTCCACGGCGGCGGGGACGGTCGAGGCGGGCACGGTGACCGGCAGGCGGATGTGGTGCTCGAAGGCGCCGTCCACGCCGAAGCGGTTGCCCGAGGCGATCCGGACCCCGCCGCGCTCCCCGGCCCGGGCCAGTGCCGCGCCGGACAGGCCGTCGGTGGAGACCCACAGGGACAGGCCGCCGGGCGGCATGGTGAAACTCCATCCGGGCAGCCGTTCGGGCAGAGCGGCGGCGAAGGCCTGCGCGGTGGCCCGCAGCCGGGTCAGCTGGTGCTCCCGGACGTCGGGCAGCAGTTCGCCCAGCAGTTCGGCGGCGATCAGCTGGTCCAGTACCGGGGTGCCGACGTCGCTGTAGACCCGCTCGGTGGCCAGCCGGCGCACCAGCGCGGGCGCGGCCCTGACCCAGCCGATCCGCAGCCCGCCCCAGAGCAGCTTGCCCGCCGAGCCGACGGTGACCACCTGGGCGGAGCGGTCCAGTGCCGCCATGGGGCGCGGCAGCGGTGTGGACGGCGGTACGCCCCAGCCGAGTTCGGCGGTGGTCTCGTCGGCGAGCACGATGCTCCCGGCGGCCCGGGCGGCGGCCAGCAGCCGGCGGCGCTGCTCCTCGTCGATCAGCGCGCCGGTCGGGTTGTGGAAGTCCGGGATCACGTAGGCGACCTTGGGGCCGGCGCCGCGCAGCACCCGCCGCCACTCGTCGAGGTCCCAGGAGGGCTGCGGAGTCCACGCGTACGGCACCGGGACCAGGCGCGCGCCGGTCAGCCGCAGGGCCTGCAGGGTGTTCGCGTAGCTGGGCGCCTCGACGGCGACCCGGTCGCCGCGGCCGATCAGCGCCCGCTGGACCAGGTGCAGGCCGCCCATGGCGCCGGTGGTGATCAGGATCTGGTCGGGGGTGGTGGGCAGTCCGCGCTCGGTGAAGCGGCGGGCGACGGCCTCGCGCAGCACCGGGACGCCGGTGGGGTAGTGGCCGTGTCCGGCGGTGTAGTGCGGCAGCTGTTCGACGGCCCGGGCGGCGGCCTGGCCGACCCAGGGCTGCGGGGCGGGCGGGGCGGCGACGCCGAGGTCCAGGATGCGGCCCTGCTCGTCCGGCGGGACGGGGTGCAGCGCCTCGCTGGGCGGCGGGGCGCCCTCGGGCAGGGCGGTCCAGCTGCCGGCGCCGCGCCGGCTGCGCAGGTAGCCGTCGCCGCGCAGGGTCTCGTACGCGGTGGCGACGGTGGTGCGGCTCATCGCCAGGGCGGTGGCCAGCTCGCGTTCGGCGGGCAGCCGGGCGCCGACCGGCAGCCGGCCCTCGGTGACCAGCAGCCGGATCTGTCCGGCCAGGGTGCGGTAGGCGGGGCGGCGGGCGGCGGCCGGCTCGGGGAGCCGGGCGGTGGCGAGCAGCCGGGCCAGGGCGGGCGGGGTGACGGTGGTGTGCCAGTCGGCCATGGCGATCAGTCCACTTGCTCGGTATTGGCCCTGGAGTGGGTCGTATTGGCCTGGCCATCATGGCAGGGCGGCCATGCTGGCCGCCACCACCGGGAGCCCCGGTGGTGCAGCACCACCGCAGGAGCACCATTGGCCACCGCGACCACACCGCCGACGCCGGCCGCCGCCTCGACCGCACCGCCACCGACGTCGGACTTCGCCACGCCCGTACCGGCCGCGTCGGTCGCCGCCGCCCGGGGTGCCGGCCTCGCCGTTCGGGTGCTCGGTGACACCCGGGCCCTGGGCCGCCGGATCCCGCAGCTGTTCGCCGGCCTCGCCCTGTACGGCGTGAGCATGGCGCTGATGCTCCGCTCCGGCCTCGGCCTCGACCCCTGGGACGTCCTGCACCAGGGCCTGCAGCGCACCGTCGGGCTCTCGGTCGGCGGCTGGGTGACGATCTGCGGCGCCCTCGTCCTGCTGCTGTGGATCCCGCTGCGCCAGCGCCCGGGCCTGGGCACCGTCGCCAACGTGCTGGTGATCGGCGCGGCCATGGATCTCACCCTGGAGGCCCTCGGCAGCCCCGGCTCCCTGCCCGCGCGGATCGCGCTGTCGGCCGCGGCGATCGCCCTCAACGGCCTGGCCACCGGCCTCTACATCGGCGCCCGGCTCGGCCCCGGCCCGCGCGACGGCCTGATGACCGGCCTGCACCGGCGCACCGGACGTTCGCTGCGGCTGATCCGCACCGGCATCGAGGTGACGGTCCTCACCGTCGGCCTGCTGCTCGGCGGCACCGTCGGGGTCGGCACCGTCGCGTACGCGCTGGCCATCGGCCCGATGGTGCAGCTCTTCCTGCCCTGGTGCACGGTGCCGGTGCCCGCCGGGGACTCCCGGAAGGGGTGAACTTCGGGGCACGGAGTTGCCGCGCGCCGTTGTCGCTCGTCGCGCGCCGGGGGTGGAACCTCGTATGGTCGTCTCCGTGTTGGACGAGATGCGGATACGGGATCTTGGGGTCATCGACGACGCGGTGGTCGAGCTGGCTCCCGGCTTCACCGCCGTGACCGGTGAGACCGGCGCCGGCAAGACCATGGTCGTGACCAGCCTCGGCCTGCTGCTCGGCGGCCGCGCCGATCCGGGCCTGGTGCGCAACGGCACCGGACGCGCCGTCGTGGAGGGCCGGCTGGAACTGCCGGCCGGCTCCCCGGTGGCGGCCCGCGCGATCGAGGCCGGGGCCGAACTGGACGACGGCGCGCTGCTGATCAGCCGGACCGTCTCCGCCGAGGGCCGCTCCCGGGCGCACGTCGGCGGACGGTCCGTCCCGGTCGGCCTGCTCGCCGAGATCGGCGAGGACCTGATCGCCGTGCACGGCCAGACCGACCAGCAGCGCCTGCTGCGCCCGGCCCGCCAGCGCGGCGCGCTGGACCGGTACGCGGGAGCCTCGGTGGCCGAGCCGCTGGCCCGCTACCGGGAGACCTACCGCGCTCTGCGCGAGGTCTCCGCGACCCTGGAGGAGCTCACCACCCGGGCCCGCGAGCGCGCCCAGGAGGCCGATCTGCTGCGCTTCGGCCTGGACGAGATCGCCGCCGCCGAGCCGGTGGCCGGCGAGGACGAGGAGCTGGCCGCCGAGGCCGAGCGGCTCGGCCACGCCGACGCGCTGTCCTCCGCCGCGACCCTCGCCCACGCTGCCCTGGCCGGCGACCCGGTCGACCCGGAGGCACTGGACGCGGGCACCCTGCTCGCCCAGTCCCGCCGGGCCCTGGACGCCGTACGCCACCACGACGAGCGGCTGGCCGCCCTGGCCGACCGCCTCAACGAGGTCGGCTACCTGCTCGCCGACGTGGCCGGCGACCTGGCCGGCTACGCGGACGACTTGGACGCCGACCCGGTGCGCCTGGCCGCCGTCGAGGACCGCCGGGCCGTGCTCGCCCAGCTGCTGCGCAAGTACGGCGGCGAGGAGAACTCGCTCGCCGAGGTGATCGCCTGGGCCGAGGCCGGGGCGACCCGGCTCGCCGAGCTCGACGGCGACGACGACCGGATCGACGAGCTCGGCGCCCGGGAGACCGAGCTGCGGGCCGAACTGGCCGAGCTGGCCACCGAGGTCTCCCGGGCCCGGTACGCCGCGGCCGGGCGGTTCGCCGAGGCGGTCTCCGCCGAACTCGCCGAACTGGCCATGCCGCACGCCCGGGTGACCTTCTCGATCAGCCAGGTCGACGACCTGGCCGGGATCGAGGTCGATGGGCGCACCGTCGCCTACGGTCCGCACGGCGTGGACGAGGTGGAGGTGCTGCTCGCCCCGCACCCGGGCGCCCAGCCGCGCCCGATCGCCAAGGGCGCCTCCGGTGGTGAGCTGTCGCGCGTGATGCTCGCCGTCGAGGTGGTCTTCGCGGGCGCAGACCCCGTCCCCACCTACCTGTTCGACGAGGTGGACGCGGGCGTCGGCGGCAAGGCCGCGGTCGAGATCGGCCGCCGGCTGGCCAAGCTGGCCGAGTCCGCCCAGGTCGTGGTGGTCACCCACCTCCCGCAGGTCGCCGCGTTCGCCGACCGGCACCTGGTGGTGGAGAAGACCCACGACGGCACCGTGACCCGCAGCGGCGTCAAGGTGCTGAACGACGAGGAGCGGGTGCGCGAGCTCTCCCGGATGCTGGCCGGCCTGGAGGACTCGGAGCTGGGCCGTGCCCACGCCGAGGAACTGCTGGCCACGGCCCGGGCCCCGCGCCGCCGGTAGCGGCCGCCGGCGGCCCCTCGGACGTCGGCGACGCGCCCCGGTGGCGCCGACTGTCCAAGAGGGCCGCCGACCTGGCATGGTGGCGGCTGGACACTGGCTTCCCAGCCCCGAGCGCCGCCCGGCGGGCAATCCTCGCGAAGCGGCGCGCGAACCCGATCGAGTCGGATGCGAGACGACGTGGACCATTCCGCCGCCCGGGCCACCGCGGCCGTCCCCGAACCGGGGCAGCTGCAGGTGGTACTCGTCCTGGCCGCCAGCAGCGGCGGCATCGGTGCGCACGTGCGCTCCCTGGCCCAGGGCCTGGTCGCGCACGGCGTGAACGTCACGGTCTGCGCGCCGGCCGGCGCGGACGCGCTGTTCGGGTTCTCCCGTACGGGCGCCAGGTTCCACACCGTCGAGATCACCCCCACCGCGGGCGCCCGCAGCGACGCCACCGCGATCGGCGAGCTGCGCCGGGCCTTCACCGGCGCCGACGTGGTGCACGCCCACGGGCTGCGTGCCGGGCTGCTGTCCGACCTGGCGCTGCGCACCGCGGGCCGCTTCCCGGGTCTGCGCCCGGAGACCCCGCTGGTGGTCACCTCGCACCACGCGCTGCTGGCCACCGGCCTGGAGCGGCGGCTGCAGCGGCTGATGGAGCGCCGGGTGGCGCGCGCCGCCGACCTGGTCCTCGGCGCCTCCTCCGACCTGGTCGCCCGGGCCCGCGAACTGGGCGCCACCGACGCCCGGTTGGGCCCGGTGGCCGCCCCGCCGATGCCCGAGGGCCTGCTCGGCCGCGCCGAGGCGCGCGCCGAACTGCTCGACGGCGGCCCGGACCGTCCGCTGCTGCTGGCGGTCGGCCGGCTCGTCCCGCAGAAGGCCTTCGGGCTGCTGCTGGACGCCACCCGGGAGCTGTCCACGCTGGACCCGGAGCCGCTGGTGCTGCTCGCCGGGGACGGCCCGGAGGCGGGCGCGCTGCGCGAGCGGGCGGCCACGGAGAAGCTGCCGGTGCGGCTGCTCGGCTACCGCACCGACGTGCCCGACCTGCTGGCCGCCGCCGACGTCGTGGTGGTACCCAGCCGCTGGGAGGCCCGCTCGCTGGTGGTGCAGGAGGCGATGCGGGCCGGCGTGCCGGTGGTCGCCACCGCCGTCGGCGGCATCCCCGAACTGGTCGGCGACGCCGCCGAACTGGTGCCCCCCGGCGACCCGGCGGCGCTCGGCCGCACGGTGCGCGCCCTGCTGGCCGACCCGGCCCGCCGCGAGCACCTGGTGGCGGCCGGCCGGCAGCAGGCCGAGACCTGGCCGGACGAGGCCGCCACCGTCGCCCAGGTGCTCAGCACCTACGACGAGCTGGTGCAGCGCGGGTAGGTCCGCGCCGGGCGGACCGTCGCCCGAGGCCGGCCGGAGGGTGGCCGGCTGGAGGGTCGCCCGCTAGACGGTGGCCCGCTCGACCCGGTCGGCGGCCGGACCGTCCGGCTGGGCGGACAGATACGCGGCGCCGCAGGCGGTCAGCCGCAGGGCGGTGTCGATCAGCGGGACGTGGCTGAAGGCCTGGGGGAAATTGCCGACCTGGCGCTTGAGCCGCGGGTCCCACTCCTCGGCGAGCAGGCCCAGGTCGTTGCGCAGCGCCAGCAGCCGGTCGAACAGCTCGCGGGCCTCCTGCACCCGGCCGATCATGGCGAGGTCGTCGGCCAGCCAGAAGGAGCAGGCCAGGAAGGCACCCTCGTGGCCGGAGAGGCCGTCGACGTTGTTGCCCGACTCGTCGTGGGTCGGGTAGCGCAGCACGAAGCCGTCCTCGGTGGACAGTTCGCGCTGGATCGCCTCGATGGTTCCGATCACCCGCTTGTCGTCCGGCGGGAGGAAGCCGACCTGGGGGATCAGCAGCAGCGAGGCGTCCAGCTCCCGGCCGCCGTAGTACTGGGTGAAGGTGTTGCGCTCCGGGTCGTAGCCCTTCTCGCAGACGTCCGCGTGGATCTGCGCGCGCAGTGCCCGCCAGCGCTCCAGGTGCCCGCCGGAGGGCTCGTCCTCGGGGGTCTGCTCCAGCAGCTTGATGGTCCGGTCGACGGCGACCCAGGCCATCACCTTGGAGTGGACGAAGTGCCGGCGCGGGCCGCGGACCTCCCAGATGCCCTCGTCCGGCTCCTGCCAGTGGTCCTCCAGGTACTCGATCAGGCGCAGCTGGAGGTGGAGGGCGTGGTCGTTGCGGACCAGGCCGGTCATGTGGGCGAGGTGGAGGGCTTCGACGACCTCGCCGTAGACGTCGAGCTGGAGCTGTCCGGCGGCGCCGTTGCCGACCCGGACGGGCCGGGAGCCCTCGTAGCCGGGCAGCCAGTCCAGCGAGGACTCGGTGAGCTCGCGCTCGCCGGCGATGCCGTACATGATCTGGAGGTTCTCCGGGTCCCCGGCGACGGCGCGCAGCAGCCACTCGCGCCAGGCGCGGGCCTCCTCGCGGTAGCCGGTGCGCAGCAGGGAGGAGAGGGTGATGGCGGCGTCGCGCAGCCAGGTGTAGCGGTAGTCCCAGTTGCGTTCGCCGCCGATGTCCTCCGGGAGAGAGGTGGTGGGGGCGGCGACGATGCCGCCGGTGGGGGCGTAGGTGAGGCCCTTGAGGGTGATCAGGGAGCGGATCACGGCCTCGCGGTAGGGGCCCTGGTAGGTGCACTGGTCGGCCCACTCGTGCCAGAAGTCGGCGGTGGCGTCGAGCAGTTCCTCGGCGTCCGGGGTCCTGGGCGGGTCGAGGTGGGAGGCCTGCCAGGTGAGGGCGAAGGCGATCCGCTCGCCGGCGGTGACGGTGAAGTCGGCGTAGGTGGTGAGGTCGCGGCCGTAGGTCTCGGCCTCGCCGTCCAGCCAGACCGAGTCGGGGCCGGCCATGGCGACGGTGCGGTGGCCGCCGTCGGCCTGCGCCACGCGGTGCACCCAGGGCACCACCCGGCCGTAGGAGAAGCGCATCCGCAGGGCCGAGCGCATCCGTACGGTGCCCGAGACGCCCTCGACGATCCGGATCACCTGGGGGACGGCGTCCTTGCCGGCCAGCGGACGCGGTGGCATGAAGTCGATCACCCGGACGGTGCCGCCCTGGGTGTCCCACTCCTGCTCCAGGATCAGCGAGTCGCCCCGGTAGCGGCGGCGGTCGGCGGGCAGGGCGGGGGCGGCGGCGGTGGGCGGGGGCACCCGCAGGTCGGCGGTGTCGGCGATGCGGATCCGGCCGGTGCCGGCGGGGGGCGTGGCGGCGGCCGGCGCGGGGACCTCGGTCAGGACGGCCTCGGCCGGGCCGATCCGCCAGAAACCGTGTTCATCGGTGCCGAGCAGGCCGGCGAACACGGCCGGCGAGTCGAAGCGGGGAAGGCAGAGCCAGTCCACCGCCCCGTCCCTGCTGACCAGGGCAGCGGTCTGCATGTCCCCGATGAGTGCGTAGTCCTCGATACGGCCGGCCACGTGGATCTCCAGTTCGCAATGTGGTCAGGGCATCGGCGAGCGGAGGGAGCGAGCGGTCTGCGGGGCCGGAGGTCCACCCCGGGACGTCCGGCCTGCCGGGGGTGGTGGCGGGCCTTGCTGGAGTGTCCGCGGGGCTCGGTCGAGCCCCTGGAGTGGGTAGGGATGAGCGGGAATACGGGGAGGTCCGGTCGCGCATCGGGGACCGGGAGTGTCCTGACCCTCCCACGCCCTCCGCGTGCTCGTGCTGTCGGCGATGCGTCCGTGCAGCTTACGACGGACGAAAGGGGCGAAGCACGTGGACGCAGCCCGGTGTGGCGCCGCAATTCGGCGGAAATGCCGTGCATCGTGAGGGCGCGGCGCAGGATGGTCCGGAAGGATCACCTCCGCCTGGTCCGGCCGGAGGAGCCGGGATGGTCCGGACGGATGGCGCGCTCTGGCCCGGTCCGGTGGGTTGTGCGACCGGTGTGACACGAGCGGCGTGTGATGCGCCGGTGGTGCGCCCCGCGCGCGCTCCCGGCGCGGCGCGCGCGGCCCGAACGGCGTCCGGTCCGCGTCACTGTTACCCTGGTATCCCGTGGACCGGCGGGATCAAAACGCCCCGGACCAGCCGAACCGACGACCCAAAGAGCGCCGCGCACCACGCCGGCCTCCCGTCGCCCGGCGAACCCCGAGCCTCCCGCCCACGTCACTTTCGACACGCGACCCACGGGAGCCCCCTCTTGGCACAGCCCCATTCCGGCAAGGCAGCGAACGGCCGCGCCGTGACGACCAAGCACCTCTTCGTCACCGGGGGTGTCGCCTCTTCTCTCGGAAAGGGGCTCACCGCCTCCAGCCTCGGCGCGCTGCTCAAGGCCCGCGGCCTGCGCGTGACGATGCAGAAGCTCGACCCGTACCTCAACGTGGACCCGGGCACCATGAACCCGTTCCAGCACGGTGAGGTGTTCGTCACCGACGACGGCGCCGAGACCGACCTGGACATCGGCCACTACGAGCGGTTCCTGGACACCAACCTCCACGGCTCGGCGAACGTCACCACCGGCCAGGTGTACTCGACCGTCATCGCCAAGGAGCGCCGCGGCGAGTACCTGGGCGACACCGTCCAGGTCATCCCGCACATCACCAACGAGATCAAGTCCCGGATCCGCCGGATGGCGACCGAGGACGTCGACGTGGTGATCACCGAGGTCGGCGGCACCGTCGGCGACATCGAGTCGCTGCCGTTCCTGGAGGCCGTCCGCCAGGTCCGCCACGAGGTCGGCCGGGACAACGTGTTCTTCGTGCACGTCTCCCTGCTGCCGTACATCGGCCCCTCGGGCGAGCTGAAGACCAAGCCCACCCAGCACTCCGTCGCCGCGCTGCGCAACATCGGCATCCAGCCCGACGCGATCGTGCTGCGCGCCGACCGCGAGGTCCCGCAGGCGATCAAGCGCAAGATCTCGATGATGTGCGACGTGGACGAGGAGGCCGTGGTCGCGGCCATCGACGCCAAGTCGATCTACGACATCCCCAAGGTGCTGCACGGCGAGGGCCTGGACGCCTACGCGGTGCGCCGCCTGGACCTGCCGTTCCGCGACGTCGACTGGACCACCTGGGACGACCTGCTGCGCCGCGTCCACGAGCCGCAGCACATCGTCAAGGTCGCCCTGGTCGGCAAGTACATCGACCTGCCGGACGCCTACCTGTCGGTGACCGAGGCGCTGCGCGCCGGCGGCTTCGCCAACAACGCCCGGGTCGAGATCAAGTGGGTCACCTCGGACGACTGCGAGACCCCCGAGGGCGCCCAGGCGCAGCTCGGCGACGTCGACGCGATCTGCATCCCCGGCGGCTTCGGCGACCGCGGCGTCAACGGCAAGGTCGGCGCCATCACCTACGCCCGCGAGAACAAGGTCCCGCTGCTGGGCCTGTGCCTGGGCCTGCAGTGCGTCGTCATCGAGGCGGCCCGCAACCTGGCCGGCCTGCCGGAGGCCAACTCCACCGAGTTCGACGCCGCCGCCAAGCACCCGGTCATCTCCACCATGGCCGAGCAGCTGGCCATCGTCGACGGCAAGGGCGACCTGGGCGGCACCATGCGCCTGGGCCTGTACCCGGCCAAGCTCGCCGAGGGCTCGATCGTCCGCGAGGTCTACGGCGGCGAGCAGTACGTCGAGGAGCGCCACCGTCACCGCTACGAGGTCAACAACGCCTACCGCGCGGACCTGGAGAAGACCGGCCTGGTGTTCTCCGGCCTCTCGCCCAAGGGCGACCTGGTCGAGTACGTCGAGTACCCGCGCGAGGTGCACCCCTACCTGGTGGCCACCCAGGCCCACCCGGAGCTGAAGTCCCGTCCGACCCGCCCGCACCCGCTGTTCGCGGGCCTGGTCAAGGCGGCCATCGAGATCAAGACCGCGGCCTCGAAGTAGTTCTCCTCCGCCGCAGTCGGCCGTCGTCGTCGACAGCGGTCGTTCACCGGACGGCGGCCCCGCGATTCCCGCGGGGCCGCCGTTCGGCGTTAGATTGTGTCGTACTGACGAAAAGGGGAGAGCGATGGACGAGCAGGGCCGCCAGGGGATCTTCGACGTGGCCGAGGAGTGGGAGGTCCGGGCGAGCGGGACGCCGTTCCAGGGCAAGGTCACCGGGGTGCGCAGCGAGGAGGTCCGGATGCCCGACGGCAGCTGGGCCCGCCGCGACTACCAGACCCACCCCGGCTCCGTCTCGGTGCTCGCCCTGGACGACGAGCAGCGGGTGCTGGTGCTGCGCCAGTACCGCCACCCGGTGCGCCAGCGGCTGTGGGAGCTGCCGGCCGGCCTGCTCGACGTCCCCGGCGAGAACCCGTGGCACGCCGCGCAGCGCGAGCTGTACGAGGAGGCGTACTGCAAGGCCGGCACCTGGCGGATCCTCGCCGACTACTACACCTCCCCGGGCGGCACCGACGAGGCGCTGCGGATGTTCCTCGCCACCGACCTGGCGCAGGCCGAGGGCGAGCGCTACGCCGCCGAGGGCGAGGAGCAGGAGATCGAGGTCGCCTGGGTGCCGGTGCCGGAACTGATCCGGCTGATCCAGGCGGGGGGGCTGCACAACCCGACGCTGGTCACCGGCACCCTCGCGGTGCACGCCGCGCTCACCGGCCCGGACGGGCTGGACGCGCTGCGCCCGGCGGACTCGCCGTGGCCGGCCCGGCCCTTCGAGGCCTGAGAGGGTCGGGTCCCGGCAGACCGGGGTGGGTCGGGTCGGGCCGGTCGGGCGGCCGGCCGAGGGACCGGTCGAGGGGCCGGTCGAGGGGTGACCGGGTCCGTGCGTTGAGTCGTTGGGGTGATTTGCGGATTCGTACGACCGGATGTCACCTCGGCTGAGCCGGACGGTCGAACTACGCTTCGCAGACAGGGCGCCCGTCCCGGGCCGCCTCCGCTGGGCTCCGGGCGAGCTCCGGAGGCGGGGCACCGGATGCCGAGCGTCGGATGCCGAGCGCGGGACGACATCGGGAGTGGCACGGGTGGCGAGGAAGACGGCGACGATGGACCCCGGCCCCGGCACGCCCGCCGGGGCCGTCCCGGGCCTGGAGCGGCTGCCGGCCGGGCCCGCGCTGTTCGTCGGACGGCGCGCCGAACTGGCCGCGCTGCGGGCGGCCGCCGCCCGCCCGGCGAGCGGGCGCTGCCCCGTACTGGTGCTGGCCGGGCGCCCCGGGTCCGGACGGACCACGCTGGCCGCCCGCTTCGCCCGTACCGTCGCCGCCGACTATCCGGACGGCGTGCTCTTCGTACGGCTGTCCGCCCCGGACGGCGGCCGGATGCCGCCCGCCCGGGCCGCCCGGCTGCTGCTGGAGCAGCTCGACCCGCAGACCGCCGTGCCGCTGCCCGGGGCGGGCGAGGACGGGCGGGACGAGCCGGGCTGCGTGGCGCTCCGCGAGGCGCTCGCGGGGCTGCGGGTGCTGCTCGTGCTGGACGACGTCCGGGACGCCGGACAGGTGTGGCCGCTGCTGGCCGACGAACCCGGCTGCCTGGTGCTCGCCACCACGGCCGGGCCGCTCACCGGAATCGAGGACATCGACCCGGTGATCCTCGGCGGGCTGGACCGGCCGGCCTCCGGTGAGCTGCTGGCCGACCTGGTCGGCGGCACCCGGATCTCCTGCGACCCGGTCGGCGGGGCCGACCTGGCTGAGGCCTGCGCCGCCCGGCCGGCCGCCCTGCGCCTGATGGCGGGGTGGCTGCGCGGGAACCCGAAGATCGCGGTCACGGACGCGGCGCGTGAGCTCAACCGGGTGGTGGGGGAGGAGACGGTGGTGGGCAGGGGCTCCGCGGAGCCTGTTGCGCCCGCCGCGCCCGTTGAGGCCATGGTGGCGGCGGTGAAGGAAAAGGGGACGGGGGCGCGGACGGGGGCCGGGGCGGGAACCTCGAAGGGGAAGGGGCAGGGCAGGGGAGCGGGGAAGAACAATAAGGAGGGGGAGCGGGGGGCGAAGTCTCCCGGCGCTCCCGCGGCCGGGGCGGCGGGGCCCGTACGGTCTGCCGGGGCGGCGGGGCCCGTCGCGGCTGTGGGGGATCTCACGGGGAAGCAGGTCCCGGGGACGCCGGTTCCGGGGAAGCCGCTCTCGGGGAGGGCGGCCGAGGGCCGGGCCGGTGAGCCCGTCGTGGCGGCCGCCGGCGCGGTGACCGAGTCGGCCGGTGACCCGGCGGCCTGGGTGAAGCCCGGTCCGGGGCCGGCCGAGCCGGTGCCCGTCCCCGACAACGACCCGCTGCTCGGTGCGTTCACCCTGCTGTACCGCGGACTGCCGGCCGCCCAGGCGCGGATGCTGCGCACCCTCACCCTGGCCCCGGCCCAGACCGCCGACCCGCGCACCGCCTCCGCCCTGGTCGGCTGCCCGGTGCCGGACGCCGCCGTGACGCTCGCCACGCTGGCCGAGCGGGAGCTGCTCGGCGAGGAGGCGCCCGCTGCCGACGGCACCCCGCGCTACCGGGTGCCCGGGCGGCTCTACCCCCGGCTGGTCCGGCTGTGTGAGCAGGAGGACCGGCCCGCCGAGACCGAGCTGGCCCGGGCCCGGCTGCTGGAGCGGCTGGTCCGGCTCACCGAGTCGGCCCGCGCGCTGCTGGACCCGACGGCCGGCCCCGCCCCGGAGCCGCTGCCCGCCCCGCTGCGGCTGCGCTCGGCGGCGCACGCCCGCGAGTGGTTGCTCGGCGAACGGGAGCTGCTGCTCGGGGCGGTCGCCGACGCGATCGGCCAGGGGGACCTGGACGGTTCGGCCGGGCGGCTGGTCACCGCGCTGCTGCGGGCACTGCCGCTGACCGGGGCCGCCGCCCCCATCGACCTGTACCGGCTGCACGAGCTGGTGCTGACCGTCGCCGAGCGCAACGGCCGCCCGCGCCGGGCCTCGGCCGCGCTGCTGAACCTGGGCGACCTCCAGGCCTCGGCCGGCCGCTGGTCCCCGGCCGCCGTCCACTACCGGGCCGCCCTGGAGCACGCCCGGAGGGCCGACGACGAACCGCTGTGCGCCCGGGCCCTGGAGAGCACCGCCAACTGCCACCGGGCGCTCGGCGACGCGGTGCGTGCCGCGGACTGGTACGGCCGGGCGCTCGGCCTGCGGCAGGCCCTCGGGGACCACGCCTCCGAGGGCCGGCTGCTCGCCAGGGTGGCCGAGGCGCACACCGCGCAGCGCCGCTTCGACGAGGCGGACCGGGAGTACCGGGCCGCGCTCGCGGTGCTGCGCCGGGTGGGCGACGAGCGGGCCCTGGAGGCCGTCGGGGCTGCCCTCGCGGACCTGCGGGAACGTGCCGACGCCGCGTGGTGATGGGCGTTTCGGAGGTATTGTCGAAGATGCCCGGTTAAGACCTCTTCGGTGGGTAAGTCGCAGGGGAAGCCTACGAACCTGCCAATGCGCGCGGGAAAATTATTCACTTTGGAAGGCTGACACGCCGACTGGGCTTCATTACACTCGGACTCAGTCGCGCAGCGATCCCCGCCCCGGGCTGCCCCGGAGGCTTCCCCACGTGCGCGTCGCCCACCGGTCTTCTCCGGTCGGGACCCCCATGGCAAGAGGACGTGTTTAGCCGTGAAGGTCGGCATCCCCCGCGAGGTCAAGAACCACGAGTACCGCGTGGCCATCACGCCCGCCGGCGTGCATGAGCTGGTCCGCAACGGACACGAGGTCTACATCGAGGACAACGCCGGTGTCGGCTCCTCGATCCCGAACGAGGAGTACGTGGCCGCCGGCGCCACCATCCTCCCCACCGCCGACGAGGTGTGGGCCACCGCCGACCTGCTGCTGAAGGTCAAGGAGCCCATCGCCTCGGAGTACCACCGGCTGCGTAAGGGCCAGACCCTCTTCACGTACCTGCACCTGGCGGCCGACCGGGCCGGCACCGACGCGCTGATCGCCTCGGGCACCACCGCCATCGCGTACGAGACCGTGCAGCTGTCGAACGGCGCGCTGCCGCTGCTCGCCCCGATGTCCGAGGTCGCGGGCCGCCTGGCCCCGCAGGTCGGCTCGTACCACCTGATGCGCCCGGCCGGTGGCCGCGGCACCCTGCCGGGCGGCGTTCCCGGCACCCACCCGGCCAAGGCCGTCGTCATCGGCGGTGGCGTCTCCGGCTGGCATGCGGCCACCATCGCCGTCGGCATGGGTTACGAGGTGACCCTGCTGGACCGCGACATCAACAAGCTGCGCGAGGCCGACCGCATCTTCGGCACCAAGGTCAAGACCATCGTGTCGAACGCCTTCGAGCTGGAGAAGGCCGTCCTCGAGGCCGACCTGGTCGTCGGTGCCGTGCTGATCCCGGGCGCCAAGGCCCCGAAGCTGGTCACCAACGAGCTGGTCTCCCGCATGAAGCCGGGCTCCGTGCTGGTCGACATCGCCATCGACCAGGGCGGCTGCTTCGAGGACTCGCACGCCACCACGCACGACGAGCCGACCTTCAAGGTCCACAACTCGGTCTTCTACTGCGTGGCCAACATGCCGGGCGCGGTCCCGAACACCTCCACCTACGCGCTGACCAACGCCACCATGCCGTACGTGCTGGAGCTGGCCAACCGCGGTTGGAAGGACGCGCTGCGCCGCGACGCCGCGCTCGCCAAGGGCCTGAACGTGCACGAGGGCCAGATCACCTTCCCGGCCGTGGCCGAGGCCTTCGGCCTGGAGTCGGTCTCCCTGGAGAGCGTGCTCGCCTGAACACCCTGACCGCCCGGCGGTCGTTCGCCCCCGACCCGATCTCTTCGGGCCGGGGGCTTCGCCATGCCCGTGATCAGCGGGTCGGCCGGCTACGTCGCTCTGTCGTCAATATCCGTCGGTCATGTCACCCGCCCGCAGAAACGTTGGGGCCAGTGACCCTCTCATCCCTTGACAGCGGCCCGCTCGATAGTCGACACATCCTGCCCACTACCGTGGATTGTGTTGCTGCGAACGCCTTGAACGGCCTAGAGTCGCAAACCGTCGGCATGCTGCCACGCTGACGAATCGACATAGAGTCCTGGATGCCCAAGGAGGTAAGACGACTTGTGAATGAGTCGACAATTGCTCCCGGGGGTGGTCAGCCAGGACTGGCGGAACTCACCGCCGGCCAGCCGAGTGAGGAGCCCGGGGCCCGGCAGCCCTCCGTGGGCTCGGCCGAGGTCGGCTCGGTCGCACTCCGTACTTTCGAAGCACGCCAGAACACAGCACAGGTGACCACGGTGACCGATCACGACGCCGACCTGGCGGCCTACGGCCTGGCCTACGGCGAGTTCGCCTACGGCGCCTACGACGACCCGGACGCCGAGTACGAGCCGGACCCGGAGTACGCCGCCACGCTGGCCCCCGACGCCGCGCGCCAGCGCCGCGAGCGGGTCGGCCCGACCGGCCGCCCGCTGCCGTACTTCCCGATCCCCGCGCCGGTCGCCGAGCACGGCCCCGCCCAGATCATCGCCATGTGCAACCAGAAGGGCGGCGTCGGCAAGACCACGTCGACCATCAACCTGGGCGCGGCGCTGGCCGAGTACGGCCGCCGGGTGCTGCTCGTCGACTTCGACCCGCAGGGCGCTCTCTCGGTCGGCCTCGGCGTCAACCCGATGGAGCTCGACGTCACCGTCTACAACCTGCTCATGGAGCGGGGCCTGACGGCCGATGAAGTGCTGCTGAAGACGGCGGTCCCGGGGATGGACCTGCTGCCGTCCAACATCGACCTCTCCGCCGCCGAGGTGCAGCTGGTCAGCGAGGTGGCCCGGGAGTCCGCGCTGGCGCGCGCCCTGAAGCCGCTGCTGCCCGACTACGACTACGTCATCATCGACTGCCAGCCCTCGCTGGGCCTGCTGACGGTCAATGCGCTGACGGCCGCTCACAGCGTGATCGTCCCGCTGGAGTGCGAGTTCTTCGCGCTGCGCGGTGTCGCGCTGCTGACGGAGACCATCGAGAAGGTGTGCGAGCGGCTCAACCCCGAGCTGCGCCTGGACGGCATCCTGGCCACCATGTACGACTCGCGCACCGTGCACAGCCGTGAGGTGCTGGCGCGCGTCGTCGAGGCGTTCGGCGAGCACGTCTTCCACACCGTCATCGGGCGGACCGTGCGCTTCCCGGAGACCACCGTCGCCGGCGAGCCCATCACGACGTACGCGACCAACTCGGTCGGTGCCGCCGCCTACCGCCAGCTCGCCAGGGAGGTGCTCGACCGGTGCCGCCCCGCCGAGTGAGTCTCCCGGGTGCCGACGAGCTGTTCCGGACCACGGGAGGGATGGCGCTGTCGCCCTCCCTCGCGCCGCGTCCGGCCGCCGAGGCATCCAGACCGGAGACCGCGCGGACCGTCAACGGCCAACCGGACGGCGCGGACGGCGCCGAGTCCGGCCAGGGCGCCCAGGGTGCACAGGGCGACCGGGGCGACCGGCAGGTGACGCCGGAGCAGCAGGCGGCCGGTGGGGTGCCGGCGGCCGCGCAGCCGCCCGTCCAGCGATCCGGCCCGGCCGGGCCCGCGTCCACTGCGGGCACCGTGGGTGCCGCGGGCGCCGCCGCGGCCGGGAAGGGCGTCTCGGGCGGTCGCGGTGCCGGTTCCGCCCCGGCGCCCCGGACGCACCAGGGCGCCGCCGAGGAGCAGCCCGGTGCCGCCGGACGTGCCCGGCCGCGTGGCCGCGCGCCGCGCCGGCCCAGCGGGCGCGAGCGGCACGACGAGAAGATCACGGTGTACGTGTCCGCCGAGGAGCTCATGGACCTGGAGCACACCCGGCTGGTGCTGCGCGGGGAGCACGGCCTGGCCGTGGACCGCGGGCGGATCGTCCGGGAGGCCATCGCGGTCGTCCTGGCGGACCTGGAGCAGCGTGGCGAGGCCTCGATCCTGGTTCGGCGGCTGCGCGGCCGGTAGGCGGCCGGCGCCGAGTGGTGCGTTGTGTGCTGAGTGGTGCGCGCTGAGCGGTGCGTGCTGAGCGTCAGGCGCTGAGTGGTACGCGGTGTGGAGGGCGGCCGACGGGTTTGCATCGGGCGTCGAGGGGGCCGCGGGCCCGGCGTGGGGAGGCCGCCGGTCGAGCGGTGGGGCGCCGGGTGTCGGCGGTGCCGGCGGACGCTGGAGGGGTAGGCGAGAGGCCTCAGGGGTGCGGGGCGGGGCCGGGGCGGGCCTCGGGGCACGAGGGGGCGTGTCGGGCGCCGCGGGGCCGCTCCTGGGGGCGTGGGGGGCTTCTGGCGGGGCTCTGCGGTCGGATGGTCGGTCCGTCGGGTAGTCGTCCCGTCGGACGGTCGGTTGGTCGGACGGTTGGTCGGACAGTCGGGGCGGGCGCGCGTTCCGAGGGCCTCGTACCGGCCCGTGGGTGCCGGGTGGTCGTCCGGTCCGGGCCCGGCGGGACGGCGTGTCGGGTGGCCCCGGGGCGGGGCCGGCGGCCGGGACGGGTGAAGATGGACCGCCATGCCCAGTACCGCCATGCCCAGTACCGCCGAACCAGCCGCCACTGCCGTGAGATCGACCGAGGACGAGTCGCGGGGCGGCTTCCGGGTACGACTGGACAACTTCGAGGGCCCCTTCGACCTGCTGCTCAGCCTGATCGCCAAGCACAAGCTGGACGTCACCGAAGTGGCGTTGGCCACGGTGACGGACGAGTTCATGGCGCACATCCGGGCGATGGGCCCGGACTGGGACCTGGACGCGACGACCGAGTTCCTGGTGGTGGCCGCCACCCTGCTCGACCTCAAGGCCGCCCGGCTGCTGCCCGTGGCCGAGGTCGAGGACGAGGCGGACATCGCCCTGCTGGAGGCCCGTGACCTGCTGTTCGCGCGACTGCTCCAGTACCGGGCGTACAAGCGGGCGGCGGCACTGTTCGGCGAGCGCTGGGCGGCCGAGCTGCTGCGCCGGCCCCGGACGGCCGCCCTGGAACCCCGGCACGCCGAGCTGCTGCCCGAGGTCGTGCTCACCGTCGGGCCGCAGGGGCTCGCCGAGCTGGCGGCCAAGGCGATGGAGCCCAGGCCCGCGCCGGTCGTGTACGTGGACCACATCCACACCCCGCCGGTGAGCGTGCGCGAGCAGGCCGGGCTGGTCGTGGGGCTGCTCACCGAGCTGGGCGAGGCCTCGTTCCAGCGGCTGGTCGAGGACGCGCCGGACGACCTGGTGGTGGTCGCCCGCTTCCTGGCGCTGCTGGAGCTGTACCGGGAGCGGGTGCTCGCCTTCGAGCAGCCGGAGGCGCTCGGCGAGCTGCTGGTGCGCTGGGTGGCCGAGGAGGGCCGGGAGGCGGTCGAGGTGACGGACGAGTTCGACCGGCCGGCCGGCGAGGTCGAGGAGGAGGAGGAGCGGTGACGAGCGGTGGGAACGAGGGCGGGCGGCCGGTGCGGCGCCCGCTGGGGCTGCCGGGGCGGCCGCGGGCCGAGGAGTGGCTGGAGCCGGTCTTCGAGCTGTTGCCGGAGCCGGTGGAGGCCGTGGGGACGGCGGGGGTGGTGGAGCCCGGGGAGCCGGTGGGGCCGGTGGGGCCTGGGGAGCCCGGGGAGCCGGTGGGGCCCGGGGTGCGAGTGGAGCCGGTCGGGTCGGACGGGTCGGCGGAGTCCGTGGAGCCGGCCGGGGTGGGGGCGGAGGTGCGTGTCGTGCACCAGAAGTCGGCCCCGTCGACTTCCGGTGCCGTGGGCCCCGCCGACGCCGGGCTGCGGGCCGACCTGGAGGCCGTCCTGATGGTCGTCGACGAGCCGGTGGCGGAGGAGCGGCTGGCCGGGGTGCTGGAACGGCCCCGGGCCGAGGTGGCCGCGGCGCTGCGCGAGCTGTCCGCCGAGTACGCGGCCCAGGGCCGCGGCTTCGACCTGCGGCTGGTCGCGGGCGGCTGGCGGTTCTACAGCCGGGACACCTGCTCCGCGGCCGTCGACCGGTTCCTCCTGGACGGCCAGCAGACCCGGCTCAGCCAGGCCGCGCTGGAGACCCTCGCGGTGGTCGCCTACCGGCAGCCGGTGTCCAGATCGCGGGTTTCCGCAGTCCGCGGTGTGAACTGTGACGGCGTGATGCGTACCCTGGTACAGCGAGGACTGGTGGAAGAGGCCGGATCCGAGCCCGAAACAGGTGCGATCCTGTATCGGACGACGAACTACTTCCTGGAACGGATGGGGCTCCGCGGCCTGGACGAGCTGCCGGAGCTCGCTCCCTTCCTGCCCGAGGTCGACGACGTGGAAGCGGAGTCCCTGGAGGGCACGATGATCGCGGAGGCGGTCGCCGCCGCTGCCGCGCAGGCCGCGGACGGCAGTGGCGAGGCCGGTCGGGCCGGGCCCGATCGGTAGGGGGCGGTGAGGTCGGCCGAAACGACCGCACATCCCAGACGGAACGACGTACGGACACTTTGATGCGTAGCAGTGGCAACGGCAGGAACAGCAGCGGCGGCGGGAGCGGTCGCAGCGGACAGGGCGGGGGCCGGGGCGGCAGCTCCTACGGCGGCGGCAGCGGTCGCGGCGGCTCGGGCTCGCGCGGGGGTTCGTACGGCGGCGGGAGCGGTCGTGGCGGCTCGGGTTCGGGCTCGTACGGTCGTGACGACCGGCGCGAGGGGCGCCGGGACGACCGTCGCGACGACCAGCGCTACCCGGACCGCCCGCTGCGGCCCGAGGAGCGCAAGTACGACCGCCCCGAGTACGGCGGCGGCCCCAACGCCACCCCGGCCCGCGGCGGCTACGCCGGCCGGCGCCCCGGCCCGGCCCCGCGTCCGCGTCGCGAGGGCCAGGGCGCCCCGGGCGACCCGCGCCGTCAGCCGCAGCGCTCCCGCGAGCTCCAGGCCAAGATCGAGGACGCCGTCCTCGCCCGGCACGACAAGCCCGCCGTCAAGCTGCCCAAGACCTTCGGCGAGCCCGAGGGCGAGCGCCTCCAGAAGGTGCTGGCCCGGGCCGGCGTCGGCAGCCGTCGCGCCTGCGAGGAGCTGATCGAGCAGGGCCGGGTCGAGGTCAACGGCAAGCGCGTCACCGAGCAGGGCAAGCGGGTCGACCCGCAGAAGGACGAGATCAAGGTGGACGGTCTGACCGTCGCCACCCAGTCCTACCTGTTCTTCGCGCTGAACAAGCCGGCCGGCGTGGTCTCCACCATGGAGGACCCGGACGGCCGCCAGTGCCTGGGCGACTACGTGACCAACCGGGAGACCCGGCTGTTCCACGTGGGCCGCCTGGACACCGAGACCGAGGGCATCATCCTGCTCACCAACCACGGCGAGCTGGCCCACCGTCTGACCCACCCGCGCTACGGCGTGACCAAGACCTACCTGGCCGCGATCCAGGGCCCGATCCCGCGCGACCTGGGCAAGCAGCTCGCCCAGGGCGTGGAGCTGGAGGACGGCTACGCGCGTGCCGACAGCTTCAAGGTGATCTCCAACGTCGGCAAGAACTACCTGGTCGAGGTGACCCTGCACGAGGGCCGCAAGCACATCGTCCGCCGGATGCTGGCCGAGGTCGGCTTCCCGGTCGAGAAGCTGGTGCGGACCCACTTCGGCCCGATCGCCCTGGGCGACCAGAAGTCGGGCTGGCTGCGCCGGCTGACCAACCCGGAGGTCGGTCAGCTGATGCACGAGGTCGGCCTGTAGGCCCTTCCGCTCCACCGGAGCCCCCGGACGCACGCGCGCTGCGGCCGGGGGCTCCGGCGTTCTCGGGGGCGGGGGTGTGGGGCGGGTGTGGGAGCCGCGGTGGGGTGGTGTGGGCTGGGGTGGGAGTGGCACGCGGGCGTTCGGGTGCGGATGTCCACGTTTCGGACGAGTCGTGTGAGCCGGGACGCAACCGCTGGTCACGGCCTTGTCAGCGTCATGATCCGTGGCCGAGGATGGCCACCGGAGCACCACCCCGCCGTGTGGCGGGACCGCGCCAGTACGGGACCGCGTCGGCACGGGGCGGCGCCGGTACGCGCGGCGTGCGGGGTCGGGGCGGGGCCGGGCCGACTGGACAGGGCCAACGGGAACGGGCGAGCAGGGGGAGAGGGCGTCGTGTCCGATGCAGCACTGGGACGGGCCGGCGGACAGGCCCTCGGCGCGCTGGGACTGGCGGAGCCGGACGGGCAGGTCTACGCGGCGCTGGTGGCCAACCCGCAGTCCACGGCGGAGGAACTGGCGGAGAGCTGTGGGCTGACGTTCCAGCAGAGCGTGCGCGCACTGGACCGGTTGGCGCAGCAGGGCATGGCCACCCGGGCGCCGGTGGACCGGCACCGCTACCTGCCGGTGCCGCCGGACGTCGCGATCGGCACCCTGATCGGCCACCGGGAGTCGGAACTGCGCTACGCCCGGGCCGAGATGCACCGGCTGATGGACGCCTTCCGGGAGGCTTCGCGGTACACCGACCCGGCGCACTCCGTGGAGGTGCTGACGGGCGGCGAGGCGATCGCGCAGCGGCTGGAGCACATCACCGAGACCAGCCAGTACCAGGTGCGCGGCTTCGACCGCCCGCCGTACATCCAGGACCCGGTGGCACCGATGCCCCTGCAGCGGCGGCGGTTGCGCGAGGGTGTGAAGTTCCGGACGGTCTACGACCGGGAGGCGGTGGCCTGGCCGGGGCGGCTGGAGAAGAACATCCTGGTCGGCGTCGCGGACGGCGAGGAGGCGCGCGTCCGGCCGACGCTGCCGATGAAGATGATCATCTCGGACGACCGGATGGCGATCATTCCGATCAGCGTCGGCGACAGCGTGCTGGACGCCGCGTACGTGATCCACCCCTCGGCCCTGCTCCAGGCGCTGGACACGCTGTTCGAGGCGGAGTGGGAGCGGGCCGTGCGGTTGCAGGCGGAGGCCGGCACCGGGGACGCCCCGTCGGGGCCGGAGGCCGACCACCGCAAGCTGCTGGGCCTGCTGGCGGCCGGGCTCACCGACGAGTCGATCGCACGGTCGCTCGGCTGGAGCGCCCGGACCACCCAGCGCCGACTCCAGAGCCTGATGCGCTCGCTGGGTGCCACCACCCGCTTCCAGGCCGGGATGGCGGCCCGGGAGCGGGGGTGGCTGTAGGGAATGTTGTGACAATTCCTGGCGTCGCGACGGGTGCGGGGGCGTGGTTGTCCGCGGTGTTGCGACAGTCCGCGTGTTCGGCGGGAGCCGCCGGAACCACGGGATCTTCGAGAAAAGTCATAACTTTTCCCGGGGGTTGTGGCCGTTCGCGGAGTCGTGGCGGCCCGTGTGTTCGGCGGGAGTCGCCGGAACCACGGGATCCACGGGAATTGTCATAACTTTTCCCGGCCGCGCCCCCGTCAGCTCCAGGGGCTGAGCGAGGCCCAGCGGCCGTCCGGGCCGCGCTCGACCTTCTCCAGGCCGACCACGGCGGTGCGGTTCAGTCGCCCGTAGATGTGCGGGAACAGCACGCCGGGGGTGGCCCCGGGCGGCGGGGCGCCGTGCGGGGCCTCCCACTTCACCATCGGCTCCACCAGTGACTCCTCGATCAGCAGCACCATCAGTGGGTCGGGGGTGTCGGCGAAGAAGGCGTTGGCCACCGCGAGCGCCGTCTGCTCGTCCGCCGAGCAGTGGATGAACCCGTCGGTGAGCAGCGACGCGGTGGCGTACGGGCGACCGGGGTCGGCCAGCCAGTCGTCCAGGGGAGCAAGGTGGAGGATCATGCTTCCTTTTCTACCCGTTGTCTCCGGTTTGGTCCTGAGCGGCCGTCATCGCCACGGCGGTGTCCGCCACCGACCGGCCGCAGCGGTCAGAGCCCGGCCACCTTGGCCGAGGCCGACACCTCGTACACCAGGGTGAGGGTGCGCCGGGCGCCGGGGGCGAGCGGGACGTTCCAGCGGACGATGCCCTCGGAGTCGAAGGAGTCCGGTGCCGGGGAGCAGTCCTCCTTGCGCAGCCGTACCTCGACCGCCGACACCTCGGAGACCGGGACCCGCTCGCGCACCGTGACGACCCGCTCGTCGTGCTCCTCCGGGCCGGAGAAGCGGGACAGGTGCAGCCGGACCGTCCGGGTGGTGGTCTGGCGGCCGGTGAGGCCGCCGGTGGCCTGGCGCTCCTCGGTCTCCCGGACCACCCGGTAGCCGTCCGAGCTGCCGAAGGACAGTTCGGCCTCGGCGCCGGCGGCGGAGAAGCGCAGCTCCCCGCGGCCGGTGAAGCCGCTGCCGCGGACCAGCTCGACCGGGCCGGACAGCAGCGGGTGTCCGGCCGCGTTGCGGAACCGAACCACCTGGGTGACCAGCGGGGACAGCTCCGGGGCACAGGCGTACTCGCCGGTCGCCGGGCCGGTGAAGGAGCCCAGCGGCACCCGGTGCGCGCGGCCGTCGGAGGGCACCGTCGCGGGCGCGGGGGCGGGCAGCACCCGGACCTCGCCGCCGTCGTCCACGCCCGGCACCCCGGAGGCCGGGCCCAGGGTGGCGACCGCCTCCTCGCGCAGCTCGACCTCGACCGTACGGCGCTCCTCGTCGGTGCGTTCGCGCAGCACCAGGACGTCCTCGGCGACCGCGGGCGGGGCGGCGGCGAGGGCGGAGCGGGCGGTGGAGAAGGTGAGCCGGGCGTTCGTCCAGTCCTCGCCGGTGCGCTGCCAGACCACCGCCTCCGACTCCAGGCGCAGCTCGCCGCCGTCCAGGGTCGCCCGGTAGGAGGGGCGCCACAGTGCGCAGGGCACCAGGTGGGAGACGGTCAGCTCGGCGGGGCCGGGCCGCGCCGCCTCGACGGTGAGCTCCAGGTGGGCGGTCAGCTCGACCGGTTCCTCCTCGGCCTCGTCCAGGGCGGTCAGGGCCTGCGAGCGTTCCTGCTCCAGGCGGCGCAGGCGGGAGTGGGTGGCGCGCAGTTCCTCGCCGTAGCGCTCCCGCTCGGCGTCCACCCGGCCGAGCTCCCTGGCCCAGCGGTTGGGTTCGAGCTCGCCGAGGCCGGCGCCCTCGCCGATCTCGCGCAGGAGATCGGCGGACAGCTGAGCGAGCAGGGCCAGCCGGGCGTCCAGCCGGGCCCGGGTCTGGTCGGCCAGCCGGGTCTCGGCGTCCAGCCGGTGCAGCCGGTGGCGCAGTTCCGAGTCCTCCGGGCCGGGCGGCAGCGGGGCGCGCGGGGCCCAGCTGCGCACCAGCCGGGCGTCCAGCACGCGGACGCCGTCGGTGGCGGACTCGACGCGCAGGGTGCGGTCGACGGCGAGGGCGGTGAGCGGGCCGAGGCGCAGCCGCTGCACGCCCGCGGCGAGCCCGACCGTCCTGGTGCGCTCGACCTGGCTGCGGTCCTCCAGGCAGGTCACGGCGGTGACGGGGAGGGGAAGGGTCTCGACGGTCATCGCTCAGTTCCTCCGGTTTCCGCCGACGATGGCCTTTCCGGCCGGGATCTTGATCAGGTAGCCGCCGTCCAGTTCGGTGCGGCCGCCCGGCGGCAGGTCGACCCGCCAGAGCCGGGTGCTGGGCGGGCAGTCCGGGGTGGAGACGGTCGGGGCGTGCCAGTCGGCCCGTTCCTCGATCCGGATCTCGGCGTCGGAGGTGACCGGCACCCGTTCGCGGACCTCCACCGTGACGGCGCGTCCGAGCCGGTTCGCCAGCAGGACGTGCACCCGGTGGTCGAGGACGGTGCTGTTGCCCTTCAGCATGCCGGTGGTGGACTCGTGCAGTTCGGTGCGGCGCGCCACCTCGATGCTCTCGGTGACGCCGATGCCCAGCCGCCGGGTGCCGCCGGGCGCCAGGGTGGGCAGGGCGGCGGTCAGCAGGAACTCGTCGTCAACGGTGACCTCGGCCGGGCCGGCCAGGACGGCCTGGTCGGTGCGGTTGGCGAGCACCAGGGTCGCGTACACCTTCTCCTCGACGGCGGGGACGGTGACGTACTCGGGCCGGACGGCGAGCGGGATCTCGCCGACGGTGACGGTGTGCCAGGTGCCGTCGGACGGGATGTCGGCGGGGGCGGCGGCGTCGAAGCGGTGGTCGAAGGAGCCGGCCGACTCGCGGGGCGGGACGGCGTGCCGGGGCAGGGCGAGGTCACGGAGCCGGCTGGTGCCGCCGGCGCCGGGCGGTGTCCAGAACGCCTCCGCGCGCTCGGTCCGCTCGGCGCGGGGATGCAGGGTGCCGCGCCGGCCGGCGGGCTCCTCGGGGCCGGCCAGGACGAGGTCGGGGTAGTCGAGCAGGGCGGCGTCCGGGGCGAGGCCGGCCTCCGTGGGCGGGGCGGCGTGGCCGGCGCGGCGACGGGCTTCCGTGGGTGGGAGGCCGCCCGGGGCCTTCGGCAGCGGCGCCGCGGGGGCGACCGGGGCCGGTGGCGGTGGTGGGGCGCCGTAGCCGGCGAAGCCGCCGGGGGCGCCCGGGGGCGGGGGCATCGGCTGGTCGGCGCTCAGCAGGCCACCGCCGTACGGTCCGGCGGCGGGGGCGATCTGGTCGTCGGCCGCGAAGGCCTCGGCCCGGGGACCGCCCGGACGGGCGCCGCCGAGACGGGCGGAGCGGGCGGTGGCCAGGACGGGGGAAGGTGTCGGGGCCACGGCGGCGGCGGCGATCGGGCGGTACAGGTCGAGGTGGGGCGCGCGGCGCGGCGCGGGGCGGTCGGAGCCGGCCGCGTCGTAGCCGGTGAAGAGGTCGGTCAGGCCGGCCGGGGGCTCCCGCCAGCCGGAGGGCGGCGGGGCGGGCTGGCTGCGGCCGATCCGCAGCGAGGCGAGCCGGGGCAGGTCGGTGCGGCGGTCGAGGTCGGCGGTGGACAGGGCGAGGCGCACGCCCGTCCAGTCCTCGCCGGTGCGCTGGGCGACGGCGGCGCGCAGGACCAGGTGGGCGGTGTCGGAGCCGGTCCGGTAGGACAGCCGGTAGGCGGGCACCCAGCGGGCGGCGGGGACGCCGTACTCCAGTTCCAGGTCGAGGTGGTCGCTGCCGGGGGCGGCGCCTTCGGCGGTGTCCGCCGTGGTGGCGTCGGGGGTGCCTGCGGTGGTGAGGGTGAGCAGGACGGTAGTGCTGGTCCCGACCGCTTCGGCCCGATCGGCCGTGGACGCCCGCTCCAGCCGGTCGGCGGCCAGGTCGCGTTCGTGGTCGGCGAGTTCCAGCTCCTGGGTGAGCTCCTCGGCGCGCTCCTGCAGCCGGGCCAGCCGCTCGTCGACGAAGTCGGCGAGCTCCAGCCAGGCGTCGGCGGGCGTGCGGCGCAGCGGTTCGTCGCGTCGGCGCTGCGGCGGGACGGCGCGCAGCGCGGCCGTCTCGGCGATCGCGGCCAGGACCAGTCGGAGGCGCTCGGCGAGCGCGCTGCGGCGTTCGGCGGCCTCCTCCAGGGCCCGCTGCAGGTCCGGAAGTTCGTTCGGTTCGCGGAGTTCGGCGAGTCGTTCCAGCCGGGCCTCGGTGACCGCGGTGCCGGCCGGTCCGGCGAGCACCCGGGCGCGCAGCGAGCGGCCGTCCAGGGCGGCGGGCAGGCCGGTCAGCCGCAGCCGGCCGCCGGGCGGGAGCGGGACGGTGGCCCGTCGGCGGCACACCGCGCCCTCGGCGTACACCACGACGGAGTCCAGGGCCGACGGGTGGGCCGGTACGGCCGGCGGTTTCGACTGCCCGCTCCGGCCGCTGTGCTGATCGTCCATGCGCAACCCCTTCGTTCGCGTGTCGCCCGCCGCGTGGCGCTCGTCGTTTGTCGCTTGTCGCTCGTGCGTGTCGCTTGTTACTCGTCGTTTGCCGTTTGCCGTTTGCCGTTTGCCGCTGGTCGTGCCGCGCGGGTTCCGGCCTGTCCGTCGCCTTCCCCCGGGCGGCCAGTCTGCCCGGCTCGGGGGCGGGCGTCGCAGGATTTCCGGTGCGGCGTGAGTGCACTGTGTGGGACGGGGGCGGGCCCGTCGCGGTTGCCGGTGCCGGAAGCTGCCGGACCGTCGTCCCGGTTGCCGGGCGCCGGGTGGGGACTTCGGCGCGGTTGATGAGGGAGGATGGGGCGCGGGTGCTCCCGGACGGTCCCGGCACCTGTCGAGAATCGTGATGAGGAGAGCGACCCGCCATGCGCACTGCCGTCGTCGTCGGCACCGGACTGATCGGCACCTCCGCCGCGCTCGCCCTGACCGCTCGCGGGCTGACCGTCCATCTGGAGGACGCGGACCCGGACGCGGCCCGCACCGCCGAGTCGCTCGGCGCCGGCACCACCGACCCGGTCGACGGCCCGGTCGACCTGGCGATCATCGCCGTCCCGCCCGCGCTGGTCGGCAGCGTGCTCGCCGACTGCCAGCGCCGCAACCTGGCGCACTGGTACACCGACGTCGCCAGTGTGAAGGCCGGACCGCGCAGCGAGATCGCCGAGCTGGGCTGCGACACCGTCCACTACATCGGTAGTCACCCGATGGCCGGCCGCGAGCGCTCCGGTCCGCTGGCCGCGCGCGCCGACATCTTCGAGGGCCGCCCCTGGGTGCTCACCCCGAGCGCGGACACCGACACCGAGACGCTCAACGCCGCGCTGGAACTGGTCGCGCTCTGCGGAGCGGTGCCGATCGTGATGGACGCGGCCGAGCACGACCGGGCGGTCGCCCTGGTCTCGCACGCCCCGCAGCTGGTCTCCTCGCTGGTCGCGGCCCGGCTGGAGAACGCAGACGAGACCGCCATAAGGCTCTCCGGCCAGGGCGTGCGCGACGTCACCAGGATCGCCGCCTCCAACCCCGGCATGTGGGTCGACATCCTCTCCGCCAACGCGGGTGCGGTCGCGGACGTCCTGGAGGGGGTCGCCCGCGACCTCGGCGAGACGGTCACCGCGCTGCGCGCGATGGAGGCGGTCGAGGAGAGCGAGCGCCAGGCGGGCGCGGCCGGGATCGAGGCGGTCATGCGGCGCGGCAACACCGGCCAGGCCCGCATCCCCGGCAAGCACGGCGCGCCGCCCACCCGGTACGAGACCGTGGCGGTCGTGCTGGGCGACCAGCCGGGCGAGCTGGGCCGGCTGTTCGGGGAGGTCGGCGACGCCGGGGTCAACATCGAGGACGTCGTCATCGAGCACTCGACCGGGCAGCAGGTCGGCTTCGTCCAGCTGTCGGTGGCGCCGACGGCGGTGAAGCGGCTGACCAAGGCGTTGCGGGCGAGCGGCTGGAGCGTCCGGGACTGAGTCGCCGAGCCCGGGGCGGACGTGCCCGGGGCAGACGTTTCCGGGGTGGGGCGTTCCGGGGAGGGGGCGGGTGTGATCATCGACTTGCCGTTGGGGGAGACCGGGCACGGGTTCGCCGGAGGCCTGGTGGACCTCGGGAACGAGCGGTTCCTGCGGGCGGTGCTGGGCGGAGGGCACCTGATCCGCCACCGCAGCGTCGAGGTGATGTACGAGCGGCTCCGGCCCGTACCGCCGTACCCGGAGTTCGCCGAGCCGGAGCCGACCTTCAGCCTGCTGCTGCGGGCCGCCCACGCCGCGTTCGCCGAGCACCTGCCGCTGAGCCTGTCCCCGGACGTGCTCTGGTACGCGGTGGTGCACGAGGTCGCGGTGCACGTACGGATGTACCCGCCGCGCTACCGGGCGCTGTTCGGTGCCGTCGGCGGGCGACGGGGCCCGATCGTGGTGCGGGACGACACCCTGGCGGGGCCGTCGGCGGGTTGGTCGGAGCCGGACTGGTCGCGATCGGTCCGACTGGTGCGGGAGCCGCTCGCGGCGGCCGTCGGCGCGGAGCTGGTGGACCTGTTCCGGCCGGACTTCTCCACCACGACGCCGGACGACGCCTCCTCGGCGCTGGTGGCGCTGATGGACGTGGTCAGTCCGTACTACGACTTCCGCTGGGAGACCCGCTGCGGGATCCCGAGGGTGCGGCTGGAGGGCACGGCCGGGGACTGGGCGCGGTTGGCGGCCGGGGTGGGCGCGCTGGCGGGACGCTTCGGCTGGCTGGCGCCGTGGTTCGCGCAGCTGCGGCCGGTGGTGGACGAGATCGCCGCGACGGCGGCCGGCGGTCCGGTGGACGAGGAGTTCTGGCGCTCGCTGTTCAAGTGGCGAGAGATGTCCGGAGGGCCCCGGGTGACCGGTTGGCTCACCGCCTTCCTTGCCCACACCCAGACGCCTGACGGGCCCAGGCTGCGGCGCTCCTTCGACTGGCGGGAGGCGGCGGGTCGCGAGTACCACCAGGAGGCGTTCGAGGTGAACGACTTCCCGTCGCACCTGTCGAGCGTGCCGTTCGTGTGGGAGGTGCTGGGGCGGGAGGTGCCGATGGTGCTGGTCGGCGGGGTCCTCGGGGTCGAACGGGACGGGGAGTACCTGCGGCCGCGGCTGGGGACGGCGGTGCTGGAGGCGGCGGGGTAGCGGCCGGGGGCGGTCGGTACCGACTGGTCGGGATGGACTGATCAGGGACGACTGGTCGGGGTCGGGGTCGGGGGTCGGGGGCCGGGTCGACCGGTCGGGCCGGACGGTGCGGAGTGGGTCACGTCGGCGGTCCATTAACCTTGAGTGGAGACAATCCCGGCCGTCAGCCTGCCCAGGCTCCGGTTCCCATGCTCAGAGAGAGGTTCGCCCCGTGGACACTGCCGACCGAGCGCACGCCCCGGTCGTCGTCGCCATCGACGGACCCTCCGGCTCCGGCAAGTCGACCGTCTCGCGGGCGGTCGCCGCCAGGCTGGGCCTGAGCTTCCTGGACACCGGCGCCATGTACCGGGCGATGACCTGGTGGATGCTGGCCAACGACGTCGACGTCGACGACCCGGAGGCCGTGGCCGTCGCGTGCGGCAAGCCGGTGATCGTCTCGGGCACCGACGCCGACGGCCCCACCATCACGGTGGACGGCCAGGACGTGTCCGGCCCGATCCGCGGCCCCGAGGTGACCGCCAAGGTCAGCGCCGTGTCCGCGGTGCCGGCCGTACGGTCCCGGCTGGTGGAGCTCCAGCGCGGCTGCGCCGAGGTCGCCGAGCGCGGCATCGTCGCAGAGGGCCGGGACATGGGGAGCGTGGTGTTCCCGGACGCCACCGTCAAGGTCTTCCTGACCGCCTCCGAGGAGGCACGGGCCGCCCGTCGGGCGGCCGAGCTGCGCGCCAAGGGCGTGGACGAGGCGACCATCACCGCGATGGCCGCCGACCTCGCCCGCCGCGACGCCGCCGACTCCTCGCGGAAGACGGCCCCGCTGACCCAGGCCGCGGACGCGGTCCTGGTGGACACCAGCGACCTCACACTGGAGCAGGTGATCGACCGGATCGCCGGGCTGGTGGAGGAGCGGGCCGGACTGTCCGCGGTCTGACCGGCTGCCGCCGGTCCGATCAGGACCGGTCCGACCGGCCTTCGGGCCTTCGGGCCGACCAACGAGTGAACCGCGGGCCGTCGAGGCGCCGCGGAGACAACCACCGCGCTGCCCCGAGCGGGGCAGGTACGCACGGCACGCCCCTGGGAAGGGCCGGGCCGGGAAACGGAACAGACGAACATGACCGCAGAGCACGCCGCCACCGGCCAGGGTGAGCTGGACGCCGCCGACTACGCCGAGTTCATGGCGCTCGCCGCCGAGGAGGGCTTCGACCTCGACGGCTTCGACGCCGTGGACGGTGCCGAGCACGTCCGACTGCCGGTGCTGGCCGTGGTCGGCCGCCCGAACGTCGGCAAGTCGACCCTGGTGAACCGCATCATCGGCCGCCGCGAGGCCGTCGTCGAGGACAAGCCGGGCGTCACCCGCGACCGGGTCACCTACGAGGCCAGCTGGAACGGCCGCCGCTTCAAGGTCGTCGACACCGGCGGCTGGGAGATCGACGTCCTCGGCATCGACGCCATGGTGGCCGCCCAGGCCGAGCTGGGCATCGAGCAGGCCGACGCGGTGCTGTTCGTGGTGGACGCCACCGTCGGCGCCACCGACACCGACGAGGCGCTGATCAAGATCATCCGGCGGGCGGGCAAGCCCACCGTCCTGTGCGCCAACAAGGTCGACGGCCCCTCCACCGAGGCCGAGGCCGCCTACCTGTGGTCGCTCGGCCTCGGCGAGCCGTACCCGGTCTCCGCCCTGCACGGCCGCGGCTCCGGCGACCTGCTGGACGCCGTCATGAACGCCCTGCCCGAGGCCCCGCCGCAGACCTTCGGCGACGCCGCCCCCGGCGGCCCGCGCCGCATCGCGCTGATCGGCCGCCCCAACGTCGGCAAGTCCAGCCTGCTGAACAAGGTCGCCGGCGAGGAGCGCGTCGTCGTCAACGAGCTGGCCGGCACCACCCGCGACCCGGTCGACGAGATGATCGAGCTCGGCGGCAAGACCTGGAAGTTCGTGGACACCGCCGGTATCCGCCGCCGGGTCCACCTGACCGCCGGCGCCGACTTCTACGCCTCGCTGCGCACCGCCTCCGCGCTGGAGAAGGCCGAGGTCGCGGTCGTCCTGATCGACGCCAGCGAGACCCTCGCCGAGCAGGACACCCGGATCATCTCGATGGCCGTCGAGGCCGGGCGCGCCGTCGTCATCGCCTACAACAAGTGGGACCAGCTGGACGAGGAGCGCCGCTACTACCTGGAGCGCGAGATCGAGCGCGACCTCGTCCAGGTGCAGTGGGCCCCGCGCGTCAACGTCTCGGCCAAGACCGGCCGGCACATGGAGAAGCTCGTCCCGGCGGTCGAGACCGCGCTGGAGGGCTGGGAGACCCGCATCCCGACCGCGCGCCTGAACGCCTTCCTCGGCGAGCTGGTCGCCGCCCACCCGCACCCGATCCGGGGCGGCAAGCAGCCGCGCATCCTGTTCGGCACCCAGGCGGGCATCCGTCCGCCCCGCTTCGTGCTGTTCGCCTCGGGCTTCCTGGAGGCCGGCTACCGGCGCTTCATCGAGCGCCGGCTGCGCGAGGAGTTCGGGTTCGTGGGGACCCCGATCTCGATCTCGGTGCGGGTCCGGGAGAAGCGCAAGAAGAAGTAGTGGGCAGGAGCGGTCGGTCCGCTGATCGACCGACCGCCGGCCGGAGGGCCTCGCCACGGTGGTGGCGGGGCCCTCCGGCGTTTCCGGGCTCGGCCGGGGTTCCTGCGCGCGGCTCCCGCCCGGGTCTCCAGGGTTCCCGCTGGCGGTTCCTGTCCACGGTCCCTGCTCGGGGTTCCCGTTCGAGGCTCCTGCTCGGGGTGCAGGCCGGGCGTCAGCGGTGGTCGACGGTGGGGCCCGGGGGCAGGGAGAGCATCTGGCGGTGGCGGCCGCCGCCGCTGGGCGAGGAAGGGGCGGGGGCGAGGCCGGTGGCCGTGCCCATCACCGGGGCTGGCGCGGGCGGCGTCGGCGGTACGGGTGCCGGCACCGGCAGCGAGTGCGGGGCCGCGCCCAGGTAGCCGGCCGCCACCCAGCCCTGACCGTTGGTGAACTGGGCAGCGGGGACGGCGGGTTGGGCCTGGACGGGGGTCGAGGTGGTGTGGCCGAGGCCGTCGCTGGTGGGGGCGGTGGGCTCGGGACGGCCGACGGAGTGGCCGTGGCGGTGGTGGCCGGTGCTGTGGCTTCCGATGTGGCTTTCAGCAGTGTGACCGCCGGTGTGACTGCCGGGGTGAGGGTTGGTGTGGGCGCCGGTGTGACCACCGGGGTGGGGGCTGGTGTGGGCGCTGGAGTGGCCGTGTTGCTGGGCGCCGGTGTGACTGCTGGTGTGCCCCCGGTCGTGCCCACCGGTATGACCGGGCTGCTGGCCGCCGGTGGGGCCCGAGCCGTGGCTCTGGGGGCCCGGAACGAACTGGGGCAGGCCCGGCACCTGGCCCGCGAGGGTGTGGAACGCCTGCTGCTGGGGCGGGTACGAGCGCTGCTCGCCGAGCAACGGGTAACCGTCGCGGACCGCGAACCCGGTGAACTTCAGGTCCTCCTCGCCCGAGCGGTCGCCGGGAAGGGCACGGAAGAGGCGCCGGTACTCGGAGTACAGCTCGTCGTAGATCGGCGTGGCGGAGTGCGGGTGCTCGGCGTCGTACGAAGGGCGCATGCCCGGGATCGAGCGCGAGGCGGTGGCGGACCGGCCGGGGGACGCGGAGACGTCGTAGCTGTACACGTAGGGGCCAACGAGCGAGAGGGGCGGGGGATGCGGGGCGTGGGAGTGCGGGCGCGCCCACACGCCGGGGCGTGGAAGGGGCGGGTGCGCCGGGCGGAGTGCAGGCACGCCGGGGCGCGGCGGGCATGCGCCCGCCGGAAGGCGGCCGTGGGGGTTGGCGGCCGCCTTCCGGCGGGTCGGGCGCGCAGGCGGATCAGGTACCGGCGAGCGGGAGGGAGGCGGCCACCACCTGACCCAGCGCCACCGCCCGCTCCAGCGCCTGGCGCAGCAGGTCCTCGCGGGGCTGCCGGCCGACCATTCCGGCCGGCACGGCGTACATCGTCACCTCGGAGAGCTGGCTCGCGGCCATCCGCCAGGCGTCGGTGACCTGGAGCGGCTGGTGGGCCTGCCACCAGCCGGTGCTGCCGCCGGCCGCGGCGGGCTGGAGGACCGCGTGCAGCTTGCCCATCGCGACCAGGACGGACCAGCCGGGCAGCTGTTCCGGGGTCTCGTCCAGGTCGGTGACCGGCTGGAAGCCGGCGTCCTGGAGCAGGTCGAGGAACTCGTCCTCGCCCGAGGTGCTGCCGGGGCGGCCGACCGGGCCGGTCGGCTCGACCACCAGCGAGGCGCGCCCGACCTTGCCGTGCAGGACCAGCCCGCAGGTGATGCCGAGGATGGCGGCCTGACCGGGAGCGCTCGGCTGGGTCGGGGCCGGACCGGCGGGCGAGGCCGGGGCCGGGGCGGGGGCGTGCGGTACGGCGGTGGGGATGGCGAGGTCCGGGCCGCCGGGCTGGGACTGGCTGATGCTGCGGACGGCACCGGCCAGCTGCTCCTCGGAGACCGGTACGACCTGGGAGGGGATACAGCGGGCATGTGCGAAGGCGAGGACGGCCGTCTCGTCGCCGACGAACAGCACGGTGCTGGTGGGTTCCACGTGCGTGTCGCCGGGGGTCCGGCAGGAGGTGCACTCGTAGCTGTCGGGGGCGCGGTCGCCGCCTAGCAGGCGGTCGGCCTCGTCGTCGCCGATCTCGGACCGGACCTCGTCGCTGACGTCGAGCATGCGCGGCACAGGGTCTCCTCGGATGGGTGTGGATGGGGTTCGGGGGCGGACACGGGGAGGTCGCCATGCCCAACGGGCCCTTGTGTCAGGCGTCACGGGTGCCCATCGAGGCTGACGGGAATTGCGTCGGATCCGACCGCACGGCGTGTTCTCGTGGTCGCAATCTGTCGATGTCGATGCCAGGACTGCCGGAATCAAACAGTGAGGTGAGTCACGCGGCCTGGATGTTTGATCTAGGAATCGACGGCCAAAGCGGACATTTCGGGCATGATTGCCTGGTTGTTACCCTCGGTAACCCTTGGCTGAGCTGGGCAGACCGCCGAGGTTTTGGTTTCCCCGCCGACCGGCTCGTAGCTTCTTCGTCGGCGCAACGAGCGCCACCCGGGTTCACCCCCGACGCACGGCTCCCCGGTTCGCCGGGCGTGGCTGGTGCCCGCCGACGCGATCGCTCGAACAGGTCGCTCGGCGAGCGGCTGGGTGGCCGGGGCGGCAGCGGCACGTCCGACACGTGCACGGCCGTCCGACGGACGCGGCAAGCGATCGCGGCCCTCTCCAGGGCCTGGTTCCGCATGCCCGCCCGGGGCTGTCGAGAGGAACCCCATGACCTTCCGTAACGAGACCGCCGCTGCCACCACCTCCGCCGCCACCAAGCGCAACCGCGTTCGGATGGCCGTCGTGGCGGGCGCCGCTGTCGCGGCCCTGCCGGTGGCCGGCCTCGTCACGGCCACCTCGGCCTCCGCCGCCTCCGTCGCCACCTGGGACGCCGTCGCCCAGTGCGAGAGCGGCGGCAACTGGGCCATCAACACCGGCAACGGTTTCTACGGCGGTCTGCAGTTCACCTCCAGCACCTGGGCCGCGTTCGGTGGCACCGCCTACGCCTCGCAGGCCAACCTGGCCACCAAGGCGCAGCAGATCGCCGTCGCCGAGAAGGTCCTCGCCTCCCAGGGCCCGGGCGCCTGGCCCGTCTGCTCCGTCAAGGCAGGTCTGACCAAGGGCGGCGCCCCGGCTGCCGTCGACACCTCGGCGGGCTCGACCGCCGCCAAGCCGGCGCAGGCCCCGAAGGCTGCCGCCAAGCCGGCCGAGGCCCCGAAGGCCGCCCCCAAGGCCCAGGCCGCGCCGAAGAACGACGCTGCCGCGCCGAAGGCCGACGCCCAGAAGTCCGCGCCGAAGGCCGACCAGGGTGCCAAGTCCTGGAACCGCTCGAACGACGCCAAGCCGGCCGACAAGGGCAGCTACACCGTCAAGGCCGGTGACACCCTGAGCTCCATCGCCGCCGCGCAGGGCCTGGACTGGCACGACCTGTACAAGAACAACGCCAAGGTCATCGGTGGCAACCCGGACCTGATCTTCCCGGGCCAGACCCTCAGCATCTGAGGTCTCGCCCAGCACCCGAGGCCCCCTGCGTAGCCGGTACCGGCTGCTCGGGCTTCACGGTGCCGGTGCCCGGTCGGGCGCCATGGTGTTGACGTGTCGACGTGCCGAGGTGTTCGGCTTCCTGGGTCGAGGCGTTCGGCTCCCACGGCCGCTTCTCCACCGCGCGGGTTCCCCCGCCGGTCGGGGGAGCGGCCGTCGGCGTTTCGCGGCTTCTCGCGATGCTTCGCGGCGTCTCGTGGTGTTCGGCGCTGCTCCGAGGGGTTCGGCGTGGTGCCCGGGTGTCACCGTGGCGGCGTCGCCGGCCTTCCTGCGGGCGGGAGTTGGGACTCCCGGGGTGTGCCCGCCGTCGGTGGTGGGGCCGGGCCCGGGCGGTCGCGGTGCGGGAGGATGGTGGGGTGATCCAGGGCGAGTTGTTCAGCGATCCGGGCGGGTTCCCGGGCGGGCGCGATCGTTCCGAGCCGGCCCCCGGCGCCGTTCTGCTCCCTGGTTGGCTGGACCTCGACGCGCAGCGCCGGCTGGTCGGTGCCTGCCGGGAGTGGGCCCGTCCGCCGGCCGGCCTGCACGCCGTGCGGATGCCCACCGGCGGGACGATGTCCGTCCGGATGGTGAGCCTCGGCCTGCACTGGTACCCGTACGGGTACCGGCGGGTCGCCGAGGACGGCGCGCCCGTCAAGCCGTTCCCGTCGCTGCTCGGGGACCTGGCGCGCAGGGCCGTCGCCGAGGCGTACGGGGCCGCGGTGGGGGAGATCGCGGGCGCGGCGACGTACGCGCCGGACATCGCGATCGTCAACCACTACGCGCACGGCGCGAAGATGGGCCTCCACCAGGACCGCGACGAGCGGGCCGACGCGCCGGTGGTGTCGCTCTCGCTGGGCGACGGCTGCGTCTTCCGGCTCGGGAACACCGAGACCAGGACCCGGCCGTGGACGAACCTGGAGCTGCGCAGCGGGGACCTGCTAGTGTTCGGCGGCCCGGTCCGGTTCGCGTACCACGGGGTCGTGCGGACGCTGCCGGGGACGGCCGATCCGGCGCTGGGGCTGACCGGGCGGCTCAACATCACGGTGCGGGAGTCGGGGCTGGGGGAGTAGCCGGGGAGGGTTTCCCTGGGGGCGTGAGGTCGTCCCGTCCGCCACTGGTTCGCCAGTTCGCCGACTTGCCAGTTCGCCGACTCACTGACTCGCCGACTCACCGACTCGTCTACTCGTTCGAGTGAACTGGGGATTCCGGGCCGCTGTGCGGGAATGACCAGGGTCGCCGGAGAATTCGAGTGAGCTGGAGAATTCGTTCGGAGTCAGGAGAGGAAGCGTGCGCGCATGAGTACCCCCGTCGACGATCTTGTCGATCTGCTCGACCTCGAGCAGATCGAACTCAACATCTTCCGTGGGCGCAGCCCCGAGGAGGCGCTGCAGCGGACGTTCGGCGGTCAGGTCGCCGGGCAGGCGCTGGTCGCGGCAGGGCGTACGGTGGATGACGAGCGCCCGGTCCACTCGCTGCATGCCTACTTCCTGCGCCCCGGTGTCCCCGGCGTGCCGATCGTCTACCAGGTCGACCGGATCAGGGACGGCCGCTCCTTCACCACCCGCCGGGTGCTCGGCATCCAGGGCGGCCGGTCGATCTTCGCGCTCACGGCCGACTTCCACAGACCCGAGGAAGCGGGCATCGAGCACCAGTACCCGATGCCGGCCGTCGCCGCCCCCGAGGGCCTGCCGAGCGCACTGGACGAGGTCGGCTCCCGGCTCGGCGAGCTGCCCCCGTTCATTAGCCGCCGCCAGCCCTTCGACGTCCGGTACGTCGACCGGCTGCGGTGGAGCAAGGAGGAGCTGGCGGGAGTCGAGGCGCGCAGCGGCGTCTGGCTGCGCACCAACGGCCCGCTGCCGGACGACCCGCTGATACACGTCTGCGCCCTCACCTACGCCAGTGACATGACGCTGCTGGACGCCGTCCGGGCCCCGGTCGAGCCACTGTGGGGCGAGCGGAACTTCGACATGGCCTCGCTCGACCATGCGATGTGGTTCCACCAGCCGTTCCGGACGGACGACTGGCTGCTGTACCAGCAGGAGTCCCCGATCGCGCACGGCGCGCGCGGCCTGGCACGTGGGCAGATCTTCGACCGGCACGGCCGACTGGTGGTGTCCGTGGTGCAGGAAGGGCTGTTCCGTCCGCTGAAGCGCCACGACGGGTAGGTGAAGCCCGTGGCCGTGTCGCCGTGCCCCGTGTCGGCGTGCCCGGTGCTGGTGTGCCCGGTGTCGTCGGGCCCTGTGTCGTGCCGTGTGTTGTGCCCCGTTTCGGCGCGTTGCCGCCGTGTTGCGGTTTCGGCGGTTTCGAGCCGACGGGAATGATCCGTCCGCGTGGACGGTGTTGTGGATGACCGAGACGGGCGGCCCGAACGGCGGGCCGTCCACGGACAGACCGGGAGGGTGGACCGATGACGGCGACGGCCGCGGAGGACTGGAAGCACTGGAGCGACGGCCGGGCGGCGTCGGTGAGCGCGCCGCACGGCCAGCTCGCACTCACCGGCACGCACTGGCTGGAGCCGGAGCCCGCCGAGATCCCCGGCCTGCCCGGGCGCTGGTGGGCCGACGCCGAGGGCATCCGGGTCCGGGCGGAGGCGTCCGACGGCATCACGGTCGACGGCGCCGGCGCACCGGTGGACGGCGACGTGCTGCTCCGCCCGGACAGCGACCCGGCCGCCGACACCGCCACCCTGGGCGCCCTGCTGCTCGTCCCGATCGAACGCGAGGGCGAGCTGGCCCTGCGGGTCTTCGACCCGGCGGCACCCCGGCGGACCGCGTTCGCGGGCATCGCCGCCTACCCGTACGCGCCCGAGTGGGCGGTGCCCGCCGTCTTCACCCCGTTCGAGGACGGTGACGCGCAGTCGGTCGTGGTCCCGAACGCCGACGGGCGGGAGCGCCCGCTGGCCGTCTCCGGGCAGATCGCCTTCACCGTGGCGGGCGAGCACCGCACCCTGACCGTCAGCAGGTCGGGCGAGTGGCTCAGCGGCGTGATCGCGGACGCGACCAGCGGCATCGACACCTACCGCTTCCGCTTCATCACCCTGCCGGCACCCGACGCCGAGGGCCGTACCGTCCTCGACCTCAACCGGGCCTACCTGCCGCCGTGCGCCTTCTCGGACCACTTCATCTGCCCGTTCCCGCCGCCGGGCAACCGGCTGGACTTCGCGGTGGAGGCGGGGGAGAAGCAGGTGCTGAGCCGGTAGCGGGCGGGGCGGGGCCGGGCCTCTGCCGGGCGCGGGCAGGGCCCCGCCGCGAGCCCCGGCGGGCCACTGGTGGTCCACTGGTCGTCCACTGCGGGCCGCCGCCGCGGTGGGGCCCCAGTGCGAGGGCGTCCGGGGGCGGAGCGGAGCATGGGGGGTTATGTCGAACAATCAACATTCCACCCCGTCCTCCTCCCCCTCACCCGCTTCGCCCCCTCCGCCGTCCGTCGCGGAGCCCGAACCCGAACCCCAACCTGATCCCGGGCCGGGGGACGGCCCCGGGCCGGAGGCGGCCGCCGGTGCGCCCTGGTACCGGCGGGCGTTCGCCGACCTCAGCCCGCTGCGCGACCACCCGGACTACCGCCGGGTCTGGGCCGGGCAGGCCATCTCCTCCATAGGCCAGCAGATGACGGCCGTCGCCGTCTCCGTCCAGGTCTACGACCTGACCGGCTCCGCCTTCGCGACCGGGCTCGTCGGCATCTTCTCCCTCGTCCCACTGGTCGCCTTCGGCCTCTACGGCGGCGCCATCGCCGACACCGTCGACCGGCGGCGGCTGGGCCTGATCGGCTCGACGGGCCTGGCGGTCGTCTCTGCTGTCCTGGCCGCGCAGGCGCTCGCCGGCCTCGGGCTGGTCGCCGTCCTGTACGCCGCCGTCGCCGTCCAGGCCGGCTTCTTCGCGATCAGCTCGCCCGCCCGCTCCGCGATGATCCCCCGGCTGGTGCCCAGCCACCAGCTCCCGGCGGCGAACGCCCTGAACACCGTCAGCATGAACCTCGGCCTCACCGTCGGCCCGATGCTCGGCGGCGTCCTGATCGGCGCGTACGGCGCCCAGGCCGCCTACCTGGTCGACACCGTCGCCTTCACCGCCACCCTCTACGCGATGTGGCGCCTGCCCGCCATGCGGCCGCTCGGCGAGCGCAAGGGCCGCGCCTCCGTCCTCGACGGCCTGCGCTTCCTGCGTGAGCAGCCCAACCTGCGCACCAGCTTCCTCGCCGACCTGGCCGCGATGGTCTTCGGCATGCCGCGCGCCCTCTTCCCGGCCATCGCGATCACCTTCTACGGCGGCGACGCCGGCACCGTCGGCCTGCTGGTCTCCGCCCCGGCCGTCGGCGCCCTGGCCGGCGCGCTCTTCTCCGGCTGGGTCGGCCGCGTGCACCGCCAGGGCCTCGCCGTCCTCGCCGCCGTCGCCGCCTGGGGCCTGGCCATCGCGGCCTTCGGCGCCCTCCACAACCTCTGGCTCGGCCTCCTGCTGCTCGCGGTCGCGGGCTGCGCCGACATCATCAGCATGATCTTCCGCAACACGATGATGCAGGTCGCAGCCCCGGACGAGATGCGCGGCCGCCTCCAGGGCATCTTCATCGTCGTCGTGGCCGGCGGCCCCCGCCTCGGCGACTTCGAGTCCGGCACCGTCGCCGCTCTCACCAACCCCGCCACCTCCGTGATCACCGGCGGCCTCGCCTGCGTCGCCGCCGTCCTCCTCCTCGCCGCCCGCCGCCCCGCCTTCCTCGCCTACGACGCCCGCCACCCCACCCCCTGAACCACTCCCCCGAACCTGGCAGCGAGCACCCCCCGACGTGCTGTATTGTTTTCCACGTCGCCGGGACAACCGGAGACAAGGTCGAGAAGCCCACAGCAGAGCCCCCCAGGCCCAGCTGAAGGCACCGAGACCACGGGACGTGGCGCAGCTTGGTAGCGCACTTGACTGGGGGTCAAGGGGTCGCAGGTTCAAATCCTGTCGTCCCGACTGTGAAGTCGGTTGTGAGAGCCGGTACTTGGGAAACCGAGTGCCGGCTCTTCCTGTTGTTCCGTCAGCTGGTGGTCGCATGGTGGTCACCGGGCCACATCGGCCAGGGCGTGGCCGGCTCCGCTGCGCGGGTGTGTTGGTAGGCAGGCAGTTGCCGGTGGAGGCGCGGGCGCTGGCGCCAGGGGCGCTGGGCGCGGCAGGTGGGGAGTCCGAGGACGTCGTGGTCGGCACTGTCGAGGATCCAGGCGACGGCGTCGACGGCCGCGCGGGCGGCGAGTTTGGTGAGCTCGGCGTAGATGTTGGCGCTGGTCGACAGGGTGCGGTGACGCAGGGTCTTGGAGATGACGGGCAGGGGGACGCCTGCGGCCAGGGCGAAGCTGGTCATGAGATGGCGCAGGTCGTGCAGCGCGATGCGGGGGACGCCGGCCTTGTCGCAGAGCAGGTGGAAGTGGTCGAGGACGTTCTTGGGGTGGAGGGGGCGTCCGTGGCGGTGGAAGACGTACCCGCCGCCGTCGGTGATGTTGCCGAAGGGAGTGTCGGCGCGGTCGTTGAGGGCTGAGGCGACGCGGTCGGAGACGGCGACCCACATCCTGCTGGCCTTGGTCTTCGGGGCGGTGAGCAGGAGCTGGTTGTTGTCGATGGCGGAGAGTGTCGCGCGGACGAACAGGACGCGGTCGGGGAGGTGGACGTCGTCCCAGTGCAGGGCGAGGGCTTCGCCTTTGCGGATGCCGGTGCCGATCATGAGTTCGGCGAGGTCGGCGTAGAGGGGGTCGGTGACGTGGGTGAATCGTAGAAAGCGGGCGGTCTGCTCCTCGGTCCACAAGCGGCGCGGGGCGGAGACAGGGCGGGGAAGAAGCGGGGGCTTGGCGGGGTTGCGTGCCAGCAGGCCGTCGTAGACGGCACTGCTGAGGGCACTGGAGAGGGTGGCCAGGATCCGGTAGACGGTGACTTTGCCGCGGCCCCGACGTAGTTGGGCGGTGACGAACGCGCTCAGGTGCCGACGGGTGAGGTCGACCAGGGGGATCGCGCCGATGGCGGGGATCAGGTCCTGCTCGGTGTAGGAGCGGTAGCGGGCCATGGTGGTGGGCTTGAGGCGCAGCTCCTTCTCGTCCAGCCAGTCCCTCAGGTAGTCGCCGGTGCGCTGTCGGGGGTCGGTGATGACGCACAGGGCCAGGCCCTCGTTGAAGCGCCGCAGTGCGATCCGGGCGTCGAGTTCGTCGGGGAAGCCGGCGCGGCGGACGGTGTGGCGGTGGCCGTCGACGGGCGGCGTGTCGACGGCGAAGGCCCAGGTCCCGTGGAGGGGGTCGGCAGCGAGGTTGGGGCAATGGGTGCCGAGTTGGCGGTGGTGGTCGTCGCGGCAGCCGCAGCGCCGGTAGACACGCCCCCGACTCTGGTCGCCTGAGGGATTCGGTGAGCAGCGCATGGTGATCGCCTCGGAGGGTCGTGCGCGAGTTGTCCGCACTTCCAGTCTGCGCCCGCGGGCGATCACCATGCGACCACCGGGCATGAAAAGCGCGCGCTGATCTGCGGATCTCCCTTGACCAGTGGCAAAGGGAGATCCGAGGGAGGTCGCTTGTCAGCCCCTGGCCGGGAGCGGGCTGGTCAGATGAGCGGTTCGCGGTGGGCGGCGGTTTCGCGGACGAGCTGGGCGAAGCGCTCGCGGTTGCGCTGCTGGTGCTGTTCGGCCTGTTCGTCGGTCCAGTCCTCGGCGCTGGTGTCGTCGTCTTCGTCGTCGAGGTCGTCGTACTCGTTGTGGAGGAGCCAGCAGGCGTGGATGCCGGTGAGGAGGTCTTCGAGGAGGTCGCGGGCGGGACGCCGGGGGTCGAGCGGGGTCAGGCGCAGCTCGACGTCGTCGAGGTCGGGTCCGTCGTCGCCGTAGTCGGCGAGGGTCTCTTCCAGGTCGTCGAGCTGTTCGCGCAGGGCGGCGGGGTCGGGCAGGAGGCCGTCGGCGATGCGCATGGCGTGGCGGACGAGGCCGGTGACGGCTTCGTGGGGAGTGGCGCCGCTCTCGATGAGTCCGAGGAGGAGGGTCGGGGTCTCGTGGGGGAGGGCCTCGATGTTGTCGGCTTCCAGGACGACCTGGGCGGGGTCGTGTCCGGAGGCGTCGGCGGTGACCTCGGCCGCGGCGGCGAGCCAGTGGGCTGCGGCGACGGCAGCCGCAGTCGGGTCGACGGCGGAGAACAGCTCGGCCGACCCGAACGGGTTCTGCTCCAGGAGGCGGTCGGCGGCGGCGACCTGGACGGGGGAGGCGTCCTCACGGCTGAGCAGGACGGCCTGCTGGGCGCGGCCGGCCAGGTCGCCCAGTTCGGCGTTCTCGACGGCGGCGAGCTCGGTGGCAGTCTCGGCGAGGATGGCCTTGGTGAGCTCGGGGTTGTCGAGGCCGTGGAGGGCGCGGCCGATCTGGTGGGCGGACTCGAGCAGGGGGCTGTAGGAGACGACCATCGAGCCGCCGCTGGGCAGGTTCGGCTTGGCGATCGCGTCGGGGACCGCGGTGAAGTGCTTGCGTTCCTCCTCGCGCCGCCAGCCCTCGGTGTTGGGCTCCAGGGAGCCGGCGGCGCTGGCGGGGTGGGTGTAGGTGCGCCAGGCGGCATCCGACAGGTGGTCGAGTGCGCGGGCCAGGCCCAGCAGGACGGAGGTGCCGGCCTCGGCCGGGAGGACGGCTACCCGGGTGGTGAGCGAGCCTTCGCCCGTTCCCCAGGCGGCGATCAGCTCGCGACGGTCCGGGTCGATGCTGTAGAGGGTCATGACGTCCTGTCTTCGGTCCTGCCGGCACACCGCCGGGCCACACGGCATTCTGACGTGCTGACAGGTGGTGGTGTTCCCGGGAGGGGCCGGTGGGCCCACCGGCGCATCCTGGGCGTTCTGTGTCCGTGGATGGCCCAAAAGCTCGTAGGCCAACTTGAAGACGACCCTGACAGCACCCGACGGACCGCTGGCCAACCGCGTCACTACAGCTTCGACGCTGTACAGACTGTGCTTCCGGGTCACTGACGCCCTCGCGCTCTGTGGCAGAGTCGCTTCGCTGGCGTCTAGGCCCCGGACGGTGACCCGAGCGGCAACACGGGTAGGCGCCCACAAACGAAGCCCTGGTTCGGACCGTTCGGCGCCGTCGAATCCGTCATCCCCACGGGATTCTTCGCCGTTGAACCGCCATCCACGTACTGGCAGGGCCGGAACCGCGTGCGGCCGGTGGGCCCGCCGGTCACCTGTCGGTAGCCTGCCGGCGGTGGAGGAGGACGGCGGTGAGTTCGACCGGGGCGGGGCCGGCCTGTTGTCGTGCCGATCTGGGGCCGCCCCTCTGCGTCGCCGGGTTGGACGGGCCGGATCATGCTTGCCGCGGGCATGAACAGCTTTGTCGCTTCAAGTAATCATTTATGTCCGAAAATCTGCACACTTACCCCTATGAAATAGTGATAAGTGGTCGTTGTTTCGCTCTGATGTCACCCAATCGGGGAGTAGCGTCGTTCGATTTCTGGGCGCAATGATTCATTTTGCTTGTCCCGGGCAATTTGCACGTGGGATTGCATGGGTCGCTGGCCTGTGGAGTTCCCGAAAAGTGCTACCAGATGACTGGTAGGTATCGTTCGCACAGGAGGAGGCTGGCTATGGGTGACGGTGAGGGCTACCGCAACGGGATGCCTGCGAGCGGCATCGAATCCCCCTATCCGTGGCAGAAGAGCCGCAGGAGCCAGCAGGAGGGGCTCTGCGTGGAGATGCGGCGTCTTTCGGACGGGCGCGTGGCCGTGCGCAACAGCGCGGACCCGGATGGGCCGGCCCTGATCTTCGCTGCCCTCGAGATCGGCGCGTGGGTCTACGGGGCGAAGGATGGCGATTTCGACGAAATGGCGGCCTGATGCAATAGGGTTTCCCGCTTGAAGGGAGACTCGGCATGACGGCAGGGCCCCCCGTGTGGAAAGCTGAGCGTAGTCTGCTCAGTTTTTCCGCAAGGGGGGCCCTGTGGCCGCTAGCCTGTTTGATGACGGGCATCCGAACACCGGTCCGAATTCCCTGTCTGGTAGGCAGGGCGAGCCGGAATGGAGCATTCCCGCCGCTCAGCTCGGTGTCGAGCTGAGGGAATTGCGTGGCTCCCGGACGCAGGGGTGGGTCGCGTCACGCACCCACATGTCGATCTCCAAGCTCAGCCGCATCGAGTGCGGTCACCGTCGGCTGAACGACCCCAACGACATCGCGAAGATCCTCGACGCCCTTGGGCTCCGGCGAGGACCGGACCACGCCCGGCTGATGGAGCTCGCGCAGGCAGCCTCGATAAAGAGCCAGCCTGGGTTCCACCGGGACGCCGAGCCGGAGGCTCTGCGACGCCTGTCCGGAATGGTGAGCCGTGCGACGCTGATGATCTCCATGGACGCGCACGTCGTCCCCGGCCTGCTCCAGACCGAGCCGTACATGGTGGCCGTCACGAAGGCCACGCTGGTGCGCAGCCGGCAGCACCGGGTCGCGCAGATCGTCGATGCGCGCCTGGAGCGACAGCGCGACTTTCTCGCGGCCGGCGTGCGGGCGGTGTTCTTTGTGCACCAGTCCGCCCTCTACCGGGCGGTGGGCAGCCACGAGGTCATGGTCCAGCAGATGGAGATACTGCTGGAGTGGACCGAGACGGCCGGTGTCGGCGTGCGGATCATCCCGGTCGAGCTGCCACTGGCGTTCCAGCTCACCAACGTGACCAGGCTGGTCTTCGGCGCGCCTGGCTCCGTTCCCGAACTGATCTATGTCGAGCAGGGCCCGCAGAGCAGTTACTACTACTATCCCGACAGGAAGGACAGCTCGGCGGAGTTCGAGGACTACAAGGAAGTCCTGGACGAGCTGCTTCTTCGCGCACCGGGCAGGCAGCGGAGCCGTGAGTTGATCCGGGAAGCGATCGAGTGGCACCGCGCACGGCTCTAAACTTGCCGTTTAGCGCTCCGTTTCGAACGAGCAGGTAGGTGCTCGCTCACCCCGGGCTCCGCCGCCCCTCCAGTCCACCTGACGCGACGGGCGGACCTTGCGGCATGATCGGGACATGAAGCGAGTTGTCGATCTTGACGAGGCTGTCCTTGAGGTGGAACAACGAAGGAGCCGTTGGGAGGAGGCCGGGCTGACGGTCGAGCCGGTCACATGGCGCGACGAGGAGCAGAAGTGGCCCCAGCAGCTTGAGTCAGACCGAGCAGCCGTGGTGGACCCGGACTCCTTCGGAGTCGTTCTCACCGGCCTGGGGAGTGAACTGTCCGTCGTGCTGTTTCGTGGCGGCTGGACGGACGTGGAGTACTTCGCGGGTATCGATGATGCTGGCACCCTTCCCACCTCCGACATCGACTCGGCTGCAGCGTTCGGTGACCAGCTCGATAGCTACGTGACCCGGGCCTTCGGATCTCTCGGCAAAGCGGCCAACTGAGCTCGTCCTTCACGCACAGCTTCGAACGAAGAGGCTCGTTGGTCACTCGTTCGGGTGTCTCCGGGACGTGGGTGCGGCCTTCGCGTGATCCTGAAGTCGGCCAAGAGCTGCAGGACTTGATGCGAAGGCCGCAGTGGTGAGGATGCTGGAACGGGGGTGCGGGACGAGCCGTTCGCAGAACTGTCCCGCCTCCGGAGGGTCTTCTACGATTGCCTGACCGGGCGGCGCGACGCGCTGCTCGAGCTGACCGGCGCGGTGCTGTGCAGCGACGGGCCAGTGAGGACGCTGGTGGACCTGGCGCCGGTGCCCGAGCATCGGCGCGGGCACGGTGCCCTGTACGGCGCGCTGAACCGCGGCCGGGTGGACGTCTCGCCGTGGCTGCGGCCGGACGCGGAGAGCTGCCCGGACCGCTCGTTCGGCCACACCTTCGGCCGCGGCCGTGCGAAGCACCAGGTGATCCCCGGTTGGCCGTACCCGTTCGTGGTCGCGTTGAAGGCCGGGCGGATGTCGTGGACGGCGACGCTGGACGCGGTCCGGCTGGAGCCCGGTGCAGACCTGGACGCCAGCGCCACCGCCCAACTCCGTGACACGGTGGTGCGGTTGATCGGTGCCGAGCAGTGGAGGGCGGGCGATCCGGAGGCGCTGGTGATGATGGACGCTGGCTACGAAGCCCCGCGGATCGCCCACCTGCTCGGCGACCTGCCGGTGCAGGTGCTGGGCCGGCTTCGCTCGGACTGGGTGATGCGCCGCCCGGCGCCCAGCCGCGCGGAGTTCGCGGCGGCGAATCCGGCCGACGGCGGGCCGCCCAAGCACGGCGGCGAGTTCGTCTTCGGCGATCCCGTTCCACCTGGGGCGACGAGCAGGCGATGAGCAGCACCGCGACCCGCAGCTTCGGCACTGCCATCGAGCGGACCTGGGGCCGGTTCCACCCGCGCCTGACCCGGCGGGAGGCCTGGCTGGAGCACGACGGACCCTTGCCGGTGATCGAGGGCACCGTGATCCGGCCGCGGAGAAGCTGCCCAGCGACGGGGTGAGCTGACCGGTCTGGCTGTGGTGGTCGCGCACCGGCGCCACCCCGGCCGACGTGGACCGCTGCTGGCAGGCGTTCCTCCGCCGCTTCGACCTGGAGCACACGTTCCGCCTGCTCAGGCAGACCCTGGGCTGGACCCGCCCCCGCCTGTGCGACTCGGCGGCGGCCGACCGCTGGACCTGGCTGGTGATCGCCGCCCACACCCAGCTCCGTCTCGCCCGTTCTGCTCGTCGCCGACCTCCGCCACCCGTGGGAACGGCCGGCGGAACCGAACAAGCTCACGCCCGCCCGCATCCGACGCAAGCTCAGGAACCTACACACGTAGGGACGTTCACCAGCACGTGTATCACACCTACCCGCCCCGGACCGGGTCGGCCACCCGGCTCAAGCCGTCCGCTACGAGGTGGGCAAAGTCCTGGCCACCGGCGAGGTGTATGCCCGGCCCGCCCATGACAACAAGGGCACCAAACCCCGATGAACTGCCACAAACGGTTAAACGGCCAGCTAAAAAGGGCTCTTCTGCTCCATCCGTGGGTGGATCCAGAGCGCCTGACGCAGCACACGCCGTCCCCCGTGCAGATCTTGAGGTGTTGAGGCCCGAGATCG
>NZ_JBICYZ010000065.1:0-56346 GCF_043201465.1 Kitasatospora sp. NPDC048298
CCCGCCGGGGCGGGGCGCGCCGCCCCCCCCCCCCCCCCCACCCGGCGGGGGGGGGGGCGGGGGGGGGCCCGGGGCCCCCCGGGGGGGGGGGGGGCGGGGCCCCCCCCCGGCCCCCGCCCCGCCCGGCGGTCCTCGTCACCAGCCGCGCCGCGCTCACGGCCCTGCCCGGCTCCCGGCTCGTCGACCTGCACGAACTCGACGCCGCCCACGCGCGGACGCTGCTGCGCCGCATCCTCGGGGAGCACCGGGTCGCCGCCGAGCCGGTGGCCGCCGCCCGGATCGTCGAGCTGTGCGGCGGCATGCCGCTGGCGGTCCGCATCGCCGGTGCCCGCCTGGCCGCCCGGCCGCGCTGGACCCTGGCCCGGCTCGCCCACCTGCTGCACGACGAACGGCGCCGGCTCGACGAACTGGCCGCCGGGAACCTGGCCGTACGGGCCGGCTTCGCCGTCGGCTACACCCGCCTCGCCGAGCCGACCCGCCGCACCTTCCGGCTGCTCGGGCTGCTCGACGCCCCCGACTTCGCGCCGTGGGCCGCGGCGGCGGCGGCCGACATCCCGCCGGAGCAGGCCGAGCGGCAGCTGGAGGAGCTGATCGACGCCCAACTCCTCCAGGAGACCGGCACGGAGCCGCACCTGCGCTACCGCTTCCACGACCTCGTCCGGCTGTACGCGCGCGAGCACGCCGAGGCCGCGGACGAACCGGCCGCCCGCGCCGCCGCGCTCGAACGGGCCTTCGGCGCCTGGCTCTGGCTGGCCGAGCAGGCGGCCGACCAGGTGCCCGGGCCGTGCTTCGCGCCGATCCACGGCGCCGCGCCGCGCCACCCGATGCCGTCCGGCGTCGCGGCGGCGCTGCTGGACGACCCGACGGCCTGGTTCGACGCCGAGCAGCCGGCCCTGAACGCGAGCGCCCGGCAGGCCGCCGCGCTGCGCATGGTGCCGATGGCGTGGGAACTCGCCGCCTGCCAGGAGAAGTACTGCGACGTGCGCGGCCTGTACGACGAGTGGCGCACCACCCACCTGGCCGCCCTCCAGGCCTGCCGGGCGGCCGGCGACGACCTGGGGACGGCCGTGCTCACCCGCGGCCTGATCGAGGTGACGACCTGGACCACCGCGGCCGACGGCTCCGGGGCGACCGTCGACCTGCCGGACGGCACCCAGACGATGGTCGCGCTGGACGACCGGGCGCGACACCTGCGAGGCCTGTTCGAGCAGGCCGGGGAACCGCGCGGGACCGCCGACGCCCTCGTCCTGACGGCCTGGAGCCTGGTGGCCCAGGGCCGCGAACAGGAGGCCCTGGACGCCGCCCGGCAGGCCCTGGACCTCGCCACCGCCCACGACCACCCGGGCGGCGAGGCCCGGGCCCACCAGATCATCGCCATCGCCTACGGGGAGACGGACCTCGACCGCACGATCGAACACCTCACCGAGGCGCTGCGGGTGGCGCGGCTGATCGGCAACACCCGCTTCGAGACGACCGCGATCCAGTTCCTCGGAGCCGCCCACGGCCGGGCCGGCCAGGTGGAGCGGGGCGGCGAGCTGCTCCTGCGCTCGCTCGCCATGGCCCGCTCGCTCAAGGACCGCTACGTGGAGGCGTTCTCGCTGCTCTACCTGGCGATGCTGTACGCGGCCACCGGCGACGACCGGGCCCGGGAGACGGCCGAGGCCGCGCTGGCCATCGCCCGCCGCTTCGACCTGGGGCACCACCTCGCCCAGGCCCTCGGCATCCTGGGGGAGCTGGACCTGGCGGCGGGGGACCACGCCGCGGCGGTCGGGCACCTGGAGGAGTCGGTGCTGGTGTGGCGCGCCCGCGGCTGGCGCTCCTTCCTCGCGGAGGCGCTCCGCGCGCTCGGCCGGGCGTACGAGGCGGCCGGGCTGGCCGAGTCGGCCGCGCGGGTGCTGGAGGAGGCGCGGGAGCTGAGCGACATCCGGTAGCCCGGCAGGGGCCGTACGGCACCGGGGCCGTACGGAGTGGCCGGCCGGCGCCCGAGGGGCGCCGCCCGTGGGCCGAGCGGTGAGCGATCGGTAAGCGAACGGTAAGGCGCCCCTGCCTAGGCTCGATCCCCACGGCACAGGACAGGCGTACGCACCCGGCCCCGGCCCGGTCGACGCGCCCGTCCCGTACGCACCGCATGGGCAGCCGGTCGGGTCCGCGCAGGGGACGGACCCGGCCGGAGGCGCGGCCAGTCGGTGCTGAGCCAGCGCCAGCGCCAGAGCCAGAGCCGCGCCGGAACATCCGGCGCGGCCGCTCGTGTCCACCCCCTATGATCGCGCCCCGGGGGGAAGGCCGCTGACCTGGTAGGACGCCGGTCGTGTCCGCTCCCTTTCGGCGACGCGGACCCGCGCCGCCGGTCCGACGACCGGGAGACTACGACTCGGTGATACTCACTCAACGCCTGGGCCGCGGGCTGCTGGCCGGCGCCTCGGCGCTCGCGCTGGCACTGCTGCCCGCGGGCCTCGCACCCACCACGGCGGCAGCCGCCCCGACCGGCGCCCCCGCCGCTGCCCCGACCGGCGCCCCGGCCGGCGACGGATCCGGGCCGACGCCGGTGGACCTCGACACCACGCGTGCCTTCGCGGACACCTTCCAGCTGGACCCGGCCAGGGACACCGACCCGCTGTACGGGCTGAACGTCGGGCTCGAAGCCCGGCAGTCGGTTCCGGCCGGGCAGCACGGGATCTCCTACACCCGGGTCTCCGGCCGCTGGGACACCTCGGTCGCGCCCGACCAGTGGTTCGTCCAGACCAGTCATCCCAACTACCCCAACAAGCTGCTGTTCGCCAAGGGCGTCTCCGCGGTCATGCTCGGTGCGCCGGCCGTCGCGGACGGCACCGGGCACTACACCGTCTCGACGGTGATCGACCCCGTCGTCGGTGACACCGGCGGCAACGACTGGGGCTCGATCGTGCTGAGCCGCAGCCACCGCAGCAACGGCTACGTCACCGGTGGCGACGTCGACCTCGGACTGACCGTCAGCTCGCGCGGCGGGCTCGCCCTCTTCCACGGCGGCGGCGGTGAGACTCCGTTCTGGACCGGCACGGTGGCGCCCACGGCGCAGTACGCCGTCTCGCTGACCGTCTCCACCGGGGCCGACCGGGCCGTCACCCTGACGGTGAACGGCACCCCGTTCACCGTCTCGGCGCCGGCCGGGGTGACCCGCTGGCCGGGCAGCGAGTTCCTCTACCTCGGCGCCTACCTCACCAACCCGGACCGGTTCACCACCTTCGGCGACGGCGCCGGCCACGGGCTGAACGTCAGCAGGGTCGACACCGGGGCCACCCGCAGCGCCAAGCCGCTCGTCGACACCTTCGACGGCGCGCCCAACGCCACCGCCGACTTCGGGCTCAACCAGGATCTCAGCGCCCGCCAGCCGAGCCTGATCTCCGCGAACTACACCGCCGTCTCGGGCGTCAAGGGCCTGGCCCTCGACCCGCCGGCGGGCTCGGTGCAGGTCAACAGCCCGGCCCAGCCGAACGTGCTCTCCTTCCCCAAGGGCACCTCGGCCGTGCGTCTGAACAAGCCGGCCACCTCGGACGTCCCGACCGGCGCCTACACGGTGCACGCCGTGCTGACCCCGGTGGTCGGCAGCACCTCCGGCCAGGACTGGGCCTCCCTCGCCGTCAGCAACGCCTCGGGCGGCACGGGCGCCGTGGACGCCGAGGACGTCGCGCTCGGTCTGCGCGTCCAGTCCGACGGCGGGCTGACGCTCTTCCAGGGCGGCCGGTCGATCGTCCTGCCCACGGCCCCGGCGGCGGGCTCCTACGAGGTGTCGGTCGCGCTCAAGACGGACGAGCAGCGGGCGAGCGTGCTGGTCAACGGCGCGACGGTGTTCTCCGGCCGCACCGACGTCCAGCTGCCCCGCGACGGCTACGTCTCGCTCGGCGCCCACCACTCGGCGGCCGGCCAGGTCACCACGGTGGACGACCTGCGGATCTCCATGCTGGGCGGGCTCGGTTACTACGGATTCTTCGACATCCGGGACCCGGACTCGCCGAACAACGGCGTCAACCACGCGCCGGAGGTGGCGCAGTGGACCAACCTCAACAACTACCTGCGTGGCCAGGACCCCCGCCTGGAGTTCCTGGACCAGTGCCTGCCGGCCTCCTGCGTGATCGACGTCAACCAGGAGACGGTGATCCCGAACTCGCCGGGCGACTGGGCGGTCCACCCGAACCCGGACGCCGCGGAGAACCTCCGCAAGCTGGTGGAGCGCATCGGGCCGAACATCGACAAGATCGCCGCCGTGGACATGGCGGACGAGCCCTACTCGCACGGCATGGCCCCCGAGCAGGTCATGCTGCAGGCCAAGCAGATCCGGGCCGCGTTCCCGGACAAGACGCTGATCATGAGCCTCGACCGCTGGAACGCCGAGCAGACCGCGCCGATCCCGCCCGAGGTCGACATCGTCGGCTTCGACCACTACTGCATGGGCCGCGGCCGGCTCCAGCCGCTGCTGGCGAACCTGAAGACGTTCCTCTCCTCGCCGGACCAGCACCTGATGCTCTTCCCGGAGTCCACCAACGAGTGGGGCGTCGCCGTGAACTGCTACCCCGACAGGACGGACGCGGACATCGCGGCGTACAACGCCGAGTACCGGGCGCTCGCCGCGCAGGACCCGCGCGTCGTCTACCTGCAGAACTTCCGCTGGCTGGGCCCCGACCAGCCGAACAAGGTGCCGCTGACCGTCGCGGCGCAGCAGCGGATCGGCAGGGCCGTGGTCAACGCCACGCCCACGCCGAAGCCCGCCTCGGCGGGCGTCTACCGGCGGTCCGACGGCAGCTTCGGCGAGGCCGCCCACAACGGCCGGTACACCGGGCAGACCGTGTTCGGCGGCGGCGGCGACGACGTCGTCCCGCTGACGGGCCACTGGAACGGTCCTGGCACCGACACCATCGGCGTCTACCACCGCGACACCGCGACCTTCCAGCTGTCGAACGACAACGCCACCGCGGCCGCCACCTTCCCGTTCGGGATCCCCGGTGACATCCCGCTGGTCGGCGACTGGAGCGGGCAGGGGCGGACCACGGTCGGTGTCTACCGGCCCAGCGACCAGTACTTCTACCTCTCCGACGACAACTCCACCGTCAAGTACCGGATCAAGCTGGGCAATCCGGGCTGGAAGCCGCTGGTCGGCGACTGGGACGGCAACGGCACCACCACCGTCGCCGTCTACGACCCGCAGACCCAGATCTTCTACCTGAACGACTCCAACCAGACGGAGCACGTGCGGCCGGGCGTCAAGTTCGGCAACCCCGACGACATCCCGGTCAAGGGCGACTGGGACGGCACCGGCAAGGAGACCATCGGCGTCTACCGGCCCGGCGACCAGACCTTCTACGGGGCCTCCGAGAACTCCGACCTGGTGATCTACCGTACGAAGTTCGGCAACCCGGGCGACGTCCCGCTGGTGGGCAACTGGGGCTGACGCCTCGTGTGACGTCCGACAGGCGCCCTCCCGACCGACCGCTCCGCGGCGTCGGGAGGGCGCCCTGCTGTTGCCGGACCTCCAGGGCGAGCCCCCGCCGGCACGGCGTCAGGTGATGTTCAGGTGATGTGCCGCAACAGCGCGGCGACGGCGGGCGGCGCCTCGCCGGGAGGCCGGACGACCATGACCTTCCAGGTCGGGGCGTGGCGCTCGAAGCGGTACCGGGGGAGGTCGGGGAAGCGGTCCGCGATCGACCTGGGCATGATGCAGACGCCCAGGTCGTTGCGGACCAACTCGGCGGCCGCCACGATGTCGTTCACCTCGAAGGTGGTGCTGCGGTCGACGCCCGCGGCGCGGAAGGCGCGGTCGACGGCGTGCCGGATGGCCCAGCCGGGGGTGAAGTCCACCAGGGGCAGCCGGGCGACGTCGGCGAGGGTGACCTCGCCGTCCGGGGTGGCCCCGGCGAGCATCCGTCGGGGCGCCGCGAGCAGCACCATGGACTCGCGGGACAGCAGTCTGGTGGTGAGGCCGCGCTGCTGCTGGCGGTCGAGCGCCACCACGGCCAGGTCGACGGTGCCCTCGCGCAGTGCCTGGCGGATGTCGGCGACGGCGGCCTGGCGCAGGTGCACCACGACGCCGGGGTGTTCGGCGCGCAGGGCGGCCAGGGCGTGGTGGAGGCCGGCCCAGACGCCCTGCATGGTGCCGACGGTCACCCGGCCGCGCAGCTGCCCGCGGGCCGCGTCGACGGCTTCCCGGGCGAGTTCGGCGGCCCGCAGCGTCGCGCGGGCGGCGGGGACGAAGGCCTCGCCGGCGGGGGTGAGGGCGACGCGGTGGGTGGTGCGGTCGAACAGCGGGGTGCCGAGTTCGCGTTCGAGGGCGCGGACGGTGCCGGACACGGAGGACTGGACGACGTGCAGCCGCCGTGCCGCCGCGGTGAAGCCGCCGGTGTCCGCCACCGCGACCACGACCTCCATCTGCCGCAGATCCATCGTCCACTCCCGGTTGGGCCGTACGCCGCCCGGTGCGGGGGCGGCGAGGGCTGTCGATCTTCACGCATCGTATGCGGAGGGCGGTGCCGCCCGAGGGCGAGCGGCGGGCGGCCCGGCACGCGGCGCCGGCCCGTCCTCGGTGCGGGGAAGGCCGGCGCCGGGTCGCTCCCGGTCACGCGTTCGCGGTGCCGGGTTCGGCGGCCGCGCCCTGGCGGCGTTCGGTGGTCCAGTAGAGCAGGGCGAGCAGGGGCAGGGCGGTGCCGAGGGTGGCGACGCCGGTCCAGCCCCAGGCGTGGTAGACGACGGAGCCGAGTTCGGATCCGGCTGCTCCGCCGACGAAGAACATGGCGATGAAGGCGCTGTTGAGGCGGGCCCGGGCGGCCGGGTCGAGCGCGTAGACGGTGTGCTGGCCGAGGATCAGGCTGGCCTGCACGGCCATGTCGATGAGGACGGCGGCGAGGGCGAGCAGGACGACGCTGTGGCCGCCGAAGCCGGCGAGCGCGAAGGAGACGGCGGCGACGGCGAAGGCGATGCCGGTCATGCGGCGGGTCAGCCCGTGGTCGGCCCAGTGCCCGGCGAACGGGGCGACGGCCGCTCCGGCCGCGCCGACGAGGGCGAACAGGCCGACGCCGACCGCGGAGTAGTGGAAGTGGGGGCCGGTCAGGACGAAGGAGACGGTGGTCCAGAAGGCGCTGAAGGCGGCGAACATCGCGGCCTGGTAGAGGCCGCGGCGCAGCAGGGCGGGGTGGGTGCGCACCAGCCGGACGGTGGAGCGCAGGACGTGGTGGTACGGGATGGTGGTGGTCGGGGCGTGCGCGGGCAGGGCGGCGCGCAGGGCCACGCCGAGGACGGCCATCAGGACGGCGGAGCCGAGGAAGACGGTGCGCCAGCCGGCGACGTCGGAGACCAGGCTGCTGAGGGTGCGGGAGAGCAGGATGCCGGTGAGCAGTCCGCTCATCACCCGGCCGACGATCCGGCCGCGGGCGTGGTCGGGGGCGAGGCTCGCGGCGAACGGGACGAGGACCTGGGCGACGACCGAGGTGGCGCCGCTGACGAGGGAGGCGATCAGCAGCATCGGGAAGCTGGTGGCGAGCCCGGCGGCGACGAGGGCGAGGGTGGTGACCGTCAGCAGGGCGGTGATGAGGTTGCGCTTCTCCAGCCGGTCGCCGAGCGGGACGAGGAAGAGCATGCCGATCACGTAGCCGACCTGGGTGAGGGTGATCAGGGCCCCGGTGGTGGCGGTGCTGGTGTGGAAGACCCCGCTCAGCGTGGAGAGCAGGGGCTGGGCGTAGTAGAGGTTGGCGACCGTCATGCCGGAGGCGACGGCCAGCAGCGCTATCAGCCAGCCCGGTACGCCGTGGGGGGCGTCGGCGGGTGCGGACCGGCGCGCGGCGGTCGGGAGGTCGGACGAGGCGGACATGGGGCACCTTCTCGAAGCAGTGGGCCGGGGTCGGCCGGCACGGGCGGGGCGGTGACGGCAGCCTCCTCGCTGCCGTCACACGGGTGTGAGCGCCGGTCCGTGTCCGCTGCTTCCCCGTCCGGGGCGATGCTTCGGAATGTCAGTCATCTCGATCGGAGATGACCGTGGGAGCCCTGCCGCCGGGCCGTGCGCGGTTCCGGATCCGGCCCGCGCCGGCCGGGCCCGTCACTTGACCAGGCGGGACCAGTCGGCCGGCTGGGCGGGGTCGAGTTGGCGGAGCTTGTCGAGGACCGCCGGGTCCTGGGCGTCGAGCCAGTCGGCGACCTGGCGGAAGGAGGCGCAGCGGACGCCCTCGCGCTTGCAGACGCTCTTCATCACGTCCTCGACGGCCTGCATGTAGATGCCGCCGTTCCAGTCCTCGAAGTGGTTGCCGATGAACAGCGGGGCGCGGCTGCCGTTGTAGACGCGTTCGAAGCCGGCGAGGTAGCTGTCGCGGGTCTCCTTCTCCCAGGTGTCGTACTTCCTGGGGTCGCCCTTGGTGGTGTTTCCGGACTGGTTGGCCAGGAAGTTGAAGTCCATCGAGAGGCTCTGGGTCGACTTCCCGGAGTAGGGGAGCATCTGGAGCGGGAAGTTCCAGATGCTGTCCTTCCTGGTGGGCCAGACCTGGAACTCGCCGGGGGAGCTGGCGTCGTAGCGGAAGTTCGTGGCCTTCTCGGCCGGCAGCAGGTTCTTCTGGCCCTCCAGGCAGGGGGCGCGGCCGCCGACCAGTTCCTTGGTGTAGTCGAAGGGGAGCGGCGGGAGGTCCTTGAAGCCGGTGTTGGTCTTCCAGTTGGTGACGAAGGAGATGGCCTGGTCGAGCTCGCTCTTCCACTCCTCGGTGCTCCACTCGCCGCCGCCCTTGGCGTTGCAGAAGTGCCCGTTGAAGTGGGTGCCGATCTCGTTGCCGTCCTGCCAGGCGAGGCGCAGCTGTTCCAGGGTGTCCTTGATGTGGGGGTCGGTGGCGTAGTCGATGGAGGCGTCGCCGGGCTTGTGCTGCGGGGGTTTGTAGAGCGTGCTCTTGGACTTGGGGAGGGTGTAGAGGCCGCTCAGGAAGAAGGTCATCTGGGCGTTGTTCTCCACGCCGAGCTTGCGGAAGCGGGAGAACATGCGCTCGTCGCCCTCCAGCGCCCCGTCCCAGGAGAAGACGACGAACTGCGGCGGCTTCTCGCCGGGCTTGAGCCGCTCGGGCGTGGGCTGCTTGGGCTGCGGGCCGGTGTAGGAGGTGGAGCCGTCGCCGAGCACCTTGACCTGGCCGTCCCAGGTGGGGGTGGGAGCGGGCGGCGGCGGGGCCGGGGCCTCGGTGGTGCTGCTCGGGGTGGGGCTGGACGGGGTGGTGCCGGTGGCGGTCGTGGGTCTGCTCGTCGTGTCGGAGCATCCGGTCGCCAGGGCGGAGGCCCCGAGGACCCCCATCGCCAGCAGGATGGCCGAGCCGCGAGCAGTCCGCACAGGACCCCCTTTTCCCTGATGTCTGATCAGGAAGTATTCGGAAGATGATCGATGAATGCGATCATCAGAACATTTTTGAGCGTCAAGGTCGAACCGCTCCAGGGGCGGTGTGGCAGCGGCCCGTCCGGCGCGATCGGCGGTGGTAACGACGTCTACGGGGTCGCGGGGCCCCGGGGTTCATGCCATTGACAGCGGACCTTCCGGGTTGAATGCTAAGCAAGCGCTTAGTCAATGATCCGCCTCCCCGAGGAGCCGCCCGATGGCCGAGACCCCCGTCGACCCGCCCGGCCTGGACCTGGCCCGTCTCCGGGCCCACCTGGACCGCGAGCTGCCCGGGATCCTCCAGGGGCCGCTGCGGGCCGACCTCGTCGAAGGGGGCCGCTCGAACCTCACGTACGTGCTGAGCGACGGCGCCTCCCGCGCCGTCCTGCGGCGCCCGCCGCTCGGGCACGTCCTCGCCACCGCGCACGACATGGGCCGCGAGTACCGCGTGATGACCGCCCTGCGCGACACCGGCGTCCCCGTGCCCCGCACCCTGCTGCTCGACCCGGACACCGACACCCTCGGCGCCCCCTGGTACCTCATGGAGTACGTCCCCGGCACCGCCCACCGGGACGCCGCGCCGCTGGCCGCCCTCGGCGAGCAGCGGGTGCACACGCTCGGCACCAGGCTGGTCGACACCCTCGCCACCCTGCACCGGATCGACCCCGCCGCCGTCGGCCTCGCCGACTTCGGGCACCCCGAGGGCTACCTGGAGCGCCAGCTGCGCCGCTGGTCCAAGCAGCTCGCCGCCTCCCGCAGCCGCGAACTGCCGGACCTGGACCGGCTGTACGACCTCCTCGGCCGACGGCTGCCCGTCTCGCCCGCGCCCGCCCTCGTCCACGGGGACTACCGGCTGGACAACGTCCTGGTCGACGACGCCGACGACATCGCCGCCGTCCTGGACTGGGAGATGTCCACCCTCGGCGACCCGCTCACCGACATCGGCCTCCTGGTGATGTACACCGAACTCGCGGGCGTCGGCGGCGGCATCATCCCCTCCGCCATGACCGCCCCCGGCTTCCCCGAGCCCGACGAGATCGTCTCCTCCTACGCCGACGCGACCGGCCGCCGGGCGGAGGACCTCGACTGGTACGTCGCCTTCGCCTCGTTCAAACTCGCCGCCGTCGCCGAGGGCATCCACTTCCGCTTCCAGCAGGGCCGCACCCTGGGCACCGGCTTCGAGCGCGCCGGCGAGATGGCGCCGGTCCTCGCCCGGCACGGCCTGAGCACCCTCAAGGAGAACTGAGCACCGATGGACTTCGCCTACGACGCCCGGACCAACGAACTCCGCGAACAGCTGCTCGCCTTCATGGCCGAGCACGTGTACCCCGCCGAGCCCGTCCTCGCCGCCCAACTCGCCGACCGGGCCCGCGACCCGTGGGCCATTCCGCCCGTCGTCGCCGACCTCCAGGCCGAGGCCCGCAAGCAGAACCTCTGGAACCTGTTCTTTGTGGACAAGCACAGCCTGCCGGGCGAGCCGGGCGCCGGCCTCACCAACCTCCAGTACGCCCCGCTCGCCGAAATCACCGGCCGCAGCATCCAGTTGGCCCCGCCCGCGCTCAACTGCGCGGCGCCCGACACCGGCAACATGGAGCTGCTCGCCCAGTTCGGCAGCCCCGAGCAGCGCGAGCGCTGGCTGCGCCCGCTGCTGGCCGGCGAGATCCGCTCCGCCTTCGCGATGACCGAGCCCGAGGTCGCCTCCTCGGACGCCACCAACATCGCCACCCGGATCGAGCGGGACGGCGACGAGTACGTCGTCAACGGCCGCAAGTGGTACATCACCGGTGCGATGAACCCCGACTGCCGGATCCTGATCGTGATGGGCAAGACCGACCCGGACGCCGAACCGCACCGCCGACAGAGCATGGTGCTCGTCCCGCGCGACACCCCGGGCGTGACCGTGCGGCGCGGCATGACGGTCTTCGGGTACGACGACGCCGACCACGGCGGCCACGCCGAGGTGCTGTTCGAGGACGTCCGCGTCCCGGTGGAGAACCTGATCGGCGAGGAGGGCACGGGCTTCGCCATCGCGCAGGCCCGGCTCGGCCCCGGCCGCATCCACCACTGCATGCGCGCCATCGGCATCGCCGAGCGGGCGCTGGAGCTGATGTGCCGTCGGGCCAGCGAGCGGGTGGCGTTCGGGAAGCCGCTGGCCGAGCAGGGCGTGGTGCAGGACTGGATCGCCGAGTCCCGGGTGCGGATCGAGCAGCTGCGGCTGCTGGTGCTGAAGACCGCCTGGCTGATGGACACCGTCGGCAACCGCGGTGCGCACACCGAGATCCAGGCCATCAAGATCGCCACCCCGCGCACCGTGGAGTGGATCCTCGACAAGGCCGTCCAGGCCCACGGCGCGGCCGGCGTCAGCCAGGACACCCCGCTCGCCCAGCTCTGGGCCGGCAACCGCACCCTGCGGCTCGCCGACGGCCCGGACGAGGTGCACAAGCGCTCGCTGGCCCGCAGGGAGCTGCGGCAGTACCGGCGCTGACCCGTAGGGGTGTGACACCGGGGTATTCAGGGACCGGTTGGCCCCCTGGTATGACGGCCGCGGCCCGTCGCCGACCGTAGTGTCCTGCGTGTTCGATCGATCGGAACACGGAGGGGACACCATGGGCATTCCGGGACGGGCCGTGGCGGCGGTGGTACTGGCGGCGGCTGCGGCGGTGGGCACGATCGGCACGGCCGGAGCGGCCACGCCGACCGGCGGCGGCACCGGGACCGACGGCGGCACCGGGCGGCAGGCCCGGGCCTGGCTGCCGGAACCCAGCGGGCCGTACCCGATCGGGACCACCGCGCTGCACCTCACCGACGCCGGACGGGAGGATCCCTGGCACCCCGGACAGCGGCGCGAGCTGATGATCAGCCTCTGGTACCCGACCTCCCACCCGGCCGCCGGCGACGACCGCGCCCCCTACATGGAGCCCGCCGCCGGCCGGCACTTCGACGGCCCGGACGGCGTCGGCCTGCTCAACTACGGCACCGAGCCCGGCCGCACCGACTGGTCGGCCATCCGCACCCACGCCCGCAGGGACGCCCCGGCACTGGCCGGCGGCCCGCGCCCGGTCGTGCTCTACTCGCCCGGGCTCGGCGACCCGCGCACCTGGGGGACGGCGCTGGTCGAGGACCTCGCCTCACGCGGCTACGTGGTGGTCACCGTCGACCACACCTACGAGGCCTCCGAAGTCGCCTTCCCCGGCGGCGACCTGGCCCCCTCGGTGCTCCCCGGCATGCTCGGACAACCCGGCCTGGACATCGGCGCCGTGCTGCGCAAGGCGATGGACACCCGGGTGGCCGACACCCGCTTCGTACTGGACCAACTGGACCGACTGGACCGACTCGCCGTACTGGGCGGCCGGCCCGGTCTGCCCGCCGGGCTCGCCGGGGCCCTCGACCTCGGCCGGATCGGCATGGTCGGCCAGTCGGCGGGCGGCTTCACCGCCCTGCAGACCATGCACGACGACCCGCGGATCACCGCCGGCGTCAACATGGACGGGCAGCTGCACTTCCCCGGCCCCGACGGCCACACCGGCGTCTTCCTGCCCAGCGTCGCCGAGGACGGCCTGGACCGGCCGTTCCTGCTGATGGGCACCGGCAGCGACGACTCCGGCAGCTACCGCGACCAGCCCGGCTGGAACGCCCTGTGGCAGCACAGCACCGGCTGGCGCGCCGACGTCACCCTCACCGGTTCCCGCCACGGCTCGTACACCGACGGCCAGCCGCTGCTGCCGCAGCTCGCCCGGCAGGGCGTGCTCAGCGCCGATCAACTGCGCAGGGACGTCGGCGACATCCGCCCCGGGCGCGCCGAACTCGCCACCCGCTCCTACGTGGCGTCCTTCTTCGACCGCTGGCTGCGCGGCCAGGACGACCACCTGCTGGACGGCCCCTCGGCGCGCTTCCCGGAGATGGCCTACGAGCGGTAGCGGGGCCGGGGAGGTGGCGGGTGAGGGGGCGGTGAATTGCCGTCAGTGGGCCTCGCCAAACGGTCGGTAGCGGATTCCGGTGTGGCATTTCGCATCGTATTCAGTGAATGGCTACACGCGTTGATCCCTTTTCATCAACGTTGCTTGACCTGCTTGGACGCGCTTCTTAATCGCTCCTTACCCTATGCCGTTGACCGGTGTTCATCAGCTCTGCTTTCCTTCTTGCCACGCAGGCGGCAAAGACCCGACGGGCAGTCAATTCCGGTGCACGAATGAAATTCGACCGGAACCGGCCCCGACGGAATCCGCCGCCGGCCCTTCCCCACAAAGGGATCGTTCCCGGCCCCCCGGGCCGCGGGACGATCGGCAGAAGAGAGGCACCCTCACCCATGGGTCACTCCCCCAGGACAGCACGCGCGAGGAACGCGGCGTTCACCGCGATCGCGTCGCTCGCGCTCGCCGCCGCCGGCTTGGCCGGCGCGGCCGCTCCGGCCTCCGCGCAGGACGTCTCCAGCTCGCAGGGCAGCTCCACCAGCGAGTTCAACCCCTGGAGCCCGCAGAACGGCCACCCCTACCGGCACGGCGCGGTGCCCGGCATGTCCCAGCACGAGAACTACAAGAAGTGGCTCGCCGCCCACAACCAGGCCGCGGCGACGGGCCAGCAGACGCTGTCGTACGGCGGCGGCGTCGACGGCATCGGCGTGCAGAGCGGGCACTCCAAGGTCTACCTGGTGTTCTACGGCAACCAGTGGGGCACCCAGAGCACCGACGCCAACGGCAACGCGAAGTTCACCAACGACTCGGCCGGCGCCGCCGGTGCCACCCAGCAGATGTTCAAGGGCATCGGCACCAACGGCGAGACCTGGTCCGCCGACCTGACCCAGTGGTGCGACGGCCCCAACGTCGCCACCGGTGCCGTGAGCTGCCCGTCCAACGCCAACTTCATCCCGTACCAGAGCGGCGGCGTCCTGTCCGGCGTCTGGTACGACAACGCGGCCGCCTCGCCGAGCCAGGCCAGCGGCAACCAGCTCGCCCAGGAGGCCGTCAAGGCCGCCGGCCACTTCGGCAACACCACCGCCGCCGCCAACCGGGACGCGTACTACATCGTCCTGTCGCCGCACGGCACCAACCCGGACGACTACCAGAACCCCACCACCGGGTACTGCGCCTGGCACGACTGGAACGGTGACACCACCCTCACCGGCGGTGCGGCGAGCTCGCCCTACGGCGACATCGCCTTCTCCAACCAGCCGTACAACATCGACGCGGGCTCCAACTGCGGCGTCGGCTTCGTCAACTCGCCCGGCACGCTGGACGGCTGGACGATGACCCTCGGCCACGAGTGGCACGAGATGATGTCCGACCAGAACCCGGCCGGCGGCTGGACCAACCACGTCTCCGGCAGCAGCTACAACGGCCAGGAGAACTCCGACGAGTGCGCCTGGATCCAGCCCGGCAGCACCGGCGGCGCCGCCAACATCTCCTTCGGCTCCTTCGGCAGCTACGCCGAGCAGGCCAGCTGGTCCAACGACACCAACTCCTGCGCGATCTCGCACGCCATCCTGACCCACGGCAACGCGGTCACCGTCACCAACCCGGGCAACCAGAGCGGCACCGTCGGCACGGCGGCCAGCCTGCAGATCAACGCCACCGACTCGGCCACCGGCCAGACGCTGAGCTACTCGGCCACCGGCCTGCCGGCCGGCCTGTCGATCAACTCCTCCACCGGCCTGATCTCCGGCACCCCGACCACCGCCGGCACCTCCAGCGTCACGGTCACCGCCACCGACGGCACCGGCGCCGCCGGCAACACCGCCTTCACCTGGACCGAGTCCACCAGCGGGGGCGGCGGCAACCCCGTCACCAACGGCGGGCTGGAGAGCGGCAGCCTGACCGGCTGGACCACCGCCGGCAGCACCTCCGCCACCACCTCCGCCGCCCACAGCGGCAGCTACGGCGCGATGGTCGGCTCCACCAACCCGACCGGGGACTCCTCGATCGCCCAGACCTTCACCGCGCCCACCGGCTCCAGCACGCTGTCCTTCTGGTACAGCAACACCTGCGACGACACCATCACCTACGACTGGGCCACCGCCACCCTGAAGGACAACACCACCGGCACGACCACCACGGTCCTGGCCAAGACCTGCACCACCGTCGGCACCTGGACCAACAAGACGGCGGCCGTCACCCCGGGCCACTCCTACACCCTCACCCTGAGCAACCACGACGACAACTACCCGGGTGACCCGACCTACACCTACTACGACGACGTGACCGTCTCCTGACCACCGTCGCGCCGAACGCACCGGGGTGGGCCCAGCGCCCGCCCCGGTGCCGTTTGCGGCCCGGTGCCGTCCGGCGGGATCCGAACCGGCCGCCGGTGCGTCGAACCGGTGCCCCTGGAACAACGGCCCCTGGAACAACGGCCCCTGGAACAACGGCAAGAGGAACCACCGTGAATCCGAGAAGACCCGCCGCCCTGGCACTCGCCGCCGCCCTGCTCAGCCTGACCGGCTGCGCCTCCACCGGAACGGGCCCGTCGACGCCCGCCACCACGTCGGCCACCCCGGGCCCGGCGACGGTCACGGTGGACGAGCACGCCGACCGCACCACCGTGCGGATCGCGGTCGGCGCGACGCTGACGCTCGCGCTCCACAGCACCTACTGGTCCGCCGCCACCAGCTCCGCCCCCGAGGTCCTCGCCGCGGACGGCGCCCCGAGCACCGCCCCGTCCCCGTCCTGCCGCCCCGGCGGCGGCTGCGGCACCGTCACCGCGGCCTTCACCGCCCGCGCGGCCGGCACCGCCCGCCTCACCGCCACCCGGACCTCCTGCGGGGAGGCCCTCAACTGCCCGCCCGGGCAGCGGAGTTACGAGGTCACGGTGGACGTCGAGGGCTGAGGAGCGAGCGTTTCGACGCGCTGAGGGCCGCTCCCCGTCGAGCGAAATTCACGGCCCGGGGTCTACCCGCATAGACAGCGATACGCCATCCTGGTGCGATGCCGGTCCTCGGAGCCCGGGGGTCGAGTCGTAGGCACGTCATCCTGACCGGGAGATGCAGATGAAGCCACGCACCGCAGCCACCGTCGTCGCCCTGGCCCTGGCCGGCCTCGCCCTCTCGGCGCCCACGGCCGGCGCCAGCGGTACCAAGCTGTCGCAGTCGGCGGCCGCCAGCCAGCTCAGCGGCGCCGGCATCACGTGGAGCTCCAGCGGGGGCTGCACCACCAGGTCCAACTCCACCTGCACCTCGTTCGACCAGATCAACTCGGGCACGGTGAGCGCCGTCATCACCCTGAAGCAGGCCAGCGGCTGCGCCATCAACATCACGGGCGGGACGGAGGTGGGCCACGCCTCTGGCACCTACAGCCACTACAACGGCTACAAGGTCGACGTCTCCCGCAGCTCCTGCATCGACAACTACATCCAGAACAGCTTCACCTACATCGGCCTCCGGGGCGACGGCTACCCGCAGTGGAAGGCCGCGTCGGGCAACCTGTACTGCAACGAGGGCAGCCACTGGGACATCACCGTCTACTGACGCCGACCCGTCCTGACACGAGGAGAAGGCCGGTAGCGGGGTCGCAGCCGATGGGCTGCGACCCCGCCCGGTGTCGCAGCCCGAGCCGGGAGGAGGGTCAGTCGCCCAGTACGGCGATCCGGCCGGTGCTGAGCCCGGCGGCGACGCGATGGACGGCGTCCGCGGCGCCGGCCAGCGGCACCCGGGCGCTCACCAGGGGCCGGACGGCGCCCCGTTCGGCGAGCCTGGTGAGCTCGTCGTGGGCGGTGCGGACGGCGCGCGGGTCGTGGGTGTTGTAGAGGCCCCAGTGCAGGCCGAGGATCGAGTAGTTCTTCACCAGGGCGTGGTTGAGCGCCGGGGTGGGGATCCGCCCGCCGGCGAAGCCGACCACCACGATCCGGCCCTCGAAGGCGACGCACCTGGCGGAGCCGGTGTAGGCCTCGCCGCCGACCGGGTCGAAGACCACGTCCGCGCCGCGCCCGTCGGTGGCCTCCTTGACGGCGGCGACGAAGTCCCGCTCCCGGCGGTCCACCACCAGGTCGGCGCCGAGTGCCCGCGCGGCCCGCGCCTTCGACGGCCCGCCGACCACGGCGATCACCCGCGCCCCGGCGGCCAGGCCGAGCTGGACCGCCGCGCTGCCGACCCCGCCGGCCGCCGCGTGCACCAACAGGGTCTCGCCGGCCCGCAGCCGGGCCCGCCGGTGCAGCCCGAACCAGGCGGTCTGGTGGCCGATGTGCAGGGCGGCCGCCTCGGCGTCGTCCAGCGCCTCGGGCGCCGGGAACGTGGCGTCGGCGTCCAGCAGCGCGTACTCGGCGAAGGCGCCGTGCGGCAGCACCGGGTTGCCGATCAGCCGCTCGCCCCGCCGGGCGCCGTCCACCACCTCGCCGCACAGCTCCACGCCGGGCGTGAACGGCAGCGGCGGGCGGACCTGGTACTGCCCGCGCACCATCAGCGCGTCCGGGAAGTTGACGGCCGCCGCCCGCACCCGGACCAGCAGCTGCCCCGGCCCGGGCACCGGCCGCGCGACGTCCTCGGCCAGCCGCATCACCTCGGCGGGCTCGCCGAGTTCGCCCACCTGCCAGGCCCTCACAGCACTTCGCTCCTCTCCAGCCCCTGCTGGAGCCGGTTCATCCCGGCGAGCCAGCGGTCCGGCTCGGTGGCCCGGACGCGGCAGTAGTCGGCGACCTCGGGGTGCGGCAGCAGGAGGAAGCGCTCCGCGCGCATCCCGTCCAGCGCCGCCTCGGCGACGTCCGCCGGGTCGAGTGCGGTGGGGGCGAGCAGCGCCTCGCCGACCGCGCCGGTGGAGGCGAGCAGGTCGGTGCGCACGCCCTGCGGGCAGAGCGCGTGCACCCGCACGCCCCGGTGGCGGTAGGTCGCGGAGAGCCACTCGGCGAAGGCCAGTGCGCCGTGCTTGGTGACGGAGTACGGGGCGGAGCCCAGCATGGTGAGCAGCCCGGCGGCGGAGACGGTGGCCAGGAAGCGGCCCTCGCCGCGCTCCAGCCAGCGGGGGAGCAGCAGGTCGGCGGCCCGGACGTGGGCCATGACGTTGACCTCCCAGGCGCCCGCCCAGGCCGCGGCGGGCGCGTCGGTCCCGCCGGCCGGGGCGACGCCCGCGTTGGCGCACCACACGTCGATCTCGCCCAGCTCGGCGCGGGCCCGCCCGACCAGCTCGGCCAGGCCCTCGGCGGAGGCCGCGTCCCCGGGCAGCGCGGTGCCCGCGCACTCCTTCGCCACGGCGCGGGCGGCCTCGGCGTCCAGGTCGTTGACCACCACCCGGGCGCCGGCCGCGGCGAAGGCCCGGGCCAGCGCGGCGCCGATGCCCCGGCCGCCGCCGGTCACCACCACGCCCCGGCCGTCGAACTCCCGGCCGTCCGGCACCTGGTTGTCCGGCGCCTGGTCGTTCGGGGTGGGGCCGTCGAACGCCCTGGTGGTCACATGCCACCGCCGAGGGTGACCCCGCCGTCCAGGACCAGGGTCTGGCCGGTGATCCAGCCGGCGTCCGGGGAGAGCAGGAAGGCGACGGCGCCGGCGACGTCCTCGGGGACGCCGAGGCGGCCCAGCGGGTAGGCCTTGGCGACCTTCTCCTCGCGGCCCTCGTACAGCGCCTCGGCGAACTTGGTCTTGACCACGGCGGGGGCGACGGCGTTGACCCGGATGCCCTGGGGGCCCAGCTCGGCGGCGAGTTCGGTGGTGAGCCGGATCAGCGCGGCCTTGCTGACGCCGTACATGCCGATGCCGAGCGAGGCGCGGATACCGGTGATCGAGGCGACGTTGACGATCGAGCCGCCGTGCTCGCCCATCCACGCGGCGTGCGCGCGGCGGGTCCAGGCCAGCGGGGCGAGCACGTTGACGGCGAGGATCTTCGCGGCGGCGCCCTCGTCGGTGTCCAGGACCGGCCCGAGGACCGGGTTGATGCCGGTGTTGTTGACCAGGTGGTCGAGCCGGCCGAAGGCCTCCAGGGTGCGGGCGATCGCCTCCTCCTGGTGCGCGGGGTTGTCGGCCTTGCCCGCGACGGCGATCGCGTTCTCCGGGCCGCCCAGGTCGCGGACGGCCTCGGCCAGCGGCTCGGGGTTGCGGGCGGTGAGGCAGACCCTGGCTCCGCGGTCGACCAGCTCGCGCGCGATGCCGAGGCCGATGCCCCGGCTCGATCCGGTGACGATGGCCACCCGGCCCTTGAAGGAGTGCACCACGGAGCGTCCTGCCTTTCGTGCGGGAACCTGCGGAAACCTGGGGGAACCTGCGGGAACGTGTGGGGATCGGCGCGGATCTGCGGGGTCTGCCGGGAATCTGCGGGGCCCCGGGGGAATCCCGCCAACTGCTGACTAAGCGCTTGCTCAGCATGCTGTCGGTGCGGGAGCCTGTCAACAGTCCGTCGGACGCCCGCCCCCGCCCGAGGGGGACGACCGGCGCGAAAGCCTGTACGAGTTCTCTGGGAGGATGGCGCCATGACCAGCACCCCGCTCGCCGACCTCTGGCCGACCCTGCCCGGCGCCGACGTCCGCCCCGAAGCGGCGTACCGGCTGCTCCAGGCGGCCGTGGAGTCGTTCGCGGAGCGCGGCTTCCACGCCACCACGACGCGGGACATCGCCACCGCGGCGGGGATGAGCCCGGCGGCGCTGTACATCCACTACCAGTCGAAGGCCGCGCTGCTGGCCGAGATCAGCCAGGCCGGTCACGCCGCCACGCTCACCCTGGTCCGGGACGCGGCGGCCGGCCCGGGCGGTCCGGCCGAGCGGATGCGGCGGCTGGTCGAGCGGTTCACCGCCTGGCACGCCCGGGGCCGGACGGTCGGCCGGGTGGTCAACTACGAGCTGCACGCGCTGCCCGAGGACGCCTACGCGGTGGTCGCCGCGCTGCGGCTGGACATCGAGCGGGAGGTCAGCGCGCTGATCGAGGCGGGCGTGGCGGCGGGGGAGTTCCAGGTGGTGGAGGTGCGGACGGCGGCCCGCGCGGTCACCTCGCTGGGCATCGACGTCTCCCGCTGGTACACCGGCAATTCCACCGAGGCGCCGGAGGAGCTCGGACGCCGCTACGGGGAGCTGGTGCTGCGGATGCTCGGCGCCCGGGTCTGAGGGACGGGAGCCCCGCGGGCCGCCCCGGGGCCCAGGACCCCTTGACCCGCTCCGGCGAGGCGAGCAGACTCGTATACGAAGTACGTTTTTCCCGTACGTGTGCCTCGTAAATGTACGGACAAACCCAGGGCGCCCGCCACGACCGATCGTGGCGGGCGCCCTGGCTGTCGGGCACTGTGGCTTCGGGGCCTCCCTGCGGAGTTTCAGACGGTGGCCAGGCAGAACTGCACCAGCCCCGCGTCCACGTCGAGGACGATCTGCTCCATCTCCGCCCACCGGGGGTGGAACTCGGTGCCCCACTCGACGGTGAAGCCGAGCACCTTCCCCTGGTCCGGGTCGGCGAAGGCGCGGGAGTAGACGTAGTCGTCGCTGGTTCCGCTGGTCGGGTACAGGTGGAACCCGCTCATCGGCTTGTACGCCAGGCCGCGTACGCCGTTGACGCCCTTGCAGAACGCCTCGGCGAGCAGCACGGCGGCGTCCTCGTCGTCCTTGGGGATGTACTCGGCGTACGTGAGGTCGCCGGGCAGGCCGCGCTTGCCGTCGTAGTCGGAGTTGCGGAAGTTCATGTCGGGGTCGACCGACTGGTTCTCGTCGTCGCCCCAGTTGTAGAGCATGTCCTGTGAGTAGCTGTGCACGTCGACGAACCACCGGGTCAGCGGGAGCTGGTCCAGCAGCCACTGGACGTTGCGGGTCTCCGGTTCGGAGAACGCGCTCGGGCCGGCGTAGACCTGCTGGTCGCACGGGTCGTTCGACACCTGGGGGTTGGCGCCCGGGGCGAAGGCGGTGACGAAGTCGAAGAGGAAGTCGTAGTTGCGGTTGAGGTCGACTCCGACGCAGTCCGGGGCCGGGTTGCCACCGGCGTTCGCCGGGTTGCGGTTCTTGCGCCACATGGGCCTGACGGTCTGGCTGTAGTGCCGGCCGTCGGGGTTGACCAGCGGATAGAACACCAGGTCCAGCCGCTGGAGCAGGCCGCTGACCTGACCGGCGGTGAAGGCGGTGCCGCCGTAGCCGAGGCCGGTGCCGTCCCGGTGGGCCTCCAGCAGGTCGGCGGCGAGGTGGATGAGGATCTCGCAGCTGCCCCATTCGCGGGCGTGGACGCCCCCGATCATCATGACGCACGGTTTGGGGGCCGGCGCGGGTTCGCCGATCAGCAGGGCGTGGGCGGTGCGGCCCTCGAACGAGGGCTCGGGCAGGGTGACGAGTTGGGTCAGGTCGGGGAAGGCGGTGGCCAGGCTGGTCACGGCGGACTCGACCTCGGTGACGTTCAGGTACGGCATGGCGGGCCTCCCGGGTCAGCCGGAGAGCTTGGCGGCCAGGCCGCGCGGGACGGCGTCGGCGGGGGCGAAGCGGTCGCCGCTGCCGACCTCGGCCTGGGCGGCGCGCCCGGCCTCGCTGGCGTTGCCGATCACGGTGACCGTGACGCCCTCGCGTTCGAGGGCCGGGATCCGGTCGGCCGGGGCGTAGACGTCGATGCCGACGCGGCCGTCCTCCTCGACGCGCGGGCGTCCGCCGACGTCGGGGCGGGTGTCGCGCAGCAGCGCGCGCAGGGTCTCCGGGTCCTTGGCGGTGACACGGAGGCGCAGGATGTCATCCGGGGGTGGTGTGTCGGGTACGGAGGACATGGGGGCTTCTTCCCGGGCGCCGTCAGCGGGCTGCCGGTGGCGCCGATTCGAGCGGATATGTCCGACGTGTACCTCGTATCCTCAGGATGCGTCGCCGCCGTAGAAGCCGTCAAGGGGTGGCTCGGGCATCCCGTCGAGCAGGCTGTCCAGGCCGCTCAGCATCTCGGCCTCGTCGTCGAAGTCGGCGAACCGGGGCACCAGGGCGCGCAGCCGGGGGTAGTCCGTGGCGGACAGCCGGTGCAGGCCGAGCCGCAGCGCGGGGTCCGGCTCGCTCGGGTTGTCGACCACCTGGCGCTTGTCCACCAGCATGCAGCCGAGGTTCCAGGCGACGAAACTGCGGTAGACGGTCAGCGAGCCGGCGTCGTCGAAGCCGGCCCGGCCGAGCACGGCCAGGATGTGCTCGGTGAGGTCCAGCACCGAGGTCGGGCGCCGGGCCACCGGGACGGCCAGCGGGCGGGTCGCGACCAGCGGCAGGATCTCGGGGTGGGCGTGCGCGGTGGCGGCGAACGCCTGGGCGATCCGGCGCAGTTCGGCGCGCCAGCCGTCATGGTGGGGGCCGCGGACGGAGCCGGCCCGCAGCCGGGCGTTGATCTCGTCGAAGTAGGCCTCGACCAGGCCGTCGATCAGCGCTTCCTTGCCCGGGGTGTAGCGGTACAGGGCCATCGACTCCACGCCGAGCTCGGTCGCCAGCCTGCGCATGGTCAGCGCACCCAGGCCCTCGCGGTCGACCAGGGCCACGGCGGCGCCCAGCACCAGCGGGCGGCTCAGCCGCCCCCGCTTCTCGGAGGCGTCCTGCTCGGCCATCTCCGCACTCCTCCGGGTCGGTGCCGGTGTCGCCGGCCCGCGCCCCGGCCGCTCGGCCGGCTCGACGGACCAGTCACGACGCGGGGCCCGTTTCCGGGCCGGGCTTCGGCGGATGTCACTCAGCGGATACAGAACCAGGATACAAGGTATGAATCGGACGTAAATGGTTGAGCGGACTCCGGCGGCCGATTTCGCCGATCCCGCTGGTCAGCCGACCCGGGGTGGGGTGGGGGCGGGGCGTGGCTGTGGCAACGGCGGTGGCGGGGCCGGTCGCGGTGTGTGACGCCGCTGCGCGTGGAGAAGGGTGCGTTCAGTAGAGCAGCAGCCGGACGGCGAGTGCGGCGACCAGTGCGGCGGAGCCGAGCGCGGTGAGCAGCCGGCCGCGCGGGCCGGTCAGGGCGCGGCCGAGCAGGGCGCCGCCGGAGGCCAGCAGCAGCTGCCAGCAGGCGGAGGCGGCGAAGGCGCCGAGGGTGAAGGCCGCCCGGGCCGGGACGCCGCCCTGGCTGCCGCCGCCGAGGACCAGCGCGGCGAAGTAGAGCACGGTGAGCGGGTTCAGCAGGGTGATGCCCAGCAGCGTCAGGAACGCCCGGGCGGGGGAGGGCGGTTGTGCCCGCGGTCCGTCGGCGGCGGTGCCGGGGCGGCTGCGCAGTGCCGTGGCGGCCGTCCGGGCGGCGAGGGCCAGCAGGACCAAGGCGGAGACGAGCCGCAGTGGCCGGGCGACCGGTTCGAGCAGCGGCGCGAGGCCGGTGCCGCCGGCCGCCGCGAGCAGCGCGTACAGGCCGTCCGCGGTGGCCACGCCGAGGGCGGCGCAGGCGCCGGTGCGCAGCGAGGTGCGTGCGGTGAGCGACACCAGGTAGGCCCCGACGGCCCCCACCGGGACGGCCACGCCGAGCCCGGCGAGCAGCCCCGCGGCCAGCGCGGCCCTCACGCGCGTGCGGCGTCGGGCCTCCGGGGGCGGCGGGGCTGCTGCTGGACCGGGACCGGGAGGGTGTCGGCGGGTGCGGACAGCGGACGGGTGGGGGAGTCGGTCACGGGCCGATGGTGGCGGCCCGGCCGTGGGTGCGGCAAACGGTTTTCCGGGCGCTCGGGATAGCGTGGGGCCGACTTCGTGATCGCCGTCCCGAAGAGAACCGAGGAGAGCAGATGGACAGTCAGAACGACCCGGTGCGCGCGCTGTTGGTGGAGATCTGGGCCTCGTGGGCGGAGCGGGGCGCCGCCCTGGCCGCCGAGGACTGGGAGCGGTCCACCCGGCTGCCCGGGTGGACCGTGCGGGAGCTGTTCGCGCACGTGGCGCCGGTGCCGGAGATGTTCGCCGGGCTGCGCGCGGCCGTCCTGGACGCGCCGGCCGAGGTGGTGGACGGGGCCGGTATCCTGCGCGCCTACAACCGTCCTGGCGGTATCGCCCACACCGCCGCCGAGCAGGTCGCCGAGGCGGCGAAGCAGTCCGCCGAGGCGGCCGAACCCGCAGTGCTGATCGCCCGGTTGGGCGTCGAGGGCCCCGCCGCGCTGGACGGCATCGCGGACCTGTCGCCGGGCGCCACGGTGGCGCACCCACTGCTCGGCAGTGTGACGGTCGGCGCGCTCGGCGAGGTGGCGTTGATGGAGGCGACCGTCCATCTGCTCGACCTGGTCGCGGCCGTCGGCGGCCCGCCGCCCGCCGAGGAGGCGCTGGACTTCACCCGCGCGCTGCTGGCGCGGGTCGCCGACCCGGTGGCCTTCATCGAGGCGGCGACCGGCCGCGGCGCGCGGGCGGTGCTGCCGGTCGTCCGGTGAGGGTGGGGCGTACACGTCTCATGTCATGAGCCTTTCAAAGGCGCGGGCTTGCTGTCACGCTGCTGCTCCCGGCCCGCTCCCCACGAGAGGCTCCGATGAGAAGAATCCTGCCTGCCCTGACCGGCGCCGCCCTGTTCGCGGCAGTCGGCCTCGCGGCGCTCGCCACCCCCAATGTGGCGAGCGCCGCGGACTGCACACCCGCCCAGGTGGTGGCCAACGGCGGTTTCGAGTCCGGCGGTTCGTCCTGGACGGCGCCGAGCGGCGCGATCACCGCGGACAGCGGCCAGAGCGCGCACTCCGGCAGCTCCTACGCCTGGCTCGACGGCTACGGCTCCAGCCACACCGACACCCTCTCGCAGTCCGTCACCCTCCCCGCCGGGTGCGGCACCGCGACGCTCGGCTTCTGGCTGCACGTCGACACCGCCGAGACCACCGGCAGCACCGCCTACGACAAGCTCACCGTCAAGCTCGGCTCCACCACGCTGGCGACCTACTCCAACCTGGACGCCCGCAGCGGGTACGTGCACAAGACCCTCGACGTCTCCGCCTTCGCGGGCCAGAGCGCGACCCTCGCCTTCACCGGCGTCGAGGACGCCAGCCTGCAGACCAGCTTCGTGCTGGACGACGTCACCCTGGACGCCTCCGGCGGCGGCACCCCGCCCCAGCCCGGCGACCCGACCCGCACCCCGGTCTCGCCGGCGTACACCGTCGCGCTCACCAGCGACGCCTCCGGCGGCAGTTGGACCGGGCACGAGAGCGTGAGCTTCAGCAACGCCTCGTCCTCGCCGCTGAACGAGGTGTACCTGCGGCTGTGGGACAACGCCCACGGCAGCTGCCCCAGCACCCCGATCACGGTGACCAACGTGACCGGCGGCACGCCCTCCCCGCTCACGGTGAACTGCACCGCGCTCAAGATCACCCTGCCGGCCCCGCTCGCGCAGGGCCAGAGCGGCACCGTCGGCTTCGACCTCGGCATCACCGTGCCGAGCGGCGCGGACCGCTTCGGCCACGACGGCGCGTACAACTTCCTCGGCAACGCCCTGCCCGTCCTGGCGATACGGGACGCGGCCGGCTGGCACCTCGACCCGTACACCAACAACGGCGAGTCCTTCTACTCGGTGGCCTCGGACTTCACCGTCACCCTGGACCACCCGACCGGCCTGCTGGTGCCCGCGACCGGCACCTCGGTGGACACCCCCGGCACGGCCGGACGGACCGTCACCAAGGCGACCGCGAGCAAGGTCCGCGACTTCGCCTGGGGCGCCGGACCGTTCACCAGGATCTCCGGCACCTCCGCGGCCGGGGTGAAGGTCAACGTCTACTCGGTGGCGGGGATCAGCTCCTCCGACTCCGCGTCGATGCTCTCCACCGCGACCTCGGCGGTCGACGCCCACGCCCAGCGCTTCGGCGCCTACCCGTACGGCGAACTGGACGCGGTGATCGACAACAACTTCTGGTTCGGCGGCATGGAGTACCCGGGCTTCGTCCTCGACCTGGTCAGCACCACGGCGCTCACCCACGAGATCGGCCACCAGTGGTGGTACGGCATCGTGGGCGACGACGAGTACAACGGCCCCTGGCTGGACGAGGCCTTCACCGACTACGCCACCGACCTCGCCCTCGGCAAGACCGGCAACAACTGCTGGAACAGCGTCTCCTGGGCCTCCTCGGCGGAGCGGATCACCAACTCGATGGCGTACTGGGACGCCAACTCCTCCCGCTACTCCACGGTCGTCTACGGCTACGGCAAGTGCGCCCTGCACGACCTGCGTCGGACGATCGGCGACACCGCGATGACCACGCTGCTGCGGAACTACGCGCAGGCGCACTGGTACGGCGTCTCCACCACCGCGGAGTTCAAGGCCGCGGCCCAGGCCGCCACCACCGTGGACCTGTCCTCCTTCTGGAGCCAGCACCGCATCGACGGCTGAGCGGCCCGCCACCCCTGGCGGCGCCCCCGGTCCCGGCCGGGGGCGCCGCCCCCCTGACGCTCCCTCGGCGCCCCTTGACGCCACCTGGCCCCCGGAGGACGCTGTACGCATACGACATAAGCGTGTGCCGTATGCGGACAGTCGAAAGCACACGACCCAGAGTCGCGAGCTCCCGGCGCAGACCCGACCGTTGGAGCGATCATGTCGACCAACCACTACGTGGCGCTGCCGGACAGCTCCCGCGTTCCGCTCGACGGAGCGCGGGCCATCGGACCGGCCCACCCCCAGACACCCCTGACCGTCACCGTCTACCTGCGCCGCGACCCCGCCGCGCAGCCGCGGCCGGACGTCTACGAGCTGGCGCTCCAGGCGCCGACCCGGCGCGTCCTGCCCACCGACGACCAGTACGCCGCCACCCACCGGTGGCTGGACACCGACCTCAAGGCGGTCGAGGCCTTCGCCGCCGAGCACGGCCTCAAGGTCGAGAACCCGAACCCGTTGGCCCGCAGCGTCCAGCTGACCGGCACCACCCGGGACGTCTCGGACGCCTTCCAGGTGACCCTGGCCCGCTACCGCTACCAGGACGCCAAGGGCAATCCCCGCACCTACCGCGGCCGGGTAGGCCAGATCTTCGTCCCCGCGGAGCTGGACGGCATCGTCAGCCACGTCTTCGGCCTGGACGACCGGCCGATCGGCAGCCGCCTGCTGATCCGCCGGCCCGCCGACGCCGCCCCGGTGGCGCACACCGCCGCGACGGTCCGGCCGGGAGCCTTCCTCCCGCCGCAGCTCCAGGCGCCGTACGCCTACCCGGCCGGCACCGACGGGAGCGGGCAGTGCATCGCCGTCCTCGCCTTCAACGGCGAGACGCCGCCCGGCGTCCCGTCCGGCGGCTACTCGCTGGACGCCCTGAGGAACTACTTCGTCAACGTCCTCCACCAGGACATGCCGGACATCACCAACGTGGTGATCCCGGGCGTCGGCACCCCCGGCAACGACCCGGGGCAGGATTCCGACTTCGAGACGGCCGACAGCAGCGGCGAGATCATGCTCGACCTGGCCGTCGTCGGCGCCCTCGCCCCCAAGGCGAAGATCGTCGTCTACTTCAGCCGGTTCACCGAACAGGGCTGGGTCGACCTGATCACCCGGATCGTCAACGACACCGAGAACCGGCCCACGGTGATCTCCTGCAGCTACGGCAACCCCGAGGCCACCGTCGGCAGCCGGTGGACGATCGGGGCGATGAAGCGGGTGGACGCCGCCTGCGCCGGCGCGGCCGAGAAGAACATCAGCGTTTGCTGCGCCTCGGGTGACGACGGCTCCCGCGACCAGGTCGACGACGAGCGCGCCCACGCCGACTTCCCCGCCTCCAGCCCGCACGTGCTCGGCGTCGGCGGCACCCGCCTGGTGGTCCGCCAGGGGCAGGTCGTCAGCGAGGTCTGCTGGGACGACGGCCCGGGCAGCCGGACGGGCGGCGGCATCAGCGCGGTCTTCCCGGTGCCCGCGTACCAGTCCGGCGCCGACGTGCCGCCTTCGGCCGACCCTCCGCACGCGCACGGGCGCGGCGTGCCCGACGTGTCCGCGCTGGCCGACCCGCAGACCGGCGTGGTCGTCCCGAGCGTCGACGGCATGCACTTCAACCAGATCGGCGGCACCAGCGCCGCCGCCCCGATGTGGTCCGCGCTGCTCGCCCGGATCAACCAGGGCCTGCCCGGCTCCGCCCAGGTCGGCTTCCTCGACCCGCTGCTGTACACGAAGTTCGCGACCGGCGTCCTGCGGGACATCACCCGGGGCAGCAACGGCGCGTACGCCTCCGGGCCCGACTGGGACGCGTGCACCGGCCTCGGCAGCCCCGGCGGCCAGGGGCTGCTGGACGGCCTCAAGGCGCTCTGACGCGGCCCCCCTTGACTCCGGACCTCCCTTGACTCCGGGTCTCCCTCGATCCGGACCCGCCCCGGCTCCGGACGTCGCGGATCCGTCGGACCCCCGCCTCGGCGACGGGGGTCCGACGGTCGGTGGATCAGCCCAGGGCGAGGGCGCGGAGGCGGTCGGCCGCGCCGTTGAAGTAGTTCTGGTCACCGGGGAAGGTGCCGGCGTCGGCGAACTGCCAGAAGGTCTGGTAGCCCCAGCCGTTCGGCAGGGTGCCGACGGAGGAGGCGTAGCGGGCTATCCAGAGCGGGTTGGTGGTGCCGAACCCGCCGTTGTTGCCGGTGCACTGGGTCCACCAGTTGGTGGTGGTGTAGATGGTGGGGTAGCGGCCGGTGCGGGAGTGCACGGTGTTGCTGAAGTCGCGGATCCAGCTGACCATGGCGCTCTGGCTGAGGCCGTAGCAGGTGGCGCCGTAGGGGTTGTACTCGATGTCCAGCGCGGGCGGCAGGGTCTTGCCGTCGGCGGACCAGCCGCCGCCGTGGCTGACGAAGTAGTTGGCCTGGGTGGCGCCGGAGGAGGAGTTCGGCAGCGCGAAGTGGTAGGCGCCGCGGATCAGGCCGGCGTTGTACGAGCCGTTGTACTGCTGGGCGAAGGAGGGGTTGGTGTAGCCGGTGCCCTCGGTCGCCTTGACGTAGGCGAACTTGGCGCCGTTGGCGGCCACCGACGACCAGTTGACGTTGCCCTGGTAGCTGGAGACGTCCAGACCGGGGGTCTGGGTGGCGGCGAGGGAGGCGAACGGCGCGGCGGCGCCGCGGCCCTCGCGGGCGGCGACGGTGGAGCCGGCGAAGTCCTGCTCGGGGTGGAAGCCGGGGCGGCCTTCGGCCACGGGGGCGACAGGGGCGGGTTCGGCCGCGTACGCGGGGGCGGCCGCACCGGCGACCAGGGCGGTCGCGGCGGCGAGGGCGGCCAGCGCGGGCAGGCGGCGGGCCGGTCTGTCGGTGCCGGTGGGGCGGGCGGAGCGGGAAGAGCGGGGCATGAGCACTCCTCTGGTCCGAGCGTGGGGAAGGTCGAAATGACCCGGTACGGCCGGGGTCTGACCGGCCGTACCGCAGAGTAGCCATGTACCTGGCACCGCCACCAGGCATCTTTTTTCACATAGTGAACGCATGTCAGATGTGTCGGGGCCCCATGACCGGCAACCGGCGTTGCCGGTCCTGCCCGTTTCCGGCGGCCCGGAACGCGCGCGGAGGCGGTGCCGGCCGCGGTGTCGGAGGCGGTGTCGGGCGCGGTGGCCGGGCCGACGGCGGGAGGGCCCCCGGGGTGCTGGGGTGCGGTCGCCGCTGTGCGACGATGCCCGCGGGCCGGCCACCACGGGCGGCCCCGCACGTGAGGAGAGGACCCGCCATGCCCGAGACCGTCGCCGACTCCGCCCGTCCCGCCGGGGAGCCCGCGTTCCGGCCCGCCACGCCCGCCGACGTCCCGGCGCTGGTCGCGCTGGTCGAGTCCGCCTACCGGGGCGAGTCCAGCCGGGCCGGCTGGACCACCGAGGCCGACCTGCTGGACGGCCGGCGCACCAACCCGGAGGCCGTCGCCGAGGCCCTGCGCCACCCCGACGGGCTGGTGCTGCTGGCCGAGCTGGACGGCGAGCCGGTGGCCTGCTGCCAGCTGGAACGGCGTGGCGGGCTGGCCTACTTCGGCATGTTCTCGGTGCGTCCCGGGCTCCAGGGCGGCGGCATCGGACGGGCCGTGCTGGCCGAGGCGGAGCGGCTGGCCGCCGAGGAGTGGGGCGTCGGCGCGATGGAGATGACGGTGATCGAGCAGCGCGCCGACCTGATCGCCTGGTACGAGCGGCGCGGCTTCCGGCGCACCGGCGAGTTCAGCCCGTTCCCGTACGGCGACGAGCGCTTCGGCGTCCCCCTGCGGCCGGACCTCCGGTTCGCCCACCTCGTCAAGGAGTTGAAGGCTGGGTCATGAGTGGACGGATGTCCGTGTACGGAAGTTGACGGCTGTGGCGGTGCTGAACCGGTGGCCGCGAAGGGAGTTGACGGCGGCCGGAAACGGCTCGCCCCCGGGGGAGGGTTCAGTTCCGCCGGAGCGGATTTCCGCAGGTGACGTACCGTCAAGTCGGTGAGCTGGGGCGATGTGGAGAAGTCATACCTCGTTCATTATTGGTCTAGGCCAATGTGAGAGGCTGGGCGCGAACGGCCACGTTCCGCCCGCTGCCCAGGGGGGCCATTTCCACATGCCCGCACTCCATGGCACCGCCATGCCCGCACCCGACGCCGGTCCGCGCCGGACACCCGCGGACCCCGACGACAACCGACTGCCCGGCCCGCCCGACGACGAGGAGCTCTACTGGTACTTCGGCCCGCAGCGCCGCTGGGTGCTGCTCTGCGCCACCCTCTCCTACGCGGGAGCCACCGCCACGCTCGGCCTGTTCGCCCTCAGCAAGCCGCTGCTCTGGCCGTTCCTGGCGCTCACCCTGCTCAACGCGGCCACCTGGCTGCTCTCACTCGCCGACGGCCAGCGCGCCCGGCGCTTCACCCGCGACTCGCACGACCTGCTGCTACGCGCCTGGAACCCCGCCCGCGCCCCGAGCGTGGACCTGCTGCTGCCGACCGCCGGTGAACCACTGGCCGTCCTGGACAACGCCTACCGGCACACCGCGGCCGTCCGGTGGCCCGGCGAACTGACCGTCCTGGTCCTCGACGACGCCGACCGCCCCGAGGTCCGCGAACTCGCCGAGTCCTACGGCTTCCAGTACCGCGCCCGCCCCGACCGGGGCCGGTTCAAGAAGGCCGGCAACCTCAACCACGGCCTCGCCGAGGGCGCCGGCGAGATCGTCGCCGTCCTGGACGCCGACTTCTGCCCCCGCCCCGACTTCCTGCACCACCTGGTGCCCTACCTCGACAACCCCGGGGTCGGCATCGTGCAGAGCCCGCAGTGCTTCGACACGGACGCCGACATGTCCTGGCTCGAACGCGCCGCGGGAGCCACCCAGGAGATCTTCTACCGCTGGATCCAGCCCTCCCGGGACGCGCAGGACGGCACCGTCTGCTGCGGCACCAACGCCCTCTACCGCCGCGCCGCACTCGAGCGGATCGGCGGCTTCGCCGAGATCGACCACAGTGAGGACCTCTACACCGGCCTCGCCCTCGCCCGCGCCGGATGGGCCACCCGCTACGTCCCCGCGCTGGTCGCCAAGGGCATGTCGCCCACCGGCCTGCCCGCCTTCATCAGCCAGCAGTACCGCTGGTGCCTCGGCTCCCTGGCCCTGGTCCGCGACCCGGACTTCCGCCGGGGGCCGCTCTCCCGATCCGCCCGGCTCTGCTTCTGGAACGGCATCCTCGGCTACGTCACCAGCGCGGTGAACGTCTTCGCCGTGCCGCTGCCCGCCCTGATCATGCTGTTCTTCCGGCCCGAGGAGATCCGGCCCTGGCAGGTGCTGCCGTTCCTGCCGCCGATCTGGGTCGCCCTGGTGCTGCTGCCCGCGATGTCCCGCACCCGCTGGCGCTTCGAGGTCACCCGGGTCCAACTCCTCGGCGGGCTCTGCCACGTGGTCGCCATCGCGCACGCGCTGCGCCGCCGCTCGGCCGACTGGGTGCCCACCGGTGCCGTGTCCGGCGGCAGTTCGCTCGCCCGCGCCGTCGCCCGGATCGGGGTCGGCTGGCTCGGGCTCGTCGTCCTCGCCGGCGCCGCCGGACTGGTCCGGGCCGCGCTGCTGTACGGCTGGCGGCCGTACTGGGCGCTCGCCGGACTGCTCGCGCTCACCGCGTACACCATGGTCCCGCTGATCCGGGAGCTGTGGCCGCTGCTGAACGGGACCGGCGGAAAGGGCACGCCCGTCGGCGAGGTCGCCGCACCCGCACCGGGCCGCTCCGAGCTCCGGTTCGGATGGGCCGAGGCCGTCGCCGTCACCGCCGTGCTGTTGCTGTGCGGGCTGCTGGCCTCCGGCTGGGCCGACCCGCTGATCTTCTGACGCTCCGTCAGAAGCCCCGTACCGCTCGATCGTTGCGTTTCCTTGCGCGTCGCCCCACCGGCGCGGACACCGCCCGGCCGCCCCATCGGCCCGGCGGCCCGACAACCGCTGCCAGCCCTGCAAGGAGCACCGCCGTGTCAACGGCCGTACCGCCTTCGTCGCCCTCCGCCGCGTCCACCGCCGCGTCCACCGTCTCGTCCTCGGCGGCGTCCGCCGCCGCCTCCGCCCCACCCGCCGACCTGCTGCCCGGCGTCGTCCGGGTCGACCGGGCACCCGCCGTCCCGCGGCGCGCCACCGTCTCCGGGAGCGGACCGGACCGCCGGCGCACCGCCTTCCGCCCCGACATCGAAGGGCTGCGCGGCGTCGCCGTGCTCTCCGTCCTCGCCTTCCACTCCGCCGTCCCCGGCCTGACCGGCGGCTTCGTCGGCGTCGACGTCTTCTTCGTCATCTCCGGCTTCCTGATCACCGGCCTGCTCATCGGCCGCCCGCTCGGCCTGTGGGACTTCGCCGCCCGCCGCGCCCGGCGCATCCTGCCCGCCGCCGCCACCGTGCTGGTCGCCACCGCCGTCGCCGGCGGCGCCCTGCTCGACCCGCTGCGCGGCACCGACCTCGCCCGCGACCTGATCGCCTCCGCCGGCCAGTTCGCCAACTGGCGCTTCGTCGGCCTGCAGACCGACTACCTGGCCGCCGAACGCGACCCCAGCCCGCTGCAGCACTTCTGGTCGCTGGGCGTGGAGAACCAGTTCTACCTGCTCTGGGGCGTCCTGCTGCTCGGCCTCGCCCGCCACCTGCACGGGCGCCGCCGCACCCTGGCGACCACCCTCGCCACGGTGGCCCTCGGCGCCGTCTCGCTGGCGCTCTGCCTGCGCTGGACGGACAGCTCCGCGCCCCTCGCCTACTTCTCCACCGGCAGCCGGCTCTGGGAGTTCGCGGCCGGCGCCTGCGCGGCGCTGGCGGGCCCGGCGCTGGCCGCCCGCGCCGAGCGGCGTCCGGTGCGCCGGTCGACGCGGTGGTCGCTGCGGACGCTCGGGTGGCTGGGCCTCGCGGCCGTAATCGCGCCGGTGATCCTGTACGACCGCGACACCCCGTTCCCCGGCACCGCCGCGCTGCTGCCCGTCCTCGGCACCGCCGCCGTCCTGCTCGCGGGGCACGGCGCCCCCGGCACCCTCCGCACCGCCGACGCCGGACGGCTGCTCGCCACCCGCCCGCTGCGCGCCGCCGGACGCCTCTCCTACGCCTGGTACCTGTGGCACTGGCCGGTGCTGACCATCGCGCAGGCCCGGTACGGCGCGCTGCCCTGGACCACCCTGCTCGCCCTCACCGCTGCCGCCGCGCTGCCCGCCTGGCTCACCCTGCGCCTGGTCGAGCAGCCGCTGCGGTACGGCAGCAGCCCGGCACCCCGGCGCGGGCTCGCGGTCGGCGCCAGCGCCCTGGTCATCCCGCTGATCGCCGCGCTCACCCTCGGCGGCGGCACCGTGCGCGCGCTCGGCGACCCCTCCTCCGGGCCCGTGGCGGCCCCCGCCGGAGCCGCCGACGGCCCGCTGCTGCTCGCCCCCGGCACCCGGGTGCTCGCCCTGACACCCTCGCTGGCCCGGGCCCGGGAGGACTTCCCGCCCGGCAAGGGCTGCGAGATCCCGCTCAACGCCGACAGCAGCCCGCGCTGCCTCTTCGGCGCCGAGGACAGCCCCGACCGGATCGTGCTGCTCGGCGACTCCCACGCCGGGCAGTGGATCTCCGCGGGCCTCGCCCTGGCCGAGCAGCGGCACTGGGCCCTGGAGGTCCTGGTCAAGCCCGGCTGCCCGCTGGCCACCCTCACCGTGCGCAACAACGTGCTCGGCCGCACCTTCGAGGAGTGCGACCGCTGGCGCGAGAACACCCTCACCCGACTGGCCTCCGGACCCAGGCCTCGCCTCGTCCTGATGGCCGGCCTCAACCGCTACGGCACCCAGGCCGAGCGCACCGAGGGCTGGACCCGCACCCTGGACCGGCTCACCGCGCTCGGCGCCCCGCTCGCCTACCTCGGCGACACCCCGATGCCCGGCAAGGACATCCCCACCTGCCTGGCCGCCTCCGACGGGCGCTCGGACGCCTGCTTCTTCCCGCGCGACACCGCCTTCGAGCCCGACCCGGTGCTGGACGGCGGCCTCGCGGCCCGGTACGGGGTGCGGACCCTCGACCTCGGCCCGCTGCTCTGCCCCGGCACCGGGCCCTCCTGCCCGGCCGTGCTGGAGGGCGTGGTGCTGTACCGGGACACCGGGCACATCACCGACACCCTGGCGCGGGTGCTGGCACCCCGGCTGGACAGGGGGCTGCTGGGGGCGGCGGGGGCCCCGGTCGCCCCGGCGGGGCAGGCCGTTCCGACCGGTCAGGCCGCTCCGGCCGGCCCGACCGGTCAGGCCGCGTCCGTGGCCCCGGGGCCGCCGTCGGCCCAGCCGTGGACTCAGCCGTAGATGTTGCGGCAGAGCCGGGCCGAGTCCGACCCGACCGGCCAGTGGCCCGCCCGCTCGGCCTGATCGCAGATGGTGCTCCGGCCGCCGCCCGAACCCGCCCCGGCACTCGCCGGGGCGGCAGTGCCCGACGGGCCACGGGCCGGAGCCGACGCGTGCGGACTGTGCCCCGGCCGGGGATGCGCGCTCGCCGAGGCGTGCTGGGCGTCGGGCGTCGCGGCGGCCCCCGCACCGGCCCCCGCACCGGCCGCGGGCGCGGCCACGCTCGGCCCGTCCACCGGTACCGCCGTCCCCAGGGTGGGCGGCGGCAGCGGGGACGGCGCCGGCGTGGCCGGGGAGGGGGAGGCCGGCAGCAACTGCGCCGTCGGGTCCGCGGCGGAGGGCGAGGCCTCCGGCAGCGCCGTCACGCCGGTCTCGTCCCCCGGCCCCGGCCCGCACATCACCAGGACGGAGGCCAGCACGGCTCCCGTCCCGACCATCGCGGCCGTCCAGGCCTTGCGCGACAGACGCCTCGGCGGCTCGGGGGTGGACCACGGCGGTAGCGGATTCGTCGGGACCGGTGGCGGCTGCCAAGCGTTCTGCGGCCACTGCCACTGCCCTCCGGTGGGCTGCCCAGTCATGTACTCGTCCTTCCAGCGGCCCCCCTCGAACGTTTCCGTGCTCAACGAGCGCACCGACGCCGGGATATGACCCGGAAGAGGGGTTTGGACGGGCGTTGATTGCCAGCGCGACACATGCTGGGGGCATGGAGACCAACAGCACGTCCAAACCCCTGGTCGAGGTGGCCGAGCTCCGGGCCGACAGCCGCTACCGCCTCGTCCGCTTCGAGGGCCACGGCTGGGAACCGCTCGAACGGGAAGAGTTCGAGCCGCGCGTCCACCAGCTCTTCCCCGACCTCGACCCACGCGACCCCCAGCGGGTCCACTGGGTCGACCACCCCTGGGAATGGCCCCGCTGGCACCCCGGCGAGGCCTGAACCAGGGCCTGTCTCTTGGATCCTTGCCGGGTCCGCGGCGTTGGGGCACGCACCTCGCCGCGTTGTCGTCAGTCGCCAATGGCCCCCAGCCTTCGGCCGGGAGGTGCCCCCACCGCAGTGGCTCCGCCCCCAGCCTCCGGCCGGGAGGTGCCCCCACCTCCGCCTTGCGATGCACGCACCCCAACGCCGCGCCCTGATCCGACAAAATCCAAGAGACAGGCCCAAGTCGCGGGGGTTGCCGACCCGGTTACGCTGAGTGGGTGAGTGTGGATCACTTCTGGTGTCGCTTGCCGGGTCGGGCCGTGGACGCCTGCTCGCCGGAGGAACTCGGCGAACTCGTGCCCCGCGACCGCGACGTCCGCTACGACCGGCTGGCCGCCGCTGGCCTCGCCCTCGGCGTGCGGCGCACCGCCGTCCTGATGGAACTCGCGCTCACCGAGAACGGTCTGCACCCCGACCCGGCCGCCCGGTTGCCCGTCTACGGCGGCCGATGTCACCGGCCCGGCGGGGCTCTGCCGGACCGGGCGCTGCCCGGCGGGGCACCGCGGGGCGGCGCCATGCCGGTGCTGCGCCCCGAACAGGTCGCGACGGCCGCCGCCTTCCTGCGCGGCTCGGCGCTCGGCGAACTCGTCCGCCAGCAGGACAGCGTGCTCGCCCGTACGGTCGCGTACCTCGGCTACCCGACGCCCTGGTCCGAGGCCTGGGCGGCGCTCGTCGTCCACGACCTGCGCGAGCTGCGGGACTTCTTCGCCGGCGCGGCCGCCGCCGGCGACGCGGTGGCCGTCCGGGAGGCGCGGTGAACGGGCCGGAGCGGGTGGACCAGCCGGCCGGGACGCGGGGCTACGGCGAGGCGGCGGAGCAACTCGCCGTCCAGTACGAGGGCGTGACCTTCACCGAGGTGCACCGCGACCTGCACCACCTGTACCCGGCCCCACCCCGCTCCGTCCTCGACATCGGCGCCGGCACCGGCCGGGACGCCGCCGCCCTCGCCGTCCTCGGCCACCGGGTGGTCGCCGCCGAGCCCACCCCCGAACTCCGCGCCGTCGGCGAGCGGTTGCACGCCGGCTCCGGTGTCCGCTGGGTCGCCGACGCGCTGCCCGAGCTGCCGCTGCTCGTCGCCGAGGGCCGGCGCTACGACCTCGTCCTGCTCACCGCCGTCTGGATGCACCTCGCCCCCGCCGAGCGCCCGTCCGCGATGGCCGCCCTCAGCCGCCTCCTCGCTCCCGCCGGCCGTCTCGCCCTCACCCTGCGCCACGGCCCCGTCCCGCCCGGCCGCCGGATGTTCGACCTCCCGCCCGAGCCCACCGTCACCCTCGCCGCCGACCACGGCCTGCGCCTCCTGCACCGCGCTGCTCGCCCCGACCTGCACGGCCGGGACGGGGTCCACTGGACGGCGCTGCTCTTCGAGCGGGAGGGGTAGCCGCTCAGCCGCGGCCCGGGCGGACGGTCTCGATCGACAGTGGCGGGCGGGCGACCTCCTCCTCGGTGAGATCGACCAACTCCTCGGGCGGCTCGGCCCCTTCCCGTACGGTCGGCAGGTACGCCCTGGCCAGCGGGAGGCGCGCCTCTCGGTGCCGATGGGCCATCGCGGCGACGGCCCCGTCCTGCGCCGCCAGGGGGGCGGGCGGCCGGATCCCCTTGGCCTGCCGGAGGGGGAACGTGGTGGTGGGAACCTGGTGGACGCTCCCGTCCTGCCGGTCCACCAGACAGGGCTCGCCGCCTGTGAGCGTGTCCCGCCGACCACGGGTCCGGGCGAACTCGGCGCTGTTCGCGGAGACGATCCACCCGAGGGCGTGCTCCTCGACCCCGCAGACCACCAACGCGCGCCCTCCTGCGGGGTGTTGGGCCGGCGCTGACTCGACGAGTTCGACGGCTGGCGCTTCGGCGATGCTCACCGCCGCGGAAAGGGGATTTCGGGCGGTGCGCGGAGGCGGCCCCGATTGTCCGTGATTCGGGTGACGCCGAAGGAGGGCGACACCGGCCGGGGGCGTCGGCACGATGGTTGGACCGACGGGGGGAGCCCGCGGTCGGAGAACGCCGGGGATGGCCTCCGTTCGCTGCCCGTCAGGTGCTTGCTGCCCGGCCCCGCCCGTGCGGGGCCGGGCCTCAGCCGTGCCGTCGCCGCCCAGGTTGCGAAACCGACGGCGAGTCATCTTCCGGTGGGGAGTGTCACGCCAGGGGGCCTCACGCCTCGCAGTCCGCGCGCCCGTCGTCGCACCTCGCTGGTCGAGTGGGCCTCGTCGCGCGCAGGAAGTCGGCGGGGCCGACGTCCTGCGTCGGCGTCACGGTGTGCCGGAGCCGTCCTCATACAAGGTGGATGGACGGCTGGGGGTGACGGCGAGGACCGTCCGGTCGCCGCCGAGCAGGTGCCGGACGGCATGGCGGGCGTGCTCGAGTGGTTCGCGGCTGCGGCGGACGGCGGCGAGCAGGGCGGCGCCCTCCAGCAGGGCGAGTGCCTGCCCGGCTGCGGCCCGGGCTGCCGCCGGGTCGCAGCCTTCGGCCTCCAGTCGGTCGGCCAGGAGCTGCTGCCAGCCCGCGTACAGCTCGGCGCAGACCGTCCGCAGGGCCTCGTTGGTGCCGGCCACCTCCAGGGCGACGGTGGCGATCGGGCAGCCGCTGGTGTAGTCCGAGCGCTCCAGGCGTTCGGCGAAGGCCTCGATCAGCCGCTCGGCGAGGCTGGCGGTGTCGGCGCCCTCGGTGGCCGGGCCGGTGAGCAGCGCCTGGACCTCCTGACCGGCCTGGGTGAGCGCGGCGGCCACCAACTGGTCCTTGCCACCGGGGAAGTGGAAGTAGAGCGAGCCGCGCGGGGCGCCGGTGGCGGCCACGATCCGGTTGAGTCCGGTGCCGAAGTAGCCCTGCGCCTCGACCAGTTCCCTGGTTCCGGTGATCAGTCGATCCCTGGTCGCCTCACCCTTGACTCCCATGCGGCGATGGTAGGCCGGTCTGCATATTCCTGTCGACGGGCCCGGCGGGTGTTGCCGATCGGCCCTCCGCCCTTTGTCAGCACCGGAGTTGGGGCGGGTAGCCGGTCCAGTGCAGCTCCTCCGGGAGGTGGCCCTGGTCGTTGAGGAGCAGCACGGCGGGCGGTCGACCGGGCGTGTAGCGCAGGACGGTCAGTGCCGCGTTGGCGGCGTTGACGCCGAGCCAGCGCCAGGCCGGGGCGTCCAGGGCGTGCCGGACCAGCCAGCCGACCAGGAAGGCGTGGGTGACGACCAGTTGGTGCCGCTCCTCGCCGCCCGGCACCGGTCCGGTGAACCGCTCGACGGCCCGCCGGGCCAGCAGGGCACCCTCCTCCCGTTCCTCCGCCGTGGTGGCCGAGAGACGGTCCAGCACGAACTCGGCGCTGTCCTCGGGTAGTTCCTCCCGCTCGGGAACGTACGGCACGAAGTCGCCGGCCTCCTCGCACTGCTGCGTCCGCACGCCGGTCAGCTGTTCCGTGACCAGCCGCGCGGTCTCCGCCGCCCGGGGCAGCGGGCCGTGGTGCAGCACCGAGATCGGGCGGCCGGCCAGCCGTCGGCCCAGCAGGGCGGCCTGCCGGCGTCCGGCGGCGGTGAGGCCGCTGCCGTCGCCTTCGGAGGCGGCCTCACCGTGGCGGGCCAGGTAGAGGTAGCGGGTGGCAAGGTCGGTCATGTTCGGGGACTCCTCGCGGTGGACGAAGATCGACTTTCCCCGGGGCGACGCGCGGCGGGCGGCGCCCGGTTCCGCCCCAGCCCGTCAGCCTGTGAGCCCGTCAGCGTGTGAGCCCGTCAGCGTGTGAGCCCGTCCGCCCAAGCCGGTAAGCCCTCAGCCCGCGTGGGCCTCGTCCAGCAGCGCCAGCTCCTGCGCCGACAGCCGCAGCGCCCCGGCGGCGATGTTGTCCTCCAGGTGCGCCACGTCCCCGGTGCCCGGGATGGCCAGCACGTGCGGGCCGCGGTGCAGCGTCCAGGCCAGCCGCACCTGTGCGGTGCTCACCCCGCGGGCCTCGGCCACCGCCAGGACCTGGGCGGGCTCGGTCTCGCCGGCGCCGTCCTGCCGTCCGGCTCCGGCGATCGCGTAGAAGGGGACGAAGGCGATGCCCTGCTCCCCGCAGATCCGCAGCAGCTCGTCCTGCTCCGGAGTGGCGCCGATGCCGTACGGGTTCTGCACGCAGACCACCGGCGCGATGGTCTGCGCCTCGGCGAGCTGGTGCGGGTGGACGTTGGAGAGGCCGAGCTGCCGGATCAGTCCGGCCTGGCGCAACTCGGCCAGCGCGCCGAAGCGTTCGGCGACCGAGTCGGTGCCGAGGATTCGCAGGTTCACCAGGTCGAGGTGGTCGCGGCCGAGCTGGCGCAGGTTCTGCTCGACCTGGGCGCGCAGCCGCTCGGGGGTGCGGGCGTGCTCGACCCACTCGCCGTCGAGGCCGCGGCCGGGGCCGACCTTGGTGGCGATCACCAGGTCGTCGGAGTACGGCGCGAGCGCCCGGTTGATCAGCTCGTTGGCGGAGCGCAGCGGGGAGAAGTAGAAGGCGGCGGTGTCGATGTGGTCGACGCCCAGTTCGACGGCGCGGCGCAGCACCCGCAGTGCCTGCTCGCGGTCGCGCGGGACGGCGTGCGGGACGAGCGCCGGGCCGGTCTGCGGCAGGCGCATCGCGCCGAAGCCGATCCGGTGGACGGTGCGGTCGCCGAGCTTCCAGGTGCCGGAGGCGGCGGCGGTGACAGGGGCAGTGCCGGAGGTGGCGGTACCGGAGGCGGCGGTGGCGGGGGTGTTCACGACGGCGTTCGAAGTCATGCCCATGATGATCTCCACTGCACTAGCCTGACCGCCAACGATTCGAACATGTGTGAATCCACGGGGGTGGGGCGTGGCGGCCGAGCTGCTGTTCACGGCGGGCGACCTGGCGCGGATGCGCTTCGCGGTCTCGCCGATGTGGGAGGTCGGGCCGAGCCTGCGGCTGCTGCGCTCGGGGCTCGCCCACCCCGTCCACCGGCCCTGGACGGAGCAGGTGCGACCCCGGCTGGCGGCGCTCGGCCCGGCGTACGCCCTGCTCGCCGAACTCGCCCGGCGCACCGGACTCTCGGCCTCGGCCGTCTCGCAGTACCTGACGGCCCTGCGGGAGGCCCGGCTGGTCAGCGCCCACCGGGCGGGGAGATGGGTGCTCTATGCCCGGACGGCCTCGGCGGAGGCGCTGCTGGCGCCGCCGGCACCGCTGGGGGAGGGGTGATCGGGGTGCTCCTCCCGCCCGGTCGGAACGCGGTCTGGTCGGTGTCGGTCGCCGCCGGTTAGGCTGCCCGGCGTGGTGGAGGAGAACGCGGCGCGGGCCGCCCAGCCGGCGGACGACCGGGTCGTGGCGGAGTGGATCCGCGAGCGTTTCGGTGTGGTGCCGGAGTCGCGGGGCTCGCTGACCGCCTTCGACGGGCGCCTCGTCGTCGACCTGGACACCCGCCTCGTCACCGTGGACGGCCGCGAGGCGCGGCTGAATCGCTCCGACGTCAAACTGCTGTGCGGCCTGATCGAGTTGGGCGAGGGCGTGCACGAGCCGGAGGCGATCATGTGGAAGGTCTACGGCACGCCGTTCCACACCCACGAGCTGAGGTACCTGACGGCGGTGCTGAGGGTGAAGCTCGGCGAGCCCTCCTGGATCGTGCGGACCGAGGAGGGCTACGGCCTACTGCCCCCGGAACGGCAATAGCCCGCCCCCAGCACCGGGCCGCCCGGGGCCGCATACTGACGGCATGACGGGTGGAGACGGTGGCCGGGGCCCGGGGCGACGCGGGATCCTGCGGGCGGGTGCGGCGGCGCTGGTGCTGGGCACGGCGGGGTGTACGGGAGGCACCAGGCCGCAGCCGACGACCACGAGCCCGACCGCGAACCCGGCCACGAGCCCGGCCGGGACTCCCACCGAACGGCCCACCGAGACGCCGACTCCGGCGCCGACACCCACTCCGCTGCCCCAGCCGCCCCTCTGGCAGCCCGGCCCCGGCGAGATCCAGCCCGACGTCAAGCGCCGCGCCGTCGAACTGGTCGCCGCGCTCGGCGCCTGGCCGCCCGGCGGGCAGGGCGTGGAGGCGGCCCGCGCCCGGGTGGCGGCGCTCGGCCTGCCGCCCGCGCTGGCCGACCAGGCGGGCCCGCTGGCCCCGGCGGCGACCGAGGCCAGCCTGGAGGTGATCGTCGCCCAGTACGGCGGGATCCTCGACGACTCGGCGAGCGTGCTGGTGGTCTGTCGTCAGTGGCGGCGCGGCCCGGACGGTTCGGTGGTCGAGGGCGGCACCACGGTGGACGTCCGGCTCGGCCGGGCCGAGCCGCGCTGGACCGTCACCGACCTGCGCCCGGGGGACGCCGGGCCGGCCGCCGCCGCGCCGCCGCCCGAGGTCGCCCGGGTGCTGGCCGAGCCCCGGATCGAGCTGCCGCCGGAGGCCGCCGCCGACCTGTGCAGCGGCACCGTCCACGACAGCGTGCTGGAGGCGATGCTGCGATTGGCCGGCCCGTACACGCTCTCGGTGAGCGTGGTGCGGACCGGCCACCCGCTGGACGTCTTCGGCACGACCCGGCCCAGCGACCATCCGCTGGGCCGGGCCTTCGACGTCTGGCGGATCGACGGGCTGGCGGTGGTCGACCCGGGGACGTCCCGGCAGCTGATCGCTTCCTTCATGCGGGACGCGGCCGCCGCCGGCTCGTACAACGTGGGCGGTCCGGTGGCGCTCCAGGGCGCCGGGAACCAGTTCTTCACCGACGACACCCACCACGACCACTGCCACGTGGGGTTCGACCACTGAGGCCCTGAAGCATCGTGGCGGGTGGGGTGGACGCGGCTGGATGCCGCGATCACCCCATCCTTCGTCCTGCGGGTGTGGAGACCCAGCTCTCCGGTCCGCCGGCGGGCGCGGGCCGGGTGGCCACGGGCCGGAGTGCGGAGGTCGCTCGCGTTGCCGTCCGCGTCCAGCGCGTACACCCACATGTCGACGTCGGCCGGCGCTTCCTGGGCGGTATCGCCGGGCAGGCCGGTCACCGGGCCGGGGCCGCTGCCGCTGCCGAAGCCGGTGGAGCCCCTCACGCGGGATCGCGGGGGAGTCGGGGTCGGGCGGGGTGGGGTTCGGCGGCTTCGGCCGGGCGGGCCCAGGCGGTGCGGCGGTGGGATTCGTGTTCCTGGGCGAGGCGCCGTAGGACGGCGAGGACCGGTTCGAGGAGCAGGACGACGATGGCGGCGTGTTCGGCGAGCTGGAGGCGGTCCTTGATGTCCTCAAGCTGGTCGAGGTCGAGCCGGGCGGCGGTGGCGGCGACCTCGGCGTAGGGCAGGAGGTCTTCGGTGCGGTAGTTGACGCCGAGGCGGTCGAGGTCCATCAGGCTGGCGGCGAGGGCTCTGCGGTGTGGTGAGTCCTGGGAGACGTCCCAGTCCATGGCGTCGAGCAGCTCGTCGATCCGGTGCGCTTGCTCGTCGACGGCGTCCGTCTCGGCGGCGTCGACGGGGGTGGGCAGGGCGTAGTGGACGACTCCGAGGGTGGCGAGCGGGTCGAGAGGCTGGTCGAGCGCGGCGAGGACGTCGCGGGTGGCGGCGATGGACAGGCCGCCGCGGGCGGTGAGGGCGCGGATGAGCCGCAGGCGCTGGACGTGTTCGTCGCCGTAGAGCGTGAGGGTGGCGCCGAGGGGCCGACCCGGGGGCAGCAGGCCTTCGCGTACGTAGTACTTGATGGTGGCGACCGGGGTCCCGGACTGCCGGCTCAGGTCGGAGATCTTCATGCGCACTCTCGCTCGGACTCGGTGTCTGTGATCAGTCTCGCAGGCCGTCGAATGGACTCCCCGTACTGATAGTGGCACTATCAGGCTGGATAGTGAAGCTATCAATTGGATGGATGGCCAGCTGAAACGCTGGAAATCCACGTCCTTTCGTCACTCGGAGCGCCACGACGGCGCGATATCGCAACCGGAGCACCGTTGATGTCTGAGCCACCCCGCGTCCTGAGCGTGAGCGCCCGCGGACTGCTGCGCAGGAAGAGCCTGTGGCTGTCGTCCGCGGTGATCCTCGGCCTGCTGTCGTTCGTCCTGTCGCTGCTCTACCTGGGCGCCAACAACGACCCGGTCGGTTCGACGAAGGACATGCCGATCGCGCTGGTCAACGCTGACCGCGGCGCTCAGGTGGCCGGTCAGCGGATCGACCTCGGCGCGCAGATCGCCTCGCAGATCACCGGAGCCGACGACCTGAAGGGCAAGGTCTCCTGGAAAGAGGTCGACCGGGCCACCGCGGACGACCTGCTGGGCAAGGACAAGGTGTTCGGGGCGCTCGTCATCCCGGACGACTTCTCCGCCACGGTCGCCGCCCTCGCCGGGCCGGCCCAGCACGATCCGCACCCCCCGACCATCACGGTGCTGACCAACCCCGCGGCCGGCAGCTTCGGCTCCTCGATGGCGGCCGAGATCAACCGCAAGGTCGTCCAGGCCACCTCCACCCAGGTCGGCCACCAGCTCGCCGAACAGCTCGCGAAGCAGCAGGCCGCGCAGCAGACCGGGCGCCAGGCCGCCCCGGGCGCCGCGGCCCAGCTGATGATCACTGACCCCGTCAAGGCCGTGATCCAGGAGGGCCACCCGCTCGGCGGGCACAGCGGCCTCGGGCTGAGTGCCTTCTTCTACACCCTCGTCCTCGTCCTGGGCGGCATGCTCGGCGCGAACGTGATCCACACCCAGGTGGACGCCGCGCTCGGCTACGTCGCCAGCGAGAAGGGCCCGTTCCGCAGCACCGCGCCCGCCCAGCACATCAGCCGCACCCGGCACTTCGCGGTCGCCTCCGTGGTCATGGTCGCCCTCTCCGCGCTGACCTCCGCCCTCGCGATGGTCGCGGCCTTCGGCATCATCGGCATCGACGCCTCCCACCTGCCGATGCTGTGGCTCTTCGGGACCTGCGCCACGGCGGCGATGGGCATCACGGCGCTGGCCCTGCTCGCCGCCTTCGGCACCCCGGGCCCGCTGGTGTCCATGCTGGTGCTGGTCGGCCTGGCGATCCCCTCCGCGGGCGGCACCATCCCGCTGCAGGCGCTCCCCGGCTTCTACCGGTTCCTGGCCGGCTTCGAGCCCTTCCGCCAGGTGGTCGACGGAGTCCGCTCCATCCTCTACTTCGGCGCACAGGCCGAAGCCGGACTCGGCCGCGCCTGGACCATGGTCGGCATCGGCTTCGCGATCGCGCTCGCCCTGGGGTTCGCCGTCACCCGCCTCTACGACCACAAGGGCCTGCACCGCAGCCCGGCCCACGCACCGCAGCCGGCCCCGGCAGCCGCCTGACCGGCACCGACGCCCGTCCGGTGCCGGCCTGCCCCAGGTCGGCACCGGGTCTGCATCAGGACCGCGAGTCCGCCCGGGCGCGGTCACGGTGCCCGCCGACGAATCAGCGAAGTGAAAGAACGGTCATGATCCAGGACGAGCCCGCGCCCGCGCTTTTGCCGGCCTCACCGCTACGGCCGCTCGACCGCCTGTACCGCGTCATCGCGCTCTGGAAGGAACAGCTGACCCCCGTGCTCAAGCAGCACGGGCTCACCCTCGCCACCTTCCACGTGCTCGCCGCCCTACGTCAGGCGGGACCTTCCCACCGCCTGACCACCGGACAACTGGCCGTCGGCGAGAAGGTCACCTGCTCCGGCATGACCGGCCGCGCGGACCAACTCGAACGCAAGGGCCTGATCGCCCGCGAACGCGACGAACACGACCGCCGCATCATCCACCTCAGGCTCACCGAACCCGGACTACGCCTCGTCGACCAGGTCCTCTCCCACCACCGCCTGATGGAACAACAGCTGATGGCGGGACTCGACGGCGACGAACGCCAGGCCTTCGCCGGACTGCTCGTCAAACTGGAACACCTCCTCGAAAGAGGTGGCCGAGCTTGATCCCCCGGCGTCGGCCTTCGATCGCCGCCTCGAAGGTACCGGGCCGGACGGAGTCCGGCCCGGTACCTTCGACGACACCCCCGCCTCACATCATCGTCAGGAGGCTGCCAGGCCGAACCGCTTCGACCTGCCGGCGGGGTTCCGCTGGGGTGTCGCCACCGCCGCCTACCGGATCGAGGGTGCCGTCGACGAGGACGGCCGCGGCCCGTCCGTCCGGGACACCTTCGCCGCCCGCCCCGGCGCCGTCCGATCTCCCTGTGATGACGGCCTGTTCGACGGGCTGAGGGGCGTCAGCTGACGTTGACGCCGCTCCAGGCCGCCGCGACCGCGTTGTACTCGGTGCTGCCGGCGCCGTACAGGTCGCGGGCCGCGTTCAGGGAGGCGGCGCGGGCGCCCTTGTAGTTGGTGGTGGAGGTCATGTAGACGGTCAGCGCGCGGTACCAGATCTTGGCGACCTTGTCGCGGCCGATGCCGGTCACCGTGGAGCCGTTGCAGGTCGCGCTGTTGTAGGTGACGCCGTTGATGGTCTTGCTGCCGCTGCCCTCGGCGGCCAGGTAGAACCAGTGGTTGCCGACGCCCGAGGAGTAGTGCACGTCGAGCTTGCCGACGCTGCTGCTCCAGCAGTCGGCGGAGCCGCCGTCCAGCGAGGGCTTGTCGAAGCGGCGCAGCCACGGCGGGGTGGACTGGTCGCTGAACAGGTAGTCGCCGGTGTCGACCTTGTTGTTGGCGTAGAACTCGACCATGGTGCCGAAGATGTCGCTGGTGGACTCGTTGAGGCCGCCGGACTCGCCGCTGTAGCGCAGGTTGGCGGTGGCGCTGGTGACGCCGTGGGTCATCTCGTGGCCCATGGTGTCGAGGTCGACCTGCTCCGGGTCGGTGCTGCCGTTGCCGTCGCCGGTCATCATGCAGAAGCAGGCGTCGGACCACTGGGCGTTGTCCCAGTTGGTGCCGACGTGGACGAAGACGGTGGCGCCCTTGCCGTCGTTCTTGATGCCGCTGCGGCCGTGGACGTTCTTGTAGTAGTCGTACGTCCAGGCGGTGTTGGCGTGGGCGTCGACGGCGGCGGTGGAGCGGTCGGAGGAGAACTTCTTCCCGTCGCCCCAGACGTTGGTGGTGCTGCTGAACGCGGTGCCGGAGGAGGCCTTGAGCGAGCTCGCGGAGAGGTTGTTGGCGTCCTTGGTGACGTGGCCGCGGACCGGGTCGGTCAGGGTGTAGCCGCCGCCGGACTTGGCGGTGGTGTCGATGGTGACCGTGCCGGTGTACTCGGAGTTGCCGGTGCCGGCCGCCTGGTGCTCGGCGTCGTAGGACTCGATCTGCTCGCCGGTGGTGGCGTCGGTGACGACCACCTTGCCGGCCGGCTGGCCGTGCTCGCCGGTGCCCTCGACGGTGGTGCGCCAGGCCAGTCGGGGCGTGCCGTCGGCGGCCCAGACGACCAGCTCGGGGGTGCTGACGGCGTCCTTGACGCCCGGGGCGGCGGCCAGCGCGCCGGCCGCGCCGGACTGGGCGTTCACCTTCGGCACGGTCGACTTCACGGCGGCGTCGTGGGCGGCCGCCCGGGAGGAGTCCTTGAGCCGGCCCTTGGCGTCCTGGTGGACGACGAGGTCGCCGCCGACCACCGGCAGGCCCTGGAAGGTGCGGTCGAAGCGCACGTGCGAGGCGCCGTCGGCGTCCAGCACGACGTCCTTGAGCACGAGGTCCTGGCCGGAGCCGAAGCCGAACACCCCCGCGTTGTGGGTGACGTTGGCGCGGGCCTGGGATATCGCGGCCTCGCGCGCGCCGGGGGCGGCGGACGCCGTGGCGGCGGGGACGGTGGCGCCGGCGAGGGCGGCGACGACCGCGACGGCGGCGGCCACGCGGGCACGGCGGGAGGAGGGCGTGGGGGTCACTCTGACTCCAGTGGGGGTAGCTGTGCAGGGAAAGGAGTTGCGTCAGAGATTGACGGGGTTCAGTCAGGTTCAGCTAGAGGGAAGGTCATAACTTTGCCAAGTCGTGTCCTTGGTCGATAAAAAATGATCAGAAGTTAACAAGCGCTCTACAGTGCCGTCGTGACGATCGACTACCTGTGGCGCGGCCCGCTCGCCGACCCCGAACTCGACGCCCTGCACGCCGAGGGCTTCGGCCACCCCGTGCGACCCGGCGACTGGCTCGCCCGGCTGGAGCGGCACAGCCTCGGCTGGGTCACCGCCCGCCGCACCGCCGACGGCGCCCTGGTCGGCTTCGTCAACCTGGCCTGGGACGGCGGCACCCACGCCTTCCTGCTCGACACCGTGGTCGCCCCGGGCGTCCGGCGGCGGGGCGTCGCCGGCCGGCTGGTCGCCGAGGCGGCCGACGGCGCCCGCGCGGCCGGCTGCGGCTGGCTGCACGTCGACTTCGAGCCGCACCTGCGCCCCCTCTACCTCGACGCCTGCGGCCTGCGCCCCACCGACGCGGGGCTGTTGGCGCTCTGAGGCCCCAACTCCCGCCGGGCGGCCGGGTCATGGCGCGTCCACCCCTCGGACGGCCGGGGCCGGCCCCGGCCGGCGGTTGTACTCTGCACGCGTACGGACGGCGCCGGCCCGGCACGCCGCCCCGCCCGCACCCCTGCCCGGCGCCGCGATCGGAGTCCCGTGAACTCATCCGCCCCCGACTTCGACGGGCCGCTGCTGCGCACCCGGGACGTGGACGTCGTGCGCGACGGCCGGCACCTGCTGCGCGGGATCACCCTGGAGATCCACCCGGGCGAGCACTGGGCGCTGCTCGGCCCCAACGGGGCGGGCAAGTCCACCCTGCTCGCGCTGCTCGGCGCGGTCTCCCACCCCACCCGCGGCGAGGTGGACGTGCTCGGCCGCCGGCTCGGGCGGGTGGACATCCGCGAGTTGCGCGCCCACCTCGGGCACGTCAACCCGCGCCACCCGCTGCGCTCGCCGCTGACCGTGCGCGAGGTGGTGCTCACCGGGCATACCAACACCATCGAGCCGGAGTTCCACCGCAAGCCCGCCCCGGAGGCGCTGGAGCGGGCCGAGCTGCTGATCGACACCCTCGGCATGCGGGCGATGGCCGAGGCGGCGTGGACCACGCTGTCCCAGGGCGAGCGCGGCCGGGCCCTGATCGCCCGGGCGCTGATGCCAAGCCCCCGGCTGCTGCTGCTCGACGAACCCGCCACCGGACTCGACCTGACCGCCCGCGAGCTGCTGCTGGACAGCCTGGACCTGCTGCGCCACCAGCACCCGGAACTGGCCGGCGTGCTGGTCACCCACCACCTGGAGGAGCTGCCCGAGAGCACCACCCACGCCCTGCTGCTGCGCGGCGGCGAGTGCGTCGCGGCCGGACCGGTGGACGAGGTGATGACCACGGAGCTGATCAGCGAGACCTTCGGCCACCCGATCCGGATCAGCCGCCACGAGGGGCGCTGGACGGCCCGGGCCGCGGCCCGCCGGACTCCGGAAAGGTAACGGTTCGGGGGGTGGGTGTAGACGGTAAACGGTCTTTACGTAAGGTATGCCTTAGCTAATGATGGTCTGCTGGTCCCCGGCCGGCCGCACCGCCTTGGCACACCCATGCCTCTTTCCGTTGGAGCCCGCATGTCCGCCCGTCGCCGTTCCACCGCAGCCGCGCTGCTCACCCTCGCCGTGGCGACTGCAACCCTGGCCGGTTGCGCGTCCAAGAAGGACGACAAGGCGGCCTCCTCCGACGCGGTCAAGGTGAACGCGACCGACACCGCCTGCGAGGTCTCCAAGACCAGCTTCCCGGCCGGCCACGTCGTGCTGGACATCAGCAACAAGGGCTCGAAGACCACCGAGGTCTACGTCTACGGCGACGGCGACAAGATCGTCACCGAGCGCGAGAACATCGGCCCCGGCACCAAGGCCAGCATCAACGCCGAGATCAAGGCCGGCTCGTACGAGATCGCCTGCAAGCCCGGCATGGTCGGCAACGGCATCCGCCAGAAGATCACCGTCACCGGCGAGGGCGGCAGCGCCGCGTCGGCCGACCCGCGCCTGGCCGCCGCCGTCGACGCCTACCGCAAGTACGCCCAGGAGCAGGCCGACACCACCATCCCGGCCGTCGAGGCCTTCGTCGCCGCGATCAAGGCGGACGACCTGGAGAAGGCCAAGTCGCTGTACGCGCCCTCGCGCACCGGCTGGGAGCGCACCGAGCCGGTCGCCGAGAGCTTCGGCGACATCGACCCGAAGACCGACACCCGCGAGGACAAGCTGGAGCCGGGCCAGGCCTGGACCGGCTGGCACAAGCTGGAGAAGTCGCTCTGGGTGGACGCGAAGATCGGCGACGACGAGAAGAAGCTCGCCGACCAGCTGGTCGCTGACCTCAAGGACTGGCAGAAGAAGATCCCCGAGGCCGAGATCACCGCGACCAGCATGGCCAACGGCGCAAAGGAGCTGCTGGACGAGGTGGCGACCAACAAGATCACCGGCGAGGAGGAGCGCTACAGCCACACCGACCTGGCCGACTTCCAGGCCAACGTCGAGGGCGCGCAGAAGGCCTACGAGCTGCTGAAGCCGGTCGCCGCCGAGAAGGACCCGGAGCTGGCCAAGACGCTGGACTCCGAGTTCACCGAGATCAACGCCCTGCTCGCCAAGTTCAAGCAGGCCGACGGCACCTTCACCTCCTACGACAAGGTCACCGAGGCCGAGCGCAAGACCTTCTCCGACGCGGTCAACTCGCTGGGCGAGCCGCTGTCGAAGCTGGCCGCCGCCGTGGTCGTCAAGTAACCGGCCAGGCACACCCCGTACCACCCCGCCGACGCCGTGGCGGCCCGCGATCCGGGCCCCACGGCCTCGGTGGGCCAGCGTAGAAGTCCCCAGCACAGTAGAAGGGCCCGCCCGCCGATGGACGCGGAGAACGAGCAGCAGAACGGGACGCCGGCCACCGCCGACGCCACCGCGACCAAGAGCGCGGTCAGCCGCCGCGCCGTCATCGGCTGGGCCGGCGCGGGCGTCGCGCTCGGCGCCGCCGCCGTCGGCTCGGTCGCCGCGGCGACCCGCCAGGACGACGCCGTCCCGGTCGCCGCCACCCAGGTCGGCGCCGAGGTGCCGTTCTACGGCGAGCACCAGTCGGGCATCTCCACCCCGGTCCAGGACCGGCTGCACTTCGCCGCCTTCGACGTCTCCGAGAAGGCCACCAAGGAGTCCCTGGTCAAGCTGCTCAAGGAGTGGACCAAGGCGGCCGCCGCGATGACCGGCGGCCGCGAGGTCGGCACCGGCGCGGTGCCCGGTTCGCCGGAGGCGCCGCCGGACGACACCGGTGAGGCCCTCGGCCTGCCGGCCTCCCGGCTCACCCTGACCATCGGCTTCGGGCCGAGCCTGTTCGAGAAGGACGGCATGGACCGCTTCGGCCTCCAGGCCAAGCGCCCCGAGGCCCTGATCGACCTGCCCAACTTCAAGGGCGACAAGCTCGACCCGACCCGCAGCGGCGGCGACATCTGCGTCCAGGCCTGCGCCGACGACCCGCAGGTCGCCGTCCACGCGATCCGCAACCTGGCCCGGATCGGCATGGGCACCGTCAACATCCGCTGGTCGCAGCTCGGTTTCGGCAAGACCTCCTCGACCACCCCGGACGAGCAGACCCCGCGCAACCTGATGGGGTTCAAGGACGGCACCCACAACATCGCGGGCACCGACACCGCGAAGCTCGCCGACCACGTCTGGGCCGCGCCCGGCGACGGCCCGGAGTGGATGACCGGCGGCTCCTACCTGGTCGCCCGGCGGATCCGGATGCACATCGAGACCTGGGACCGCGCCTCGCTCAAGGACCAGGAGGACACCTTCGGCCGCACCAAGGGCGAGGGCGCCCCGTACGGCAAGGGCAAGGAGCACGACGCCCCGGACCTGGCGGCGATGCCCGCGACCTCGCACGTCGCCCTCGCCCACCCGGACGCCAACAGCGGCCTGATGATCCTGCGCCGCGGTTTCTCCTTCACCGACGGCACCGACGGCCTCGGCCGCCTGGACGCGGGGCTGTTCTTCCTCGCCTACCAGCGCGACACCCGCAAGGCCTTCGTCCCGCTCCAGCAGAAGCTCGCGGCGAGCGACAAGCTCAACGAGTACATCCAGCACGTCGGCTCCGCCCACTTCGCCTGCCCGGCGGGCGTGCGCAAGCCGGGGGAGTGGTGGGGTCAGGCCCTGTTCGGCTGACGCCCTCCGCTTCCCCCGGTACCACCTCTACACCCCCCAGGAGCCCGCGTGTTCGGCAACTACCTGATCGGCCTGCGCGAAGGCCTCGAAGCCAGCCTGGTCGTCTGCATCCTGATCGCCTACCTGGTCAAGACCGGCCGCAAGGACAAGCTGGCGCCGGTGTGGATCGGCGTCGGCTCGGCCGTGGCGCTCTCCATGGCCTTCGGCGCCCTGCTGCAGTTCGGCTCCTCGCAGCTCACCTTCGAGGCCCAGGAGGCGCTCGGCGGCACGCTGTCGGTCATCTCGGTCGGCCTGGTGACCTGGATGGTGTTCTGGATGCGGCGCACCGCCCGGCACCTGAAGACCGAGCTGCACGGCAAGCTGGACGCGGCGATCGCGATGGGCACCACCGCCCTGGTGGTCACCGCCTTCCTGGCCGTCGGCCGCGAGGGTCTGGAGACGTCGCTGTTCATCTGGACGGCCGTCCAGGCCACCGGTGACGGCTGGAACCCGCTGCTCGGCGCCGTGCTCGGCCTGCTCACCTCGGTGGTGCTCGGCTGGCTGTTCTACCGCGGCGCGCTGAAGATCAACCTGGCCAAGTTCTTCACCTGGACCGGCGCGATGCTGGTCGTGGTCGCGGCCGGCGTCCTCGCCTACGGCGTGCACGACCTGCAGGAGGCCGGCTGGCTGCCCGGTCTGCAGAGCGTGGCCTTCGACATCTCCAGCACCATCCCCAAGGACAGCTGGTACGGCACCCTGCTGAAGGGCGTCTTCAACTTCCAGCCGGACCCGACGGTGCTCCAGCTGGTGGTCTGGCTGCTCTACCTGCTGCCGACGCTGGCCGTGTTCTTCAACCTCTTCGGCGGCGGCAAGGCCAAGCCCGCCCAGCGGGTGACCGCCAAGCCGGCCGCCTGATCCGGCCGTTCGACCCCCGAGTCGACACCCGTACCGCCCCGCCCGGCACCCGCCGGGCGGGGCGGTTTCGCATGACCGCGGCCGGTTCTCGCCATGAGCGGCCGAAATCAGTCAGGAAACGGAAGAAAACGGTCAGCTCTGACAAACTGCAGCCTCAGTGGAACCGTTCTGCCACGGCCTTCGTACTTAGGGTGACAGCACCATGCCATTACTCACCCTTGGGGGGACCATGACCGTTCGCAGGCCTGCCAGGTTAGTCGCCGTCGGTGTCGCCGCCCTCGCGGCGACCGTCGTGCTGACCGCGTGCGACGACGTGAAGTACACGGACGACAAGCCGGGAGACCCGAAGGCGAGCGCCGCCGGGGCCACCGTCCCCGGCGACCCGATGGCCGGTCAGGCGGCCGGTTCGCGGTGCAAGAGCGACGAGATCACCGCCACCGTGCAGCTCAAGGGCGCGGGCTCGGCGATGCTGACGATCAAGAACAAGAGCGACCACAACTGCACCCTGTACGGTTACCCGGGCTTCGGCGGACTGAAGGCCGACAACAGCCCGGACGCGCTGGCTGCCAACCGTGACGCGCACCCCGGGCCGGCGGTGCTGGTCACCCTGAAGCCCAACAAGTCCGGCTACGCGGGCCTCAAGTGGAGCGCCTGCGACAAGTCGGACGCGAGCTGCCACGTGCTCACCGGCCTCCAGGTCACCGCGCCGGACGAGACCACGCCGGTCACCGCCGAGGTGCTCGGCACCGACGGCAAGCCGGCCGGCCAACTGCTGGTCTCGGCCGCCGGGCTGACCACCGGCACCCTCCAGCCGAACAACGAGAAGGTCCTGTTCAACTGACGCCTTCCGGCTGACGACACGACGGAGCCCCCGGGGCGGTTTCTCCAACCGCCCCGGGGGCTCCCGGCTTCGTGCCCTGGACTGCTACCGGCGGACCGCTACTGGCTCTTGATCGAGTCCAGGATGTCCAGCTTCGCCGCCCGGTGGGCCGGCCAGAGCGCGGCCAGCAGGCCGATCACGGCGGCCGCGAGCAGGAAGCCGACGGTCTGCACCGGCGGGACCACGGTGCTGATGCCCTTGAGGCTGTCCGCCATCGTGCGCACGCCCGCCCAGGCGACCAGGACGCCGAGGCCGACCCCCACCAGCCCGCCGAACAGCGCGATCAGCACCGACTCCAGCCGGACCATCCGGCGGATGCCGAGCCGGTCCAGGCCGACCGCCCGCAGCATGCCGATCTCCCGGCGGCGCTCGAACACCGACATCGCCATGGTGTTGACCACGCCGAGCACCGCGATGACCACGGACATGCCGAGCAGCCCGTACATCATGTTCAGGATCCCGGTGACCATCTGGCGGCTCTCCGCCTTGATCTCCTTCTGACCCTTGACCGCGATCAGCGGGTTGCCGCCGCTCGCGTCGCGCAGCGTCTGCTTCAGCTTCTCGGTCGGGCCGTCGACGCCCTTGACCAGGACGCTGTCCAGACCGGAGCCGGGCAGCGCGTGCGGGCCGACCACGGCCTCCGGGGCGACGACGCCGGCCAGCGCGGTGTTGGCCTCCAGGATGCCGCCGACGGTCAGCGAGCCCTTGGCGCCGTCCGGGTAGGTGACGGCCAGGGTGTCGCCGACCTTGTAGCCGGCGTTCTCGGCACGGCCCGAACTCACCAGCAGCTTGCCCTGCTTGAGGGCGTCGGCGGAGCCCTCCCTGACCTTGATGGTGGCCAGCTGGTCGATGGTCGCGGCGTCCACCGCGGTCACCCACTCGCTGTCCTCCTGCCCCTGCCCGATGTTGAGCGGGACGGTGCGCTGGGTGCTCATCGCGCTGACGCCGGGCGCCTTGGCGATCTGGGCGGCGACCTCGGGGGAGAGCTTCGAGAAGTTCTGCATCGCGACCGTGTAGTCGGACTTGAGGTCGGTCGCGGTGGCCTTGTCCAGGGCCTGGTTCACCGAGGCACCGATCACGGTCAGCGAGGTGATCAGGGTGACGCCGATGGTCAGCGCCGAGGCGGTCGCGGCGGTGCGGCGCGGGTTGCGGACGGCGTTCTCCTGGGCCAGCTTGCCCGGCGCGCCGTACAGTGCGCGCAGCAGCGGGGCGAACAGCGCGATCAGCGGCCGGGACAGCATCGGGGTCAGCACGAACACGCCGATCAGCAGCGTGCCGGCGCCGAGGCCGACCAGCTTGACCTCCTTGCCGCCCACACCGGCCGCCAGCGCGGCGAAGCCGGCCAGGGAGAACAGCAGACCGATGGTGTTGCGGACCCGCAGGCCCTTCTGGGTGGCGGGCTGCTCGACCGCGCTCATCGCCGCGACCGGCGCGATCCGGGAGGCGCGGCGGGCGGGCAGCCAGGCGGCCACGACCGTCACCAGCACGCCGGTCGCGATCGCGGTGATCACCGTGCTCGGGGCGACGATCAGCGGGCCGTCCGGCAGGTTGGCGTCCATCGGGCCGTTGAGCAGCGCCTTGAGCCCGACGGCGATCCCGATGCCGGCCAGCAGACCGGTCACCGAGGCGGTCAGGCCGACCAGCAGCGCCTCGATCAGCACCGAGCGGGTGATCTGGCGACGGGTGGCGCCGACGGCGCGCAGCAGGGCCAGCTCCTTGGTGCGCTGGGCGACCAGCATGGAGAAGGTGTTGGCGATGATGAAGATCCCGACGAACAGTGCGATGCCCGCGAAGCCCAGCAGGAAGGTGTTCAGGACCCGGGTGAGCTTCTCGATCATCCGGTCCTGCTCGGCGGCGAGTTCGCGGCCGGTCTTGGCCTCGATCATGCCGTCCTGCGGGACGGTCTGCTTGACGGCGGCGAGCAGCGCGGCGTCGTCGGTGCCCGGCTTGGCCTTGACGTCCAGCTGGGCGAAGCGGCCCGGGGTCAGGTAGAGCCGCTGGGCGGTGGCGGTGTCGAAGGCGGCCAGCGAGCCGCCGGCCATCACGCGCGGGTCGTTGGTGTGCACGGTGCCGGTGAGCTTGAGCTCCATCACCGGGCCGTTGACCGCCGCCCGGACGGTGTCGCCGACCTTGTAGCCGCCCTTCTCGGCGGTCCTGGCGTCCAGCGCGATCTCGGTGGCGTCCTTCGGGCCGCGGCCCTCGACCAGCGGGTAGCGCGGGTCGGTGCCGTCGGCGCCCGGCACGTAGTTGGTGCCGGTGGTGGAGAAGCCGTTGCCGATCAGCGCGCCCTTCTTGTCGGCGATGCCGGCGAAGCCGCTGACCACACCGCGGACCTCGGCGGCGCCCGGCAGCGCGGCGACCTTCGTCCGGGTCTCCTCGGTGAGGGTCGGGCCGGTGGTGGCGGCCTGGTCGTGGCCGCCGTAGGCGCGGCCGGCGGCCTCGCTGTCGCTGACCGTGACGGCGATGTCGGTGTAGCTCTTGGAGTTCTGGGTCCTGAGGGCGTTGCCGACGGTGTCGGAGAAGACCAGCGTGCCGGCCACGAAGGCGGTGCCGAGCATGACGGCCAGTACCGTCATCAGCAGTCGGCCCTTGTGGGCGAGCACGTTGCGCAGTGCGGTGCGGAACATGAGGGTGTGTCAGTCCTGGGGTACTCGGGGGACGGGTGCGGTTCGGGGCCGAGGGCTCAGCTGGTGCGGCCCTTGGCGTCGAAGCGGCGCATGCGGTCCAGGACGGTGTCGGCGGTGGGGTGGTGGAGTTCGTCGACGATGCGGCCGTCGGCCAGGAAGACGACGCGGTCGGCGTAGGAGGCGGCGACGGGGTCGTGGGTGACCATGACGACGGTCTGGCCGAG
>NZ_JBICYZ010000066.1:0-56241 GCF_043201465.1 Kitasatospora sp. NPDC048298
CCCCGGCTTCACCGGCTCGCTCTCCCCGCCTCTCACCCTGATAGACGTCCATCCCGCCGGGGGGTTGCACCCGGGTTCGAAGAAATTTTTCGCGACCCTCCCCGGAACGCCGAAAGGCGCCGTGACCAGGGGAGAACCCCGGCCACGGCGCCTCGACGGCCCGCTTGGGACTGACGGCCCGCTTGGGACTACTGCTTCACGACCGTCACCGGGACGGTCAGCTCGTTCAGGACGGTCAGCCCCGCCGTACCGGAGTACGGCAGCGTCACCTGGACGGCCACCGGCATCGTCCCGGGCCCGTCCACCGGGTCGAGGGTCATCCGGTACGTCACCTTCTTGCTCTCACCCGGAGCGAGCGAGAACGCGGCGCTCTCGGCCACCATCGCGTAGTCCATGCCGCCCCCCATCGACAGCGGGATCTCCGTCCAGCTGCCGCCGTCCTGGCGCTCCAGCTTGCCCCGGTTCATCATGACGACCTCGCTGGGCGGCGTCCCGGCGTAGTCCTTCGTGTAGACCAGCGGCTGGACCTTCGCGAAGCTCTTCTGACTGGTGTTCCGGTAGGTCACCGAGAAGGTCACCGGGGTGCCGCCGTTGGACACCTTCTGCCCCGCGCCGATGCCGCCGTCGACGGTGATGGCGATGTCCTTGCCGCTCTGCGCGACCCCGGTCGGCGGCTTGTGGCCGCTCACGTCCAGGCTGTTGACGATCGACGTCAGGCCCGCCTGGTAGTCGCTCTTGAGCCCGTTCGCCACCACGAAGACCTGGTCCGAACCCATGCCCCACAGCTGGGCGGTGAAGCTGTCCCCGGGCTTGCAGGTGACGTTCCACTGGGTCTTGTCGATCGACTTGCCGCCCACCGTGGACTTGGTCCGCACCGGGGCGCCCATCGAGGAGTAGCCGCTGTCGGGGAAGTAGGGCCGGCCCCAGACCGGGCAGTTCGGCTGGTGGCCCCAGCCGTCGGGGGCGGCGAGGTCGTCCATCGTCGGCCAGGCACCGCTTCCGGTTTCGTCCGAGGTGTTGTAGACCACGACCATGACGCCGTAGGGCTCACAGTCCGCCTGCGTCCAGCCCTGCTGCGGCTCGGTCGGCGCTCCGGGGCTCAGCACGCAGACCCGCTCCGCCGAGCGCGGCACGACCTTCCAGCCTCCCGGAACCTTGAACTTGACGCCTCGGAGGGTGTACGAACTCGCCGCACCGGCCGCGGTGTTGGGGGCGGTGGGGGTCGTGGACGAGGCACCGTCGGCGAGCGGCGCCTCGATCTCGGCGTCGCCGGCGGGGGTGCCCGGGTCGGTGGGGGTGGGCGTGGGGCTGGGGGCCCCGGTCGGCTCGGGCGTCGGGCTCGGCACGGAGGTCAGCGTGGCGGCCGGCGGCGGGACCTGGTCCTGGGCGACCGGCTCGCCGTGGAAGGTGAGCACGCCGACCGCCATGGCGGCGGCCAGGCCGAGCGGCAGGGTGACGGCGTACACCGGGCGCAGTCGGCGGATCCGGCTCTTCGGGGGAGCGGCCGGGCGCAGACCCGTCGCCGTGACCATGGAGGCGCGGGCCGTCAACGCCTCGCGGAGCAGCCGTTCCGTGGGTGTCTCGGCCGGCCCGTCGCCGTCGCCGCCTGTGCGGCGGGGGAGCTTGTCGGTCATCGAACCTTCTCCAGGTGCTTTTCCAAGGCGTCCAGAGCGCGGCTGGCGGTGGACTTCACGGCGCCCCGGGACAGCCCCAGGGTCTCGGCAATCTGCGCTTCCGACATGTCGGACCAGTAGCGCAGCACCAGCACCTCGCGCTGGCGGGGAGTCAACTCCTGCAGGGCCACCAGCACCCGGCGGTGCTCGTCGTTGAGCACCGCGTGGTCCTCGGCGGACGGGGCGTCGGCCACGTGCGGCGGCACGTACTCGCGGGCGGTCTTGCGGCGGCGCAGCATCGAACGGGCGCCGTTGACCACCGAGGTGCGCAGGTAGCCGAGCGCGTTGTCGAGGTCGTCCAGCTCCTCGCCGTAGCGCTGGTAGAGCTGGGTGAAGGCCTCCTGGACGACGTCCTCGGCCAGGTCCTGGTGGTCGACCAGCAGGACCGCCATCCGGACCAGACCGAGCCGGTGGGCGTGGTAGAGGTCGGTCAGGGTGGGCCGGTCCTCGGCGGGCCTGCGGCCGCCGCGCAACAGGCGGAAGCCGGAACGGCGCTGCTTCGCGTCCTGTTCGGTGACGACGCCGGCGAGCGGCTCGCCGACCTCCTGCGCACCGAACAGCGCGGCGACCACTCCTCGGACGGAGAAGCCGCGTCCCCCTGACTGCACGGCGGTCGGCCCGATGGCCATGGACATCTGCGTTTCCGCTTTCCCCCGGGACGGTGACGGCGGCCGCCGTTCCGTCAGGTCACCTGATCAAGATCGTGATCGGGGGGATCATCCCAGCCCGCCCTCGGCCGGGTTCCCTCCGCCCCCCGTAGTCAAGGACGTGTGACGGGAGCGGAGGTTGCAGGTGGGTTCGAAGAAAATTCCGAAGGGGTCCGGACGGCTACACTCACCGGCATTCCGCCACCCGTGAGCAGGGGGTTCGCATGGCCGAGCAGAACGTCGACGGCCCGGTCGGTGCCGGAACCGGTACGGCCATGGGTGCGGCCGCGGCCGCACCCACCGCGTCGCGGCCGGTGTCCGTCACCATCGGCCGGCGCCCGGAGCCCGTGCACGACGTCGCGGTGTACGCCTTCCCGGGCATGGCGACCTTCGAACTCGGCGTGGTGGTCGAGGTGTTCGGGCTCGCGCGGCCCGAGCTGGCAGGCCTGCTGGCGGCACCCTGGTACGGACTGAAGGTGTGCGCCGAGCGGCCCGGGACGCCGCTGGACGCGGTGGGCGGCTTCACGCTGACCGCCCCGTACGGGCTGGACGAGCTGGCCGCCGCCGACACCGTGATCGTCCCCGGGGTGCCCAACGTGTTCGGCGGCGCCGGGGCGCCTCCCGGCCGCGATGCCGGGGGCGTCTCCCCCGCCCTGGTCGAGGCGCTGCGCACCGCGCACGGTCGTGGCGCCCGGATCGTGTCGATCTGCGGGGGCGCCTTCGCGCTGGCCGCCGCCGGGCTGCTGGACGGCCGGGAGGCGACCACCCACTGGCGGTACGCCGAGCTGCTCCGGCAGCGCCACCCGGCGGTACGGGTCAACCCGGACGTGCTGTACGTGGACAACGGGGACGTGCTGACCAGCGCGGGCAGCGCGGCCGGCATCGACCTCTGCCTGCACCTGGTCCGCCGGGACCACGGCGCCAAGGTGGCGAACACGGTGGCCCGGCGCTTCGTGGTGGCGCCGCACCGGGACGGCGGGCAGGCCCAGTTCGTCGAGGCGGCGGTCCGCCCGGTCGAGGACGAGGAGGACGGCATAGCCCGCAGCATGCAGTGGGCGCTGGACCACCTGTCGTCCCCGCTGACCATCTCCCGACTGGCCCGCGCCGCCCGGATGTCGGACCGCTCGTACCTGCGGCATTTCACCGCCCGCACCGGGACCAGCCCGATGCGCTGGGTCGTCACCCAGCGCATCGCGGCCAGTCTGGCGCTGCTGGAGTCGCCGGAGGGGACGGTGGAGGAGATCGCCGCGGCGGTCGGCTTCGAGAGCGCCGCGACCTTCCGCCACCACTTCGGTCGGGTGATGCGCACCTCCCCGACCTCCTACCGGCGCTCCTTCGGGCGCGGGGTGGCCTGAGCGCGCGGTGGCCTGAGCGCGCCCGCTGTCACGCCTCGCGCTTCGCCTCGGGGTCGGCCTCGCGCAGGTCCGCGTTGGCGAGGATGGCGTCGTGCAGCCACTGGGCCAGGCCCGGCGCGAGCTTCTCGTAGGTGTCGGTCCAGCGCGAGTCGGAGACGTACAGCTCGGCCAGGCCGCGGTGGACGGTGAACGTGCAGTCGTAGAAGTTCCGGCAGATGTGCTGGCGGTGCTCCTCGGCGAGGTCCGTGGCCACCGGGCCGTCGGCGGGCTCGCCGGCGGTGACCGCCTCGGCCAGGCGGTCGTTGAGCCCGGTCATCTCGGCCTGGATGCGCTCCCAGTCGGCCTTGGAGTAGCTGCCGGCGCGGCGCTGCGACTCGGCCCAGGCCTCGGTGTCGCCCCAGCGCTGCTCGGCCTCCTGCTCCCACTCCTCCTGGTAGCCCTCGCCGAAGATCTCGAACTTCTCCTCCGGGGTCAGCTGAATGCCCATTCTCCGTGCCTCCATGGCGTGTTCGACGGCTGAGGCGAGCTCCTGGAGGTGACTGATCCGGTCGGTGAGCAGCCGGTGCTGCCGCCGGAGGTGTTCGGTCGGACTGACCGAGTCGTCGTCCAGGATCGCCGCGATCTCGTCCAGGGGGAACCCGAGTTCTCGGTAGAAGAGGATCTGCTGCAGCCGGTCGAGGTCGGCGTCCCCGTACCAGCGGTAGCCGGAGCGGGTACGGCCGGCCGGGGACAGCAGGCCGATCTCGTCGTAGTGGTGCAGGGTGCGGACGGTCACCTTGGCGATCTTCGCCACGGCGCCGACCGAGTAGCCCTCACTGGTCATCGGAGTCCCTCCCTGGTGCTGACCACCACCCTCGGCTCTCACGTCGCGTGAGGGTCAAGCCGTGGCGCCGGCGCGGGCGCGCCCGTCTCGGACCCCGGCGCCGACCGGCACCCGCTCGCGCCGCCGGCCACCCCTGCGGCCGCCGCCGTCGCCCGGTGCGCCGGGCCGCTGCCGGCGGGACCGCTGGGTGGGCCAGAGCAGCACGTACGAGGCGGAGACCACCACGAAGGCGAGCCGGACGAAGCCGCGGGCCGCGTCGGACGGCAGGAGCAGCGTGCCGCCGTACAGCGAGGCCAGCGCTATCCAGCTCCACCACGGGACGAGCCGCTTCTGCCCGACCGCGTCCCAGAGCAGGGTGCCGAGCAGGATCGAGGCCGTGTAGTACGTGTAGACGCTCGGGTCGAGCAGGATGCGGGCGTCCGCGCCCAGCAGCACCACGGCGGGCCAGCGGCCGCGCCAGACGGCGACGCAGCCGAGCCCGATGCCGAGCGCGAACTGGGTCGGACGGTCCCACCAGGGGGTGGCCGGGTCGGTGACTCCGAACCAGCGCAGCGCGGAGGCGGGCTGGTTCGGGATGGTGAACTTGGCGGCCGCCATGGTGTCCAGGTTGCCCAGGTAGAACGGCAGCCAGGCGATCGCCACCAGGGCGCAGAACCAGAGCGCGGTGCGCAGCCAGGCGGGCCTGGGCAGCGCCAGGATCAGTGGGGCGAAGGCGATCGCCCAGGGTTTGGAATCGACCGCCAGCGCCAGGAAGACCGCGACCTGGACGGGCTTGCCGCGGGCCAGGGCGTGCGCGGCGAGGGTGGTGAAGAACAGCGCCAGGACGTCGTCCAGGTGCGCGAAGCGGACCGAGACCTCGACCCACATCGGGATGAACGCCAGCCCGGCGATCAGCAGCCGCTGCTGGAGACGCCGGTGGTTGGTCCCGGTGCCGAGGTAGTACAGGGCGGCGGTGCGGCCGACCAGGACCAGCATCACCAGGCCCAGCCCGGCACTCACCGCCTCGGCGATCAGCTCGCCGGTGTGCGGCGCGAACGGGGCGGTGAGTCTGGCCGCGGCCAGACTGACCGGGCCGATCTGGAGCTCCGGGTGGTGGGCGTAGAGCGACAGGCCGCCGTCGGGCTGGTCACTGAAGAGCAGCTGCTCGCCCTGGCGCAGGTAGTGCCACGAGAAGCCGCCGCTGGGCTCGACCAGGAGGAACCAGAGCACCGTCCAGGCGGCCAGCAGGACGTGGTGCCTGCGGAGCGGCAGTCCGGCGATCCGCCCGGTGGTCGCCTCGTAGTCGGTGGTGGTCCGTGCCGTGCGTGCTACCCGCACCTGTCCTCTCCCCGCCGTTCCGCCCCCCTCCGGCCGGACATCCTATGTGACGAAGGAGAACCGCCCGTGCCGCCCGCGGATCCGTCCGACGGGACGGTGCGGGCGGCACGGGCGGCACGGGACCGGGCCTGCGCGCTCTCGGCGGCGCGCCCGGGTCAGCACTTCGGGGCGGCGCCTCGGGGCGGCGCCCCGGTCAGCGCTTCGGTCGGCGCTTCGGGTCAGCCCTGCTGCGCGGACTTGCGGCGGCGCAGCACCACGAGGGTGCCGATGCCGGCGACCAGGACGGCACCACCGGTGGCCGCGATGACCGTGGTGTTGTCGCCGCCACCGGTCTGGGCCAGGGCCTTGTCGGCGCCGTCGGCGGCGGCCTTGGCCTTGTCGACCACGGCCGGGGTCAGCGGCGGCGGGGTGATGACCGGGGGCTCCACCGGGAAGTCGATCGGGCCCGCGGTGTCGCCGGTGCTCTCGGCCGGGGCCGGGGCGGTGGCCGAGCCGGAGGGCGTACCGGTGGCCGGGGTGGTCGGCTGCTCGGTGGGCTTCTCGGTCGGGGTCTCGGTCGGCTTGCCGGTGGGCGTCTCGGTCGGCTTCTCGGTCGGCGTGGTGGTCGCGGTGGCCGACGGGGAGCTGCTCGCGGTCGGGCTGGGCTTGCCCGTCTGGGTCGGCGTCGGGCTGGGCTTGCCGGTGTGCGACGAGGTGGGCGTCGGGGTCGGCTTGCCGCCCGGCGCCTTGATGACGAAGCCCACGCCGCCGTCGCAGCTGAGGTGGCCGTTGTCGACCGGCTGGTGGCTGGAGTCGTCGAGCTGGGCCGCGAAGACGACCGGGACGACGCCGGCCCGGCCGAGCGGGGAGCCGTCGGTGAAGGACGCCCGGACCTTGATCGGGACGTTCTTGCCGCGGTTCACCCCGAGCAGGTCGTCGCCGACCGGGTTGCCGTCGGCGTCGAGGGTGCCGAGCATCATCAGGACGGAGTCGTTCTTCTTCTCCCCGCTCTTGTCGGGGGCGACCACGGCGGTCTGCCACTCGCCCCCGGGGAGCCGGTACTGGACCTTGAGGTCCTTCGCCTGGAGCGAGCCCGCCTTGCTCTTGAACTTGAGCAGCGGGATGAAGACGAAGTCGTGCTTCGTCCGGTTGTCGACCTTGAAGGTGAACTCGCGGGCGTCACCGCCGGCGATGAAGGTGCCGGGCACGTTGTTCAGCGAGAGGTCGAGGCTCGCGTGCGACGCCTTGTCGGCCTGGGAGGCGACGGCGGACGGGGTGCCGGGGGTGCCGACGGCCATGGCGCCCTGGGCGCCCGCCAGCACGAGCGAGGACGCGAGCGCGGCGGCTCCGGCAAGGGCAAGACTGCGACGTATGGACAAGGAGACCTCACGGAAGTGTCCGGGCGAGGCCCGGGCGCGAGGGGGCGGCCGCAGACGCCGCAGTACCCCCCGCGAAGCTGAAAGTCCGACGGAGAGTACCGAACGATCCGACCGATCCGGAAGCCGGGTGGCACGCTGCGCTCAGGACCGGGGAAATCGATGCCCGAATCGCCCAACTATGGCCACCTGTAAGGCTTTTGCACCTCGCCTGAAGTCGCCCCGCGGTGACGGGTACACGCCCGTAGGACGGTACCGCAGGGCCTCCTCCGGCGGGGGCGAACGCGCGTGGACGTCCGGCCGGGTCCGGCCGTGCCCGGCCCTCGGTGTACGCCCGGGGCTCGGGCCGGGCACTCGACCCGGGGCTCGACCCGGGCGCTCGGCCCGGGCCGAGTCCGGACTCAGCCCGCGAAGAAGGACTTGGCCGCGATCACCGCCCGCTCGTCGTCCAGCACCTCGCCCGGGCGGTTGCCGCTGCCGATCAGCGCTCCGCCCCAGCGCATCGCCATGTACTCGGCGGTCAGCCGGAGGGTGCCGACCAGCGGTTCGGCCTTGTCCTCCTCGGTGGCGGCGAGTGCGGTGACGCCCCAGAGCGTGCGGCCGCCCATCCGGGCGCGGAAGTCCACCCCGGGCAGCCGCAGCCAGGCCGACCAGTGGTCGAGGTAGAGCTTGGCGCTGGTCGGCAGCGAGTACCAGTACACCGGCGCGACGAAGACCAGGTCGGTGGCCGCGAGCGTGGCGTCCAGCAGGGCCCGCTCGTGGCCGACCGGCTCGGGGTAGCGGCCGTCGCCGGTGTGTCGCAGGTCCCGGAAGGGCGGCAGCGGGTGGTCCTCCAGCCGCAGCCAGTGCTGCTCGGCGCCGGGCGGCAGGCTCGACTCGGCGGCCAGCCGGGCCAGCCGGACGGAGTTCCCGTCGGTGCGCGCGCTGGCGTCGAGGAACAGGAAACGACGCGGCGCCTCGGCGCCGGACGGCTGATCGACCATCATGACTCCCCCGTCGTGAATGCGGTACGGACGGAGGAGAGAGCGACCGTCAAAGGTCCGTTTATTCCGTGCCCGCGCCAACCCCCTTGCAGCGCGCCGGGGTTGGCGCGTGCGACCGGACGGCGGTCAGGCGGGCAGTCCGGCCCGGCGGCGGGCGACGGCGGCGACGGCCGCCCAGTCCTTCTCCCCGTCGCCGTGGGCGAGCGCGTCCAGGAAGGCGTCCCGCAGGATGCTGCCGAACGGGAGCGGGACGTTGCGCGCGGCGCCCGCCTCCAGCGCGAGGCCGACGTCCTTGAGCCCGAGCGGCAGCCGGAACCCGGCCGGCTCGTAGCGGCGTTCGGCCACCATCGCGCCGTAGCCGCCGTAGATCGGCCCGGGGAAGAGCGTGGCGGCGAGCATCTCGACCAGCTCGGTCGGCCGGACGCCGTTCGCGTCGGCCAGGCTGCACGCCTCGGCCATCGACTCGATCGCGCAGGCGATCAGGAAGTTGGTGCTGATCTTGGCCGTGTTGGCCTGCCGGGGGCTGTCCCCGAAGTGCCAGGTGCGCTCGCCCATCGCGGCGAACAGCGGCTCGGCCCGCTCCAGCAGGTCGGGCGCGCCCGCGGCCAGGATGTTCAGCCGCCCGGCCGCCGCGACCGGCGGCCGGCCGAGCACCGGGGCGGCGACGTAGCCGATGCCGTGCTCGCCGTGCAGCGCCTCGGCCCGTTCGGCGAGGGCGAGCGAGACGGTGGCCATGTTGACGTGCAGGGTCGCCTCGGCGCCGGCCAGCAGCGCGGGGTCGAGCAGCAGCTGCTCGACCGCCGCGTCGTTGGCGAGCATGGAGACCACCGTGTCGGCGGCGAACACCTCGGCGAGCGAGTCGGCCGCCTGCGCGCCCTCGGCCACCATCGCGGCCACCGGCTCGGGCGAGCGGTTCCAGACCCGTACCGTGTGGCCGGCCCGCAGCAGGCTGCCGGCCATGCCGCGCCCCATCCCGCCCAGCCCGACGAAGCCGATCGTCCGCCCACTCATCCGCGCGCTCCCCTGGTCGCCACTGCTCGTATGCGGCCGACTGTACGTCAGGGGGCCTTGCGGGCCGGACGACCGGCTGCCGAACCGCCCGGCGCACCCGTGGCCGGGGTGCGGCTCAGGCGCAGGCGCGGGCCCGGGTGGCGGCGGCCCGGGCGGCCCGGGTCGGCACCCGGGTGCGGTCGGCGGCGGCGCCGCGCTCCAGCTCGGCGACCACCCGGCCGCGCAACAGCTCATACTGGGCCTGGAGGCGGCCGGGGCGGGCCGGGCGGGCGACCGGACGGCCGGGGCCGACCAGCTCGTCCGGCCCGAACTGCTCGCGGGTGAGGTCGATCTCGAAGCCGGTGGCGAAACGGTTCCACCAGTGGAGATCCGTCCGCACCCCGTCGACGTACACCTCGCCCATCATGAGGTCGCCGCCGAGCAGGTCGTGCACCACCATCGCCGTCACCCCGCACTGGCCGCGGGCGGGATTGTCGGGACGCCAGTGGGCCAGATCCTCGGGCGCACAGGTGTCGACACCCCAGGAGGAGCGGATCGCACGTTCGATGTCGTTGAGGGTCCACGCCGTCATACCGGGAAGCCTGCCACGCGCCACTGACAGTGGCACCGGCTTTTCGAAGGGTCATCCCGTGTTCTGCGGCGGCCCTCCCTGTGTTCACCCGAACGAGGCCCTGGCCCGGCCGGGCGGCCCCTGCCCCCGCGCGGGGCGGGCCGCCGGCCGGGCTCGCGTCACTTCGCCAGCTCGGCGACGCCCGCCTGCGCGAACTGCTCGTCCAGGTCCCCGCTGGGCGCGCCCGCGACACCGACGGCCGCGATCGGAGCGCCCTTCGACTGGATCGGGGCACCGCCGGCCAGGAACAGGGTGCCCGGGATGTCCTTCAGGTTCGGGGCCTGGGCCAGGCGCTTGGCCAGCTCCGAGGTCGGGGCGTTCCAGGACACCGCGGTGAAGGCCTTGCGCTCGGCCGAGACCGGGGCCTGCGGGCCGGCGCCGTCGCCCTTCAGCAGCACCCGGGTGACACCGTCACGGTCGACGACCGCGACCGACACGTGCTGGCCGGCCTTGGTGGCCGCGTCCAGGGCGGCCTGGGCGGCGCGGGTGGCGGCGTCGATGGTCAGACCGCTGCTCGGGGCCAGGTTCTTGTTCTGGGTGTCGGCCTTCGCCGCGGCCGGGACGGTCGGGGTGTCGGTGGACTCGGCGCTGGCCGAGACGGCGCCGACGGTGGCGGCGGCGACCGCGGCGGCGACGACGGTGCCGGTCAGCACCCGGGTACGCACGGAGGTCTTCTTCATGGTCCAGCTCCTCAGCGGATCTGCGGGGTCGGGTGGGGGTTCGGGGGCCGCCGGACCGTCGGGGGGATCGTCCGGCGGCGTGCTTCGATCCTCCGGCCGGGGCAGGGGCCGCCACATCGACGGTCCGGCGCGGGCGTCCGGGCATGATGGTGGACGGCGGCGTCAACCGATCGGCTGATGCGGGCCCGGGCCGGACGGGTCACCATCGAGGGATCGACGCAGGTCGGTGCGGATCCGGACGGGCCGGTCCGGGCCTGCACCGAGCGGTACGGTCGGCGCCGGCCGGCACGGCCGCCCCTCGGTCGGTGCGGACCCCACCGGCCGCGCACGCACCACCCGTTCAGCCAGGAGCCACCCGTGCAGCAGCCCCGCCCGACCGCCGGCCGCCGCGCTGCGGACCGTACCGGTGCCGGCCGTCGCGGCGCCCTCGGGCCCGACGCCGGAGATCCGGACGCGGGCCGGCTCGCGCTGCTGCTGGACTCCGCCTTCCTGCTGCTGCTCGCCGCCTCGCTCAACCGCTACCTCAGCCACCACTCCGGCAACGCCCAGGCGCCCTGGGTGATCGGGCTGAGCGCGGCCCTCGCGGTCGCCCAGCCGGCCGGGTCCTGGCTCGACCACCACCGGCCGCCCGCCCCGGGCCGGCGCCGCCGGTGGCCGCTGGCCCTGGTGGTGGCGCTCTGGGTGGTGCTGGTGCTGCTCGCGCCGAGCTTCGCCTGGTGCGCCGTCCCGCTGATCTACACCGCGTTGCGGGCGCTGCCCGCGAAGGCGGCCATCCCGCTGGTCGGCGCGCTGACCCTGCTGGTGGTGATCGCCGAGATCCGGCTGCCCGGCGGCGTCGACGCCACACTCGTCCTGCTGCCGCCCGCAGTGGCCGCGCTCGCCACCGGCGTCTTCCTCTTCATGGCCCGGCAGGCCGCCCGGCAGCGCGCGCTGATCGCCGACCTGGTCCGCACCCGGCGCGAACTCGCCGCCACCGAGCGGCGGGAGGGCACCCTGGCCGAGCGCGCGCGACTGGCGATGGAGATCCACGACACCCTGGCGCAGGGCCTGTCCAGCCAGCAGATGCTGCTCCAGGCCGCCGAGCGCACCTGGGACACCCACCCGGCGACCGCCCACACCCACGTCCGCACCGCCGCCGAGGTGGCCGCCCGGAACCTGGCCGAGGCCCGCCGCTTCGTCCACGACCTCGCCCCGATGGAGCTGTCCGACGGCCGCACCCTCGACCGGGCACTGCGGGCGCTGGCCGAACGGGAGTCCGCCGAGAGCGGGCTGCCGGTCCGCTTCCACCTGGACGGCACGCCGGTGCCGCTGCCCACCGCCGCACAGTCCGCGCTGCTGCGGATCGCCCAGGGCGCGCTGGCCAACGTCCGCGAGCACGCCGGGGCGTCGGCCGCCGCGATCACGCTGTCCTTCCTCGGCGACCAGGCCGTACTGGACGTCGCCGACGACGGGCGGGGCTTCGACCCGGACGCGGTCGGCACCGGGGGCGAGGCCGGGGGCGAGACCGGGGGCGGGGGCGAGAGCGGGAGCCGGCGCGGGTACGGCCTGCCGGCCATGCGTGCCCGGCTGCGGCAGCTGGGTGGCAGGCTGACCGTGGAGAGCACGCCCGGTGAGGGCACCGTCGTCTCCGCCGCGGTGCCCCTGGAGCAGCGGTGAGCCCGGAGCGGCATGAGCCCGGAGCAGCGATGAGCCCGGAGCACCGACCGGTCCGGAACAGCGATGACCCTGGAGCAGCCATGAGCACGAGTCCCGCCCGCACGACTCCCGCCCGGACGGCTCCCGTCCGGCTGCTGGTCTGCGACGACCACGCCGTGGTGCGGGCCGGCCTGTTGGCACTGCTGGCGAGCGCCGGCGACATCGAGGTGGTCGGCGAGGCGAGCACCGGCGAGGAGGCCGTCGCGCTGGCCGCCCGGCTGGCGCCCCAGGTCGTGCTGATGGACCTCCAACTCGGCGACGGCATCGACGGGGTGGAGGCCACCCGACGGATCACCGCCGCCCCGGGCGGGCCGCACGTCCTGGTGCTCACCACCTACGACACCGACGCCGACATCACCCGGGCCATCGCCGCCGGTGCCACCGGCTACCTGCTGAAGGCCGAGCGCCCGGAGGAGCTCTTCGCCGCCGTGCACGCGGCCGCACAGGGCCGGACGGTGCTCTCCCCGCCGGTCGCCTCGCGGGTGATGGCGCAGATGCGGTCGCCCTCGCCGCAGCTGACCGAGCGCGAGCAGGACATCCTCGAACAGCTGGCTCAGGGGCTGGGCAACCGGGAGATCGCCCGGGCGCTGTTCATCAGCGAGGCCACCGTGAAGACTCACCTCGGCCGGATCTACGACAAGTTGGGCGTGGACACCCGGGCGGGCGCGGTGGCGGTGGCGAAGGAGCGCCGGCTGCTCCGCTGAGCCCGCCCGCTCCGCTGCTCCCCCGGCTGCGCTGGGCGCTCGTCCGGTGTCACTGCGTGCTGCCATGATGCTCGGAATGTCGGATTCCAGCCGGTGCCCGTCTCCGCCCGCCCCCGCCCGGCACGGGCGGTCGAGTGCGGGCGGACACCCTGGAACGGCCACAAATCCCTGGTACGAGGCCTATCCGGCCACTGCGGAGCACTTCGTCACAATGTGGATGTTTCATGGATTTCACTATTGACAAACCAACCACGCGGTTTGTTAGCTTGAGATCACGACGTCCCCGGGGTGGGGGCTCGCCGGGGCCTGTGCGGACCACTCTCGCCGGAGGGTGTGGCCAGGGGGGATCGGCGGGTTTGCCGGGGTGTCGGGGGGAGCGGCAGCGCCGAAGCCGCGCGGCGAGGCGGGGGGGGGGGGGGGGGGGGGGGGGGGGGGGGCCGCCCCCCCCCCGCCGCCGCGGGGGGGGGGGGGGGCGCCCGGCGGGCCCCCCCCCCCCCCCCACGCCTCCCCCGGTCGGCGCCCACGGCCCTCTGGCCGGACTCCGGCCCGCCGCCCGGAGAGCGGCCCTGAGCAGCCGGAACACCCGGAACAGCCAGGGCGGAACCGCCGGAACAGCCGGGGCGACTAGCCCAGTGCGCTCCAGTGCGGACAGCGGACGTACGGCAGCGGCGGCGCGCAGCGGTCGACGCCGCCGGACAGCACCGGGCCGCGCTCCGAGCGGGCCACGCCGGGCGAACTCGCGGTCAGCCCGGCCTCGCCCGACTCCCCGAAGCGCAGCGCCAGCCGGTAGCCGTCCGGGGTGGTCGCGGCGACACCCGGGCGGTCCCGGTCGGCGTTCAGCGAGATGATCGTCCAGCCGCGCCGGCGCCAGTGCCGCTCCACCACGTCCGCCAGCGCCGCCCGACGGGGCAGCGAGACGACGGTGAGGAGGTCCCGGCCGCGGGTGACGTACCAGAGCAGTTCCGACTCGCGCCCCGGCAGCGGCAGCCGCGCTCCCGCCCGCGCGGGCGCCCCCTGCCAGACCGGCGCCGGACGGACGGCGTCCAGGGTGTCCTGGAGCAGCGTCTCGCAGCGTTCGGCGGCGTCGAGTTGATCGGCCGTCACCCCGGGGTTCGACCCCGGTCGGCGAACCGGCGCGATCCGCGCCCCTCCGGGGCCGCCGCCCGGGCGTCCGAGGTTCAGTTCGGCACCACCTGACTGCACAGGGCCCTCCGTACTCCTCCCGGTGTTCAACCCGGGCAGGCATTCCGTCACTGCTTGGACGGCGGACGGGTACGGGCAGTTCCCCTCCCGGTCCCGTCCCTCACCGTTCCCACACGTTCATAGTGCACTGCACGGTGCAGTTGAATCACTGCTCTGCACTGTGTAGTTTACTTATGCACCGGCCGGGCGGCCCGAACCGCCGACCGGCCGCCCCGGCAAGCCTTCTGACCCACCATCGAGAGGACCCGCCATGCCCGTCATCACCGTCGACACCGCCCGCATCCCCTACCGCGTCGTCGGCGACGGCCCCGACACCCTCGTCCTGGTGCACGGCACCGGCCCCGGCTCCGCCATGTGGGACGGCCTGCTGGACGCCTTCACCGACCGCTACACCGTGCTGCTGCCCGACCTCTCCGGCAGCGAGGCCGCCGAGGACGACGGCGCCCCGCTCACCCTGGAGACCCTGGCCGCCCAGGTCGCCGCCGTGATCGAGGACGCCGGCCGCGGCCCCGCCGACGTCCTCGGCTTCTCGCTCGGCGCCGTCGTCGCCACCGCGACCGCCGCCCTGCACCCCGGGCGGGTCCGCCGCCTGGTCGCCGCGGCCGGCTGGATCAGCGCGGAGCAGGACGAGTACCTGCGGCTCTCCATGGCCACCTGGCTCTCGCTCGCCGACCACCCCACCGCGTTCGGCGGCTACGCCACGCTCACCGCCTTCAGTCGCGGCTTCCTCGACCGGATCGGGCGCGCCGCCGTCCAGGCCAACACCGCCTACCTGCGGCCGACTCCGGGCACCCTGCGGCACATCGCCCTCAACCTGGCCCTCGACCTCGGCCCGCTGCTCCCGCGCGTCCAGGCCCCCGCCCTGGTGATCGGCTGCACCCAGGACGCCACCGTCCCGGTGGAGAACGCCCGCCGGCTGCACGCCACCCTGCCCGGCAGCGCCTACGCCGAGTTCGACACCGGCCACATCGTGCTCGCCGAGGAGACCGGGGCGTTCACCGGCGCCGTCCGGGAGTTCCTCGCCGCCGCCTAAACGATCCGGCCGCCCGAGCGATCCGGCCCGCACGCCCGCACCGGGCGACCGGCGCGAGGAGCACACCGCCACCCGAGAGGCAAGCCCCGTCCCAGAACGGCCGATTACCGCGCATGGTGATTCATATCAAATTGACTGAACGTCAACTTCAAAGGTGAGACTGCCTTGTCGGAACATTCGCAAGGAGAAGACCATGCGCATACTCTTCACCGGCCCCGCCGCGGCCGGCCACCTCTACCCGATGGTGCCCACCGCCCAGGCGCTGCGCGCCGCCGGGCACGAGGTGCTGTTCGCCGGCGCACAGCCGCTCGACATGATCCGGCCCGCGGGCTTCCCCGTCGTGGAGATCGGCGACGGCCGGACCCTGCGGGAGATCGTCGAGGAGCGCCTCGGCGGCCGGGTCCAGTACGTCAACCAGGACAAGACCCAGGAAGAGATCTTCGACATGGCGGCCGCGATGTTCGCGTACGCCTCCCGCCCCGACGTCGACGGCCTGCTGGCGGCCGCCACCGACTGGGGCGCCGACCTGCTCGTCCACGATGCCTTCCACTCCGCCGCCCCGCTGGTCGCCACCCGGCTCAGGATCCCGTCGGTCGTGCACAACTTCGGTGCCAGTCCCGGCCGTTCCATGGCCGAACTGGTGGCCTCGCACGTGCCCGACCTGTACGAGGAGTGGGGCCTGGCCGGCCCGTCGATCGCCGCGACGCTCAACGTCGGCCCGCTCGGCGGCGACCCGGACGGCCTCGTGATGCGCTACGTCCCGTACAACGGCGGCGGCATCGTCCCCGCCGAGTTCCTCCGCAAGCCCGACCGCCCGCGGGCGGTCGTCACCCTGGGCACCGTGCTCTCCGAGCTCGACGGCGTCCGCGCGGTGGTCCGCATGGTCGAGGCGGCGGCCGAGGTCGACGCCGACTTCCTGCTCGCGGTCGGCGGCGCCGACCTCGCCCCGCTCGGCACCCTGCCCGACAACGTCCGCGGCCTGCCCTGGGTCCCGCTCAACGAGCTGCTCAGCCAGGCCGACGCGCTGATCCACCACGGCGGCTCGGGCACCATGCTGACCGCCGTCCAGGCCGGCCTGCCCCAGCTGCTGCTCCCGCAGGGCGCGGACCACTTCCTCAACGCCGAGGCCCTCACCGCCACCGGCGCCGCGCTGAGCTCCGCCTCCGACGCCGTCGACACCCCGCTGCTCGAACGCGTCCTCACCGACCCCGCGCTCCGCGACGCCGCCCAGCGCCTGCAGTCCGCCAACACCGCCCTGCCCGCCCCGGCCGCCCTGGTCGCCACACTGGAGGACCTCGCCGCCCGCCACTGATCCCCGCTCGGGCATTCCTGCGCCCCGAGCCCGCGGCAGCCGCGGGTCCACCGACCCGCGGCTGCCGCCGTACCGTCCCTCCGGCAGCGCGGCCGGTCGACGCTCAGACGGGTGACCTCCGTGCCGTCGGGGTGTCCGGCACGGCTTCCGACCGCGTCCGGTCGGCCCGGGGCAGCAGGAACGGGGTGGCCAGGATGAGCAGTCCCGCGACCGTGAGGGCCGTGCGCGGGCCGGTGGCGTCGGCGAGCAGCCCGCCGAGCGCGGTGCAGACGGCGATGGACGCCTGCTGCCCGATCGACCAGGCGGACAGGGTGCGGGCGAGGAGGTGCTCGGGCGTGCGTTCGAGCCGGTAGGTGGCGAGCACCGGATTGAACAGGCTCATGTTGACGATGATCGCCAGCTCGACGGCCATCACGGTGACGAGGCCGACCACGCCGGGCCGGACGAAGACCAGGCCGATCAGCCAGACGGCGCGCAGGGTGCCGACGGTCCGGAGCACCCGGTCCCGGCCGTACCGCTCCACCACCCGCCGGGCCAGCCGGGAGCCGATCAGCCCGCCGAGACAGGGCGCCGCGAAGGCGAGGCCGTACTGCCATGGGGCGAAGTGGAGTTGGCGCAGCAGGAGCACGGCGAGCACCGGCTCGGTGGCCATGATCAGACCGGCGACGAGCAGGTTGTTGAGGTAGAGCGCCCGCAGCCCGGGGTCGCCCGTGATGTGTCGCCAGCCGTCGAGCACCGTTCCGGCTCGGGCCGAACTCCCGCCGGCCCGCCGCGGCACCTCCTCCCGGCCACGGATCGCGGTGATCCACAGCGCGGAGAGCAGGTAGCTGAGCGCGTCGGCCACCACCGTGGTGACCGGCCCGAACCGGCCGACCGCCGCCCCGCCCAGCGGCGGCCCGACCGCGATGGAGCTCCAGTTCGTGGACTCCAAGCGGGCGTTGGCCACCAGCAGGTCGTCCGGCCGGACGACGGCCTTGAGGTACGCGCCACTGGCCGCGCCGAACGCGATCCTGGCCGCGGCGACCACCACCGACACCACGAGCAGCTGGACGAAGCCGAGCAGGCCGAAGGCGTAGGCGACCGGGATCGTCGCCATGGCCGCGAACCGGACCAGGTCCATCGCGATCATGACCGGGCGCTTGCGCCGGAACTCCACCCACGGCGCGAGCGGCACCGCGACCAGCGCGCCCACCGCGGGCCCCACCGCCGACAGCACGGACACCTCGGCCGGACCGGCGTGCAGCACCAGGACCGCGATCAGCGGCAGCGCCCCGAACCCCAGCCCGGACCCGTACGCGCTCACCGCGTACGCCGCCCACAGCCGGCCGAACGGCCGGCCCAACCGTCTCCCGCCCCTCATCCGCGGTGCGCTCCCCTCGACTCGACACCCGACCGCACAAACCGCGGTTGACCGGGGAGAGCCAATCCGACGCCGGGACAAGGGGTCAAACAACCGCCTCACCCCTTCTGCACAACCAGTGGTTGTTCCCTAGGGTGGGTCGGCGTGGACCTCGAAGCAGTGCGCACCTTCGCCGCCATCGCCGAAGCCGGCCAGTTCCAGAAGGCCGCCGTCGACCTGGCCGTCACCCAGCAGGCCGTCTCCAAGCGCGTCGCCGCGCTGGAGCGCGACCTCGGCGTCCGACTGTTCACCCGCACCCCGCGCGGCGCCGAACTCACCATCGACGGCCAGGCCTTCCTGCCCCACGCCCGCGAGCTGCTGCGCGCCGCCGAACGCGCGGTCGCGTCCGTGCGCGCCGGCCACCGCCCGCTGCGCGTCGACGTGATCAACTCGCGCGGCGCGGCCTCGGGCCTGATGCGCGACTTCCACCGCGCCCACCCCGGGATCGACCTCGACGTGCTGATGCTGCTCGACATCGAGACCGCCGTCGCCGCCATCCGCTCCGGCACCATCGACGCGTCCTTCCGCGCCGTCGCCATGCCCGGCCGGCCGCTCCCCGAGGACATCGAGTCCGTCCGGGTCCTCGACGAACCCCTCCAGCTCCTCACCGGCCCCGCCCACGCCCTGGCGGACGCCAGGTCGGTGACCGTCGCCGACCTGGTCGGCCACCGCATCTGGATGCCCGGCATCGTCCCCGGCAGCGAGTGGGGCGCCTACTACGACGACCTCGTCGCCGAGTTCGGCCTCACCATCGAGTCCACCGGCCCCAACTTCGGCTCCGACGCCCTCCTCGACACCGTCGCCGACACCCCGGCCCTGGCCACCTTCATGAGCGAGCGCACCCGCCTCGTCTGGCCCGCCGGCCACGGCCTGCGCCGCATCCCGGTGACCGACCCGACCCCCGTCTACCCCCACTCACTCCTCTGGCACCGCGACAACCCCCACCCCGCCCTCCCCACCCTCCGCGCCCACCTCGCCACGGCCCCCACCACCCCGGACACCTGGACCCCCACCTGGGTCCGCCCCCACTGACCCCCGCCCAGGCCGGCCCGTCCCGGTCCGGACAACGCAAAAGCCGCAGGTCATGTGACCTGCGGCTTTCGGTAGTGGAGCGGGCGACGAGAATCGAACTCGCGCTCTAAGCTTGGGAATCTTTGGGCGTTCGAGCCAAAAAGTAGCCCTGACCTGCTGCGATGCCGCGTCTGCCGCACCCTCGGGCGCCCGTCACTTACCGCCGCAGCCCATCGTTCACCGCCCGTTCTGGCACGGATCTGGCACGACCCGAGGCCCAAGCGCGGCATGCCGCCCCACTTGCCATCGATGCCACCGCCTGCAAGCGCACTCCCAGAGGCCCCCAACCACGCCACCTGGTCTCGAAGCCCAGGCGACGGCCACACGGCCGAGGAATCATCGGGACCAGCTTGAGTGGCGCGGGCAGCTGCCCGCGCCAGCCGGGGCCGAGAAATCCGGCCACCCATACGCCTCCGATGAGCCACCGCCGCAGATCGTCGTGCCAGCCCAGCAATACACCGTCGACTGGGTCGAAAGCGCAGGCCATTTCGGCCGTAGGCGACGCACAGATGCGCTCGGCCCGCGCTCACCGAGGATGGGGCGACAGTCACGCAGCAAATGACCATCTTCAGGACGTTTGGCCAGGGCCCCGATGAGCGCCGCCCTGGTCAGAATGATCAGCAATGCGAACGAACTGTCGAGATTACAAATTCCAGTTCGAATATGGTCGTTCAGCTTCTGAGTTGATCCACGCTGTCAATATAATGATCATTATCATGCGCCGAGTCACGCCATTTTTGTACATCTTGCCATTGCATGTTTCAGGAGGAGATGCAGCGGGGGAGGCAGTGCAACATGGAAATGAGCGAGGGGGAAGCATGGATCCGCTGTCTTTTCCGGTACTGACTGGAACGGTGCTACAAGAAGCAGTCAAATTCCTATTCGATCGCGCAGCCGCAGCGCTCGACCGTCGCGCCGGGCGGGCTCCACTGGCACCAGAGCGGCAGACAGGTCACGCCGAACCGCTCCAGCCACGCCTGGCTGAGCTCACAGAGACGCGTATCGAGCGGATCATGCAGGCCCAAGGTGCACTCGGTGTGTACCTCGCCCGCCCGGAACTCTTGCAAGGCGATGACGAGAGGCTGCGCGAACTCCTCAGCCATCTCAGGGCTGATCTTGAGGCGATCTACGGGCAGAAGTTCGCCTTTGGGAGTGAGAAACAGCCCCCACGCCCCGGCGTTGAGGTCCGCCAGCGCGCTGACTCGGTCATCAATCGGCAGGTTGGGGTACGAGCCCACGGCGTCAGCGAGACCGCTCGGGTCCAGGTGATCCAGACGGCGAGGACTATCGAAGCAACAGGCGAGCAGGTCGGGGTGGAGATCGAAGGACCGATCGGCTGATGGATAGCGGCACAATGAGCTCTGACGACGGCCACACGTTGGACGGTGAGCAGGAGCAGACTCCTCCAACGACTGGCGGCAGCGAGGAGCAGGACCACCAGTCGCTGTTCGAACGCTTTCTCCGGCCTCAGCGAGCCAGGCACGGGACCTTCGGGCAGGACGAAGAGAGTCAGCCGGATCCGGCTGGTGCCGCGGCGGGATCGCCAGGTAGTGCACCTGAACAGGCGTCCCCATTCGGATCGCCGGGGTCCACGAGAGAGTCCGTGCAGGGCTCGATGTCGGCCGCGGTGGATGACGCGCGGCCAGCGACACCTCCCCAGTGGAACTCCGCTCCGTCACCGGGGCAGGCGGCACTGGAAGGGTCCGTGCGAGACCCTCGATCAGGTGCCATCGGCGAGGCCGAAGGATCGACTTCCCCGACCGTTGGAGCATCAGAGTCAGACTCCGGACCACAGGCAACTGGGGCAACGAGTTCCGCCTCTCCGGAGGCGTCACCGTCATCGCGACGGGCGCCTGACTCGGGTAAGGAACACCAAGCGCCCCAGCCTTCCGTCGTAGAGGCCGTTCGCCAGGCCGCACTGCTGCAAGGCGCGTGGCTCAACCTCGGCGAAATGATCGGGACGAAGTATGTCTTCGAGCAATCACTGGACTATGACGCACCCGTTTCATCGGAGTACCTGAACGTCATTTACGAGGTATACGCCGAACCACGCGCCGTCAGCCTTGACCGCACCCGAGATGGCTCACACGAACTTACCTATAACACCAGCGAGCGAGACTCTCAGCAGCAATCACCCCTCTCGCCTTTCAACGAAGCATTGGAATCCCTGCGAGCTCCAGGTGCCGTACTCGTTCTCGCCCGTCCGCCGGGCACCGGACGGTCCATCACCGCGTATGCACTGTATGCCAGGCTTCTTCATGCGAAGTTCATCGATGAAGTGCGGCCCATTCCGTTCGGTGGCTCGCAGCACTTCCCCGTCAAGCGGCTTCCTCGCGAACAGCGCTGTGGCTACGTGCTTGAACTACCAGCAGATGAAGATGAATTTCAGGTTCATGAAACGTTTGGCGCGAGTCTGGTTCGGGCCCAGCACGTGCTCGAGAAGCGGGACAGCCGGCTTATCGTGCTCACCACACCCGAGCAGTGGCGGCGGCTGAGCCAAGGGGCCCCGCCCGGCGTAGCCCCCGACCTGGGGGTGGCACGACCCACGGACATTGCAGCCCGCTGGCTGCGCGCTCAGGAGCCCGGCTTCCCTGTGGACAGCTGGGTAACAAACTCCCAGATCCTGGAGCTTCTGAGTAGTCAGAGCCCTACTGACGTCCTGAGCTTCGTCGATCTCATCCTGGAAGAGCATCGCAGGGCACTGCAAGAGGGCGCGGCGGCGGAAAGCACCCTGGAGAGCCGGAAGCACCGGACACAAGAGGGACCGCCTACGTCCTTCGAGCAGCAGGTCGCCAACGTCGTGGCAGCTCGTAGTAACTGGGAAGAGGATCTCTACAAGTGGCACGTAGATGAAAGTCGCACCGAGTTCCATCGCAACTTCCTTCTGACTGCCTCCGTACTACGAGGCGACTCTGTCGGACACGTGTACGCCAAGGCTGCTGACCTGACTGAGGAGCTCGGCGGTGAAGCAGTCCCTATCTCCGGCCAACAGGCGCCCGGCGTAATCGCCATGACCCGGGCGGTCAACGCCCGGCGCAACAGCGATGGCACATTGAAATTCGACCAACCCCACTGGGATGACGCCGCTCTGGAGTACTTCTGGAACGACCGTCCGCTTGCCCGCACGAAGTTCCTGCGCTGGCTCGCGCGGGCGCCCCTAGACGAAGCCAAGGCCAAAGAGGCGCTGGAGAGCGCCAACCGGGACGATCGGCGTGCCCTTGCGGTACGAATCGGCGAATTCGCAGTGCGCTGGGCGGTGCGCCACCGACGCCAGGAGCCGCTGGAGGAAATCGTCAAGGCATGGCATGAACATGGCATCGACAAGGAACTCTGGCCAATCGCGATCGCACTTCTCGACCGTGCGGCCGTCCAGGACGTCAGCGCGCGCTACATCCACACCATGCTTCTAGGCTGGGCCGGCCGGAAAGGCGAGGTCTCAATTCAGCTCGCAGTACTCGCTGTCTGTACTGGGGAGTTCGGTCGTAACCACACCGGGAAGGCGTTGCGGCGGCTGCGGCACACCGCAGGATCGGGCAATCCAGATGTCGCGAAGGCACTCCGCGACGCAGTGCAGGTCCTGTGGAGTGACCCATCCGTTCGACGGACTCTGTTCGAGTATGTCGCTGAGTGGTGTGGTGACCAGAAGACCCGCGACACGGTCGGACGCCGCACCTTCGCAGCACTCGCAGCTTCCGCCCACCCCAAAAGCGGGCTGCCGCTTCTCTTCGATGACACGGGCCTCGAAGAGGCCGAAGCTGAGGACAGCTTCCAGCCGTCCGTGGCAGCCCTGGTGACGTGCTGGCGCGCTCTTCTCAGCCAGGGGCCTGGGCCTCTGGGAGAGCGAGAGGTGGACGCAGCCGTCTTCCTGTGGCTGGATGCCGCGTTGCACCGCCCGCAGCTGAAGTCTGTGGTTCTGGAGACCCTGCGACAGGCTGTCGCCGTGCGGGGACTCGAAGGGCCGAATCTGCGTGAGACGCTTCGCGGCTGTGCACATGGCTGGGTGCAGGGGCAGGGCCGCAGTTTCTCGCAGGATCGTGAAGAGCTGCGCCGCGAACTATCGGTGCTGCTCGACTCTGACCTCCTGGCGCGAAAGCGGCAGCCTGGCCAAGGTGGTGCGGACCGCGAAGCGCTGGCCCGCAACAGCCAGGAGGTCGTCCAGGACGAACCAGCCTTGCCACGCAGCACGGGAGCCAACGCCACGTGAGACGCCTCTGGCCGACCAGACGCGGCCGCAGGCTGACGGATGGTGCCGCGCCCGCCATGCAGTGGACGTATGTCTTCTCCGATCGCCTGATCAGCATTGATCCATCGTTGCGCTTCAGCAGCAAGATCCAAGTGACGTGGCGTCGACTGCCAGATGCCTTGCCGGCAGTCGGCCCGCATACTGCAGCCCGCCTCGTTCGACCACTCATTGACGAGGCGGCTGCCACCTGTGACGTACTGCGCCAGGCGGCAGCCGAACAGGACATCACTGCCACCCTCGATGCCCAGCTCCCGCTGGGCAGTGACGGGGTTGAGGTAGTGCATGTGCGAATCCGGCTCACGGTGGACGAGGAAACATACGACTCCGCGCTCCAAGCGGAGCAGCTGCGTCATGCACATCAGCGGGAAGTAGCGCGATTACGCCAAGACCATGAACGTCATGCAGAGCGACTTCAGCGGGAATACGAACTCGACGACCTTGCCCGCCGCCAGGTCCGGGCACGTGAAGAGTTCCTACGCCGCGAGATCCTCGCGAATCCGGCCTCCGCACGGCTGTACTCGCTGCTGGAGCGGTCAACCGACAACTGGCAGCGACTTGGCGCACCTCCAGTTGGCACCGATGTCACCGAGCTAGTTCGTGAGGTCCAGCAGTGGCAACCGGGACAGCGTTGGGTGACGGCCGCACAGCTACTGCATGACTTTGTGAGTGGTCTCTCGAACGAAGGGCGCAAGGAGCTGCTCACCATTCTGGCCGACTCGGTCAGGGCCTATGGCAACGAGGAAGTGGCCAAACACCTGGCCAATCTCACGGGCGAGCCTGAATGAGGACAACTGCCTATCGCTTCCTCCTCGACCCGAAGACGAGCCTGCTGGCCCTGCTGTGGTACGTCCAGAAGCGCCGCGGCATGTCATACGACACCGCCTGGCGGTGGATCCGAGTCGCCCGTCACCCGGATGAAATCGTCTTCCGCTTACACGGTCATCAGCCTAAAGACCCGCAATAGCGATGCCTACGCATGGTCACGGCCTGGGGTTACGGCAACGAGCCGGATCCACCCGACTGTCAGAGTTCACACCGGTGGCAGGGTGGCAGAACTACAAGGCCGCAGGCCGCTGATCGCCATGGTCGGCGGCAAGGAGAAGGCTGCCGAGCGCCCCGCACGACCATCGAACAGGTCTTCCAGCTCGCCAAGTTGATGAGCCCGCGGTGACAGCTGCTGGTGTTCATCGCCGCATTCATGACCCTTCCCCCTGAGGAGCAGGCCGAACTCCGGCACCGCGACATCGACCTGGAGAAGGGGGCCGTCTGAATCCGCCGCGCGGCACCCGAACTCTGCACGGGCGAGCGTGCCGTGGGCGACCGAAAGTACGAGGCCGGCAAACCGCGCGGTACGCATCCCGTCTGAGCTCATCGTGGAATTCGAGCGGCACCTGCGCTGGTAGGCCCAGCCGGGGGCGGACGGCCTGCTGTTCGTCGACACTCGCACCCGCCGACGAGCCGCATGGAAGCTGCGAGAAGGCCAAGCGGCCCCTCCCCCACTGTGATTGGGGAGGAGCCGCCGCTACCTGCAATCTAGAAACGACCGCGGATCTGCATGCCGGTGTCGCTGTCCGGGTTGTTCAGCGCGTCGTAGACCTTGTGGCCGGAGTCGCGGGCACCACCGGCCCAGCTGACCTTGCCCGTGTGCGTCAGCTTGGCGGCGATGCCGCTCCAGTACTTCGCCTCGCGCTCCCACTGGACGTTCTCCAGGAGGGCATCCAGGGTGATCCCCTCGGGCATCGGGTCGGTGGACCAGGACATGGTGCGGTTCATGGTCGCGCCGAGGCCGGCCACGACGGCGGGCGCGGTGATGGCGGTCTTGGCGTGGAACAGCTCAGCGTTCTGCTGCAGGAAGTCGCCGACCGTCTCCATGAGCTCGCGCTGGACGACGGCCTGGTCGGGGCGGCTGTTGTTGCTGTCGGTGGGGATGTCCTCGTACTCGATGCCGGTCGAGGCGGCATGGATACCGGCCTTGCCGAGCATGGCCGTGGAAATGAGCGTCCTCAGGACAGACATCGTCATCCACTCCGCGGCCTTGTCCGACACCTGGCGCTTGCCGGTGAGGATCAGGCTGGCCAGCGGAGCCGTGTCCTCACCGAACGGCACGGTCAACGACTCCATCAGCTTGCGCGTCACCGTGGTGCCGAAGTCTCGGCCGTCCATGGACATGGCCAGGGACTTGTCGACCGGGACACCCTTGAGGTTTCGGTCGTGGAAGATCTGCCGGGCGGCCATGACGCTGATGCCGTGGAAGATCTCAATGGAGAGCTTCAGTTCACCGAAGTCGAAGTCCTCCAGGTCGTACGCCGCCGGGTTCTTCTTGATCCGGTGCAGCGCCGTGACCTGGGTCTCGGCGTCGAGGGCGATGAGGCCGTCACGGATCGGCAGGTGCCACATACCGCTCTCGTCCCGGCTCAGCGGGCGCGGGGACCAGAGGGTGATCTGCGGCACCGACCACGCACTGTCGAAGTCCCCCCGCAAGCCGGCTGCAATGTAGTCCGCGTACTCGCCGACGTTCTTGGCCTTCTTGCTGCCTGCCGTGCCTATGGGCCGCTGCACCTCGGCGCGCAAGCGGGCGTAAGGGTCGATCTCATAGCCGGCCTTCACAGCACGCTTGGCGTCCTCCTCCACCTTCGCCGGGTCATTGACGAGGTAGAGCAGGTTCTCGCCGTCGATGACGGCGTTCACCATGACGCCCTCGCGGACGACCGAGAGCTGGATGGGGAAGCCGGTGGTAACCGGCTTCGTGAACGTGGTGATGGACATGGGTTCCCTCCCCTACACGAGCGCCCCTCTGACGTCTCGTCGTGTCGCAGGACGCTAGCTGACGGCTCGCCAGATAGTCAACTGCGGTTGCGGAACCACCTAAACGACTCCACCGCAGCTGGAAAATCTCAAGCTGCGGCGGAGTAGAGATCGAAATAAGGGCGACTGCGGATGAGTTTTCCCTGCCAGGCTTCTGTCCGCGGAAGCTACAGGCCCCGCCAAAGCGTGATTTCCAGCGGCTTTCGCAAGGCCGCAGTTCTAGGACAGGACGGACCAACGAGATCCGAAACGACTGGAAGCTTCGAGGGACATCGCTCCGACCCCGGCTCGCCTGACGCAAACCGGAGCACTTCGCCCGGCGTCCCGACCCCGAACCGGGGAGCGCCGATCAGAACACTCGGCCACTGCAGCCGCCGAGCACCCTCGGCGATATCGAGCCGCCAACCGAGTCACCACGACCGTCACCAGCACCCTCAGGGCCACCGGCTCTCCGCCCGAGGTCACAGCCCACCCCGCCGGAGCCCTTGGCGTCGCCAATCGCCACTCACGCCCCCGGAGGCCCGGCCAGCGAACCGGCACTCGCCGCCCACGCACCGCACCGATCCGACCTTCTGGCGCGGATCTGGCAGGGCGGGGTCAGATTGGTCTAGACAATGCGAAAACCCCAGGCCGTTGACCTGGGGTTTTCCCTATGGAGCGGGCGACGAGAATCGAACTCGCGCTCTAAGCTTGGGAAGCTCATGTTCTACCATTAAACTACGCCCGCCTGATGAGCCGTCAGAGACCGCTCGATCCAGTGTCACTGTACCCCATCTGCGACGGTGGTTGCACAGGGGGTCGGGGGACGTGGCGGAGCGGGGTGGGGCGGGTGTCGGGGGCGTACTGTTTGGGCCGCGTGCGAGTGCTCCGGTGGGTGGGGGCCGAGGCGGCGAGCCATGGTGAGGAATGTCCGGAACATCCCCTAATGTGACGCTGTCCCGGGGCTCGGCCGCCGGGGCGGTGAGTACGGGTGAGTACTGGGTTAGGGATGGGAAGGGGATCGATGGAGCAGCGCGCCGTCGTTCGTTGTGCCGAGGGGCACCTGTTCAGCACCACCACGTTCCCGATGCAGAACCTCGGTCCGGGTCGGCTCGGCCCCGGGCGGTTGATCCGCTGTCCGCAGTGCGGACGGATGCGGAGTTCGGTGCTGGCCGACGTGCGGGATCTGTCGGAGCCGCAACTGGCGCGGGCGATGCGGTTGGAGGCCGCCGAGTTCCTGGCCTGACGGTCGCGGAAGGACGGAACGGGCCCCGGGCGGATTCGTCCGGGGCCCTTTCTTGCACGTAACCTCGAAGCGTGCTGCTCTCTGACAAGGACATCCGGACCGAAATCGACCTGGGCCGGGTCGTCGTCGACCCCTTCGACCCGGCGATGATCCAGCCGTCGAGTATCGACGTGCGCCTCGACCGCTTCTTCCGCGTGTTCGAGAACCACAAGTACCCGCACATCGACCCCTCGGAGGAGCAGCCGGACCTGACCCGGCTGGTCGAGCCGGAGGGCGACGAGGCGTTCATCCTGCATCCCGGCGAGTTCGTGCTGGCCTCGACGTACGAGGTCATCACGCTGCCGGACGACGTCGCGTCCCGGCTGGAGGGCAAGTCGAGCCTGGGCCGGCTGGGCCTGCTCACCCACTCCACGGCCGGCTTCATCGACCCCGGCTTCAGCGGCCACGTGACCCTGGAGCTGTCGAACGTCGCGACGCTGCCGATCAAGCTGTACCCCGGGATGAAGATCGGGCAGCTGTGCCTGTTCCGGCTCTCCTCGCCCTCGGAGCACCCGTACGGCTCCGAGCGCTACGGCTCGCGCTACCAGGGCCAGCGCGGCCCGACGCCGTCCCGCTCGTACCTGAACTTCCACCAGACGAAGGTCTGACCGCAGGGCCCGCAGGGCCGGCGAGACCCGCAGGGCCGACGGAGCGCACGCACGACGGGCGGCCACCCCCATCCGAGGACGGACGAGGGGTGGCCGCCCGCGGCGTTCTCAGGCCCGCTTGGGGCTGGTGACGGCGACCAGCTCGGTGCCGTCCTCGGACAGCCGCAGCTCGGTGCGCAGCTCGGCCAGCTCGCCGAGGTGGTGCAGGTGGGTGCCGCCGCAGAAGATCTGCGCGCCGCCCTCGGGCAGCTCGCAGTGCCACTGGCGGCGGGCGGTGAGCTCGGGGCCGGGCACCTCGATGCGGACCGGGGCGTCGGCGGCGACCCAGGCGGCGAGCCGGGCGTTGACGGCCTCGGTGAGGGCCGGCAGGGCGTCGGCGAGGGCCGGGAACTCCTCGGTGGCGTCCGCCGTGAAGCCCTTCTTCTTCAGCGACTTGCCGAGCCGGTAGGTGTCGGTGCTGGCCGCGGTGTCCATCACCGAGCTCGCCATGGCGAGGCTGTCGAAGTCCGGGTGGCCGAAGGCGTCCGAGCGGCCCGGGTCCTTGCGCCAGCGCGGGGCGAGCGCGGCGTTCAGGGCGAGGGCGAGCAGGTGGCAGCCGCTGTGCGAGGCGCTGAGGGCGCCCCGGCGCTCGGCGTCGACGGCGAGCGCGGCGGTGCGGCCGACGATGTCGCCGGGGTCGGTGTCCAGGACGTGGAGAACCAGCCAGGACCACTCCTCGTCGCCGCGCCGGACCGGGATGTCGGCGCCGGCCAGCAGCTCCCCGCCCTCCGGGCCGACGGCGCCGGTCAGGCAGTCGACCACGGCCAGTTCGGTGCCGTCCACGGTCAGGGTGCCGTGGTCGGCCGGCTGGTCGGGCCAGGTGTGGTCGAGCGGGTGGAACGGGGTCGCCTCGGTGACGACGGCGTACCGCCCGTCGGCCAGCGGGTGCACCGCGAGCACCGGGGACTCGCCGGTCACCGCCCCGGCCGGGAAGCTGACGTGGGTGGTGGGGAGGGTCATGGCCTGGCTCCGGTGAGGTAGGACGACGAGGGTGGGGCGGGCCCGGCGCTCGGCCGCGGCCCGCCCCCATTCTGCCCCTCGTCCGTGGAGGCCCCTCGTCCGTCGATGCCTCTTCGTCCGTGGAGGGCCTCAGCCCAGCGTCGGCAGCTTGATCAGCACCAGCAGCGCGACCAGCTGCACCGCCGAGGCGGCCGCGGCCTTGCCCCAGGGCAGGTCGTGCAGCCGCCGGACCATGCTGGTCAGCAGGTAGGCGCAGAGTGCCCAGGTGGCCCAGCCGACGACCTGGACGACGACGCTGCCGGAGGGCAGCACCAGGTCGAGCAGCAGCCGGGGCGCGTCGGTGAGCCAGCCGATCAGCGCGGCCAGGCCGACGGTCGCCTTCCACGGGCCGTCGCCGCCCAGCTGGCGGGCCAGCGCGTAGGTGACCCCGCCGAAGAGCGCCCCGGCCACGGTGAAGCAGACGGCGGCGGCGAGGATGCCGGTCAGCGCCACGGTGAAGGTCGAGTTGACGATGTCGTCGTGGGTCAGCCCTATGCCGAGCACCGCGAGCGCGCCGTACAGCAGCGAGACGGTGAGGGCGGGCAGCCAGACCTGGTGGTCGCGGGTGCGGTCGAAGATCGCGGTCGGGCTGCGGAACAGGCCGGTGAACAGCTCGCGCCAGTGCGGCCGGGGCCCGGCGACGTGCGGGGCGGACTGGCCGCCGGCCCGGTAGACGGCGACGTTGTCCTGGCCGTACGGCTGCTGGCCGTAGCCCCCGTCCGGGCCGTAACCCTGGTCCGGCCCGTAACCCCCGTCGGGGCCGTAGCCCTGCGCGGGCCCGTACGGCGGCTGCTGCCCGTGACCGTCGTCGTAGTAGCCGTGCTCCTGGCCCGGGTGCCCCTGGTAGGGCGGCTGCTGCGGGTACGGGCCGCCGCCCGCGTACGGGTCGCCGGCCGGGAAGGCCCTGGTGTTCCCGGGCCGGTCCGCCGCGTACGGGTCGTACCCGTCCCCCGCCGGGCGCCCCGGCCCACCGGCGGGCCCGTCGGGCGTGCCGCCGGGACCACCGGACCCACCGGGCGCCGCCGGGTGCGGGGCCGTGAAGTACTCCGGCCCGTCCGTCGCCCCGTGCCCCCCGGGCGGCGGCGGAGGGGCAGACCATCCGCCGTGCGGACGGTTCGCGCCCTGACCGCTGTCGTATCGATTACCAGCCACGGTCCGAAGGTACCCGCCCGGCCCGGCCCGCGTCGGCCCCGGACGAACCCGGGGCCGGTTTGCAGCGAGGCTGAGACGAACGGGACCGAAAACCCCCGCGGACGCCCCGGCCCCCGCGGGCGTTACCGCTGCGCGCCGACCGACGGCCCGTGCACCGCCGCGGCCGCGCTGGTGCCGGCCGGGCAGCCGCCCGGGCCGGCCGAGGTGCGGACGGCGCCGACCGGCAGCAGGGTGCCGCAGGCGATCCGGATGCCGTTCGGCAGCTCGTTGTCCGACTCCACGATCGCGCCGTCGCCGATCACCGCGCCGTCCAGCGCCGAGCGGTCGCCGACGGTGGCGAAGGCGCCCACGATCGAGTCCTTGACCAGGGTGTCCGGGCCGATGATCGCGCCCGGCAGGATCACGCTGCCCTCGACGATCGCGCCGGCCTCGACCACCGCGTCCTCGGCGACCACGGTGCCGCCGCTGAGCACCGCGCCCGGGTGGACGGTGGCGCCGGGCAGCAGCAGGGCGTCGCCGGTCGGGCCGGGGACGGCCGGGGAGTCGACCTTGCCGAGCACCAGGTCGGCCGAGCCGCGGACGAAGGCCGCCGGGGTGCCCAGGTCCAGCCAGTACGAGGTGTCGACGACGCCGCGCAGCAGCGCGCCGGTGGCCAGCAGCTCGGGGAAGGTCTCGCGCTCGACGGACACCTCGCGGCCGGCCGGGATGCGGTCGATCACGGACCGGGTGAAGACGTAGCAGCCGGCGTTGATCTGGTCGGTGACGATCTGCTCCGGGGTCTCCGGCTTCTCCAGGAACTCCAGCACCCGCCCGTCCTCGTCGGTCGGGACGAGGCCGAAGGCGCGCGGGTCCTCGACCCGGGTCAGGTGCAGGGTGACGTCGGCCCCGGCGGCCACGTGGCCGTCGCGCAGGGCGGCGATGTCGACGCCGGAGAGGATGTCGCCGTTGAAGACCAGGACCGGCTCGTCCGGGCCGCAGGTCAGGCCGGAGGCGGCGTTGCGGATGGCGCCGCCGGTGCCCAGCGGCTCGCGCTCGGTCAGGTAGACCAGCTCGATGCCGTACGGGGTGCCGTCCTGGAAGTGGTCCTCGAACACCTCGGCCAGGTACGAGGTGGCCAGCACGACGCGGGTGACGCCGGCGGCGGCCGCGCGGGCCAACTGGTGCGCGATGAACGGGACGCCTGCCACCGGCAGCATCGGCTTGGGGGTGTGGGTGGTCAGCGGACGCAGTCGCGTGCCCTTACCACCGACCAGCATGATCGCCTCGGTCATGGTCTGCGCTGTTCCCCTTGTGGTCTCTGCGGCCCGGCCCGGTGGGCCGACACCTCGTCGTCGGTCTGGACCCGGCCGTCCGGCCGGCGCGGGTCGCCACCCGTCCGGGGCTTCCGTCCGGAACGGGTGGACCGGCGCGAAGCCGGTCCGGGCCTACTGTATTTGCTTCCGACCGAATGCCCGTCCGGCGCCTGTGCGATTGCCGTCACCCGCCGTACGCCCGCCGTACCCGCGCGGGCCGTCCGCGCCAACCGAAAGCCCGGCCCGGCGGGCGCGTTCACGGCGTCCACCGGGCCGGGCAGTTGTAGCAGAACTGTCGAACAGCGGGCTCTGCGGCGGCTGTTACGCGTCCACCGTCGCGGGCTGCTCCTCGCTCCCGGCCGGCGGTTGGGCCTTCACCGAGTCGAGCAGCAGCTGGGCCACGTCGACCACCTTCAGGTGCTCCTTGGCCGCGCCCTCGTTCTTCTTGCCGTTGACCGAGTCGGAGAGCATCACCAGGCAGAACGGGCAGGCGGTGGAGACGATGTCCGGGTTGAGCGACAGCGCCTCGTCCACGCGCTCGGTGTTGATCCGCTTGCCGATGCGCTCCTCCATCCACATCCGGGCACCGCCGGCGCCGCAGCAGAAGCCGCGCTCCTTGTGCCGGTGCATCTCCTGCTGGCGCAGACCGGGGACCTTGTCCATGATCTCGCGCGGCGGGCTGTAGACCTTGTTGTGGCGGCCCAGGTAGCAGGGGTCGTGGTAGGTGATCAGGCCCTCGACCGGGTTGACCGGGACGAGCTTGCCCTCGTCGATCAGGTGCTGCAGCAGCTGGGTGTGGTGGATGACCTCGAAGTGGCCGCCCAGCTGCGGGTACTCGTTGGCGATGGTGTTGAAGCAGTGCGGGCAGGTGGCCACGATCCGCTTGACCGGGGCGTCCTCCAGGGCCGCGTTCAGCGTCTCCACGTTCTGCGCGCCGAGCATCTGGAACAGGAACTCGTTGCCCAGGCGGCGGGCGGAGTCACCGGTGCAGGACTCCTCCTTGCCGAGGATCGCGAACTTCACGCCCGCGGTGTGCAGCAGCTCGGCGAAGGCCTTGGTGGTCTTCTTGGCGCGGTCCTCCAGGGCGCCGGCGCAGCCGACCCAGTAGAGGTACTCGACCTCGGCGGGGTCGATGTCCTCGCCGATCACCGGCACCTCGATGCCGGTCTCCTTCTTGAGCTCCTTGACCCAGTCCAGGCGGGCCTTGGTGGCCATGCCCCACGGGTTGCCCTTGTTCTCCAGGTTCTTGAGCATCGTCCCGGCCTCGGTCGGGAACGAGGACTCGATCATCACCTGGTAGCGGCGCATGTCGACGATGTGGTCGATGTGCTCGATGTCGACCGGGCACTGCTCGACGCAGGCGCCGCAGGTGGTGCAGGACCACAGCACGTCCGGGTCGATGACGCCGTTCTCCTCGGCGGTACCGATCAGCGGGCGCTCGGCCTCGGCCAGGGCGGCCGCCGGGACGTCCTTGAGCTGCTCGGAGGTGGCCTTCTCCTCCCCCTCCATGTCCTTGCCGCCGCCGGCCAGCAGGTACGGCGCCTTGCCGTAGGCGTGCTCGCGCAGGCTCATGATCAGCAGCTTCGGCGAGAGCGGCTTGCCGGTGTTCCAGGCCGGGCACTGCGACTGGCAGCGGCCGCACTCGGTGCAGGTGGAGAAGTCGAGGATGCCCTTCCAGGAGAAGTGCTCGACCTGGGAGACGCCGAAGACGGCGTCGTCGGCCGGGTCCTCGAAGTCGATCGGCTGACCGTTGCTGGTCATCGGACGGAGGGCGCCGAGCGCGGTGCCGCCGTCCTCCTCGCGCTTGAAGTAGATGTTGAAGAAGCCGAGGAAGCGGTGCCAGGCCACGCCCATCGAGGGGTTGAGGCCGATGGTGATCGCCCACGCGAACGAGATGGAGATCTTCAGCATCGCGAACAGGTAGATCAGGTTCTCCAGCGTGCCGTGCGCCACGCCGCTGAACGCGGAGACCAGCGGGTACGAGACCAGGTGCTCCGGCCCGTACGAGTCGACGTTCTCCAGGGCGCCTTCCAGGCCGCGCAGCATCAGGATGCAGATGCCGATGCCGAGGATCGTGTACTCGACGTAGAAGGCCTGCCAGGCGATCGAGCCGGCGAACCGGGACTTGCGGCCGGACCTGGACGGCAGGCTCATCAGCCGGATCACGATCAGGACCAGGATGCCCAGCGTGGTCAGGGTGCCGATCAGCTCGACGAAGAGCTGCCAGATCATCCAGCGGCCGATGACCGGCAGCGCGAAGTCGGCGTCGAAGAGCTGGCCGAAGGCGTTGACCAGGGTGAGCACCAGGCTGAAGAAGCCGACCGCGACGAACCAGTGGGCGACGCCGACGACCCCCCAGCGGTTCATCCTGGTGTGGCCGACGAACTCGGTCGCGACGGTCTTCACCCGCTGGGCGGGCTGCCCGAAGCGGGTGGAGTCGTCCGCACCGGTGCGGACCACCTTGTAGATGTACAGCGCCGCACGGGCGGCGAGCGCGGTGCCGATCACGAATGTGACCAGCGAGATGACGATCGCTGCTAGCTGCATCGGCTCTCCGTCTCCTGCGGCTTTGCGGTTGAGCAGGCTCTGCGGTTCTCAGGGTCTTTGGAACTGAGTGTACTGGTCGGTAACTTGCCGGGCCGACGGCCCGGACATTACCGGTGGGCAACAGTTCTCCAGAAGATTCCCAAGCTATGGCGACAGTCACGTGGGCGCACCCCCCGCCACGGCGTGGCGGGGGCTCCCGAGGGACTCGGGGCCCACCTCCGAGCCCTCGACCGAACCTTCGGCTCAGCAAACTTGAGCGGCTCGCACTCATACCTGTTGACGCCGCCCATCGGGTCGTGCATCCTTGAGCCCGTAAAGCTCAACTCTTCCGTGGAGGTATCTACGATGGCACGCGCGGTCGGCATCGACCTCGGTACGACGAACTCGGTCGTCAGCGTTCTGGAGGGTGGCGAGCCCACCGTCATCACGAACGCCGAGGGTGCGCGGACCACGCCGTCCGTCGTCGCCTTCGCCAAGAACGGCGAGGTTCTGGTCGGCGAGGTGGCCAAGCGCCAGGCGGTCACCAACGTCGACCGCACCATCCGCTCGGTGAAGCGCCACATGGGCACCGGGTGGAAGATCAACATCGACGGCAAGGACTTCAACCCCCAGCAGATCTCGGCCTTCGTGCTGCAGAAGCTGAAGCGCGACGCCGAGGCGTACCTGGGCGAGACCGTCACCGACGCCGTCATCACCGTCCCGGCGTACTTCAACGACTCCGAGCGCCAGGCCACCAAGGAGGCCGGCGAGATCGCGGGCCTGAACGTCCTGCGCATCGTCAACGAGCCGACCGCGGCCGCCCTCGCGTACGGCCTCGACAAGGACGACCAGACCATCCTGGTCTTCGACCTCGGCGGTGGCACCTTCGACGTCTCCCTGCTGGAGATCGGCGACGGGGTCGTCGAGGTGAAGGCCACCAACGGTGACAACCACCTCGGTGGTGACGACTGGGACCAGCGCGTCGTCGACCACCTGGTCAAGGTCTTCCAGGCCGGCCACGGCGTCGACCTGTCCAAGGACAAGATGGCCCTCCAGCGTCTGCGCGAGGCCGCCGAGAAGGCGAAGATCGAGCTGTCCTCGTCCTCCGAGACCTCGATCAACCTGCCGTACATCACGGCCTCCGCCGAGGGCCCGCTGCACCTGGACGAGAAGCTCACCCGCGCCCAGTTCCAGCAGCTGACCACGGACCTGCTGGAGCGCTGCAAGGTCCCGTTCCACAACGTGATCAAGGACGCCGGCATCTCGCTCTCCGAGATCGACCACGTCGTCCTGGTCGGTGGCTCGACCCGCATGCCGGCCGTCGCCGAGCTCGTCAAGGAGCTGACCGGCGGCCAGGACGCCAACAAGGGCGTCAACCCGGACGAGGTCGTCGCCATCGGCGCCGCGCTCCAGGCCGGTGTCCTGAAGGGCGAGGTCAAGGACGTCCTGCTGCTCGACGTCACCCCGCTGTCCCTCGGCATCGAGACCAAGGGCGGCATCATGACCAAGCTGATCGAGCGCAACACCACGATCCCGACCAAGCGCTCCGAGATCTTCACCACGGCCGAGGACAACCAGCCGTCCGTGCAGATCCAGGTCTACCAGGGCGAGCGCGAGATCGCCGCGTACAACAAGAAGCTCGGCATGTTCGAGCTGACCGGCCTGCCGCCGGCGCCGCGCGGCCTGCCGCAGATCGAGGTCACCTTCGACATCGACGCCAACGGCATCATGCACGTCGGTGCCAAGGACCTCGGCACCGGCAAGGAGCAGAAGATGACCGTCACCGGCGGCTCCTCGCTGCCGAAGGACGAGGTCGACCGCATGCGCCGCGAGGCCGAGCAGTACGCCGAGGACGACCACAAGCGCCGCGAGGCCGTCGAGACGCGCAACTCCGCCGAGCAGCTCGTCTACTCGACCGAGAAGTTCATCGCCGACAACGCCGACAAGCTGCCGGGCGACGTCAAGACCGAGGTCGAGACCGCCATCGGCGAGCTCAAGGAGGCCCTGAAGGGCGAGGACATCGCGAAGATCCGCGAGGCCTCGGAGAAGGTCTCCACCACCGCGCAGAAGCTCGGCCAGGCGCTGTACGCCAACGCCGACGCCACCGCCGGTGCCGCCGCCTCCGGTGACTCCGCCCAGGCCAAGGACGACGACGTCGTCGACGCCGAGATCGTGGACGACGAGAAGCCCAAGGGCGGTGCGGCATGACGGACAAGCCGCAGGGCGGCAAGCCCGGCGACGACTCCGCCGCCGAAGAGGCCGTGATCAAGGCTGCCGAGGAGGCCGCCGCGGCCGGCTCCGGGGACTCCGGTTCGGAGGAGCTCGCCACCGCCAAGCGGGAGCTCGCCGAGCGCACCGGCGACCTCCAGCGCCTCCAGGCCGAGTACCAGAACTACCGCAAGCGGGTCGAGCGCGACCGGCTGACCGTCCGCGAGATCGCCGTCTCCAACATCCTGGAGTCGCTGATCCCGGTCCTGGACGACATCGGCCGCGCCCGCGAGCACGGCGAGGTCACGGGCGGCTTCAAGTCCGTCGCCGAGTCGCTGGAGACGGTCGTCGCCAAGCTGGGCCTGCAGCAGTTCGGCAAGGAGGGCGAGCCCTTCGACCCGACCATGCACGAGGCACTGATGCACAGCTACTCCTCGGACGTCACCGAGGACACCTGCGTGCAGGTCCTCCAGCCCGGCTACCGCATCGGCGAGCGGATCATCCGCCCGGCGATGGTGGCCGTCGCCGAGCCCCAGCCCGGCAGCCAGGCGTCCCCGGGCGCCGAGGCGAAGTCCACCGACAAGGACAAGTCCGACGGTGGCTCGGACAGCTGACAACCTGTGACAGCTGACAACCAGTGCGCTGCGGAGTCGTACGCCGGCCAGTACGGCGGCCGGCTCCGCAGCGCTCTGTCAACGGTCGTACACCCAGCGGCTGTTGACAGCTCTGTGACGATGGAACTCGGGAGGTGGCGGGAGCCGTGAGCGAGCGCAGCGAGCGAACAATCGAGAGGCGCGTGAACCGCTCAGCGGCTGCCGAGCACAGCGAGGTGGACGCATGAGTGGCAAGGACTTTGTCGAGAAGGACTACTACAAGGTCCTCGGCGTGCCCAAGGACGCCACCGCCACCGAGATCAAGAAGACCTACCGCAAGCTCGCGCGCGAGTTCCACCCCGACGCCAACAAGGGTGACGCCAAGTCCGAGGAGCGGTTCAAGGACATCTCCGAGGCGTACGACGTCCTCTCCGACGAGAAGCGCCGCAAGGAGTACGACGAGGCCCGCAGCCTCTTCGCCAACGGCGGCTTCCGGGCCGGCGGCCCCGGCGGCACGGGCAGCTACAGCTTCGACTTCGGCGACCTCTTCAGCGGCAGCCAGGGCGCCGGCGGTGGCGGTGGCGGCGGCCTCGGGGACGTCTTCGGCGGCCTCTTCAACCGCGGCGGCACCCGCCAGGCCCAGCCCCGGCGCGGCGCCGACGTCGAGACCGAGGTGACGCTCTCCTTCGAGGAGGCGGTGGACGGCGCGACCGTCCCGCTGCGGATGACCAGCCAGGCCCCCTGCCGCGGCTGCAACGGCACCGGGGCCAAGGCCGGCACCACCCCGCGGGTCTGTCCGACCTGCGTCGGCGCGGGCACCGTCAGCCGCGGCCAGGGCGCCTTCGCGCTCTCCGAGCCGTGCAAGGACTGCCGCGGCCGGGGCATGATCGTCGACGACCCGTGCCCCGACTGCCACGGCAGCGGCCGCGCCAGCTCGGCCCGCACCATGCAGGTCCGGATCCCGGCCGGCGTCCAGGCCGACCAGCGCATCCGGCTCAAGGGCAAGGGCGCCCAGGGCGAGCGCGGCGGGCAGCCCGGCGACCTCTACGTCACCGTGCACGTCGACCCGCACCCGGTGTTCGGCCGCAAGGGCGACAACCTCACCGTCACCGTCCCGGTCGCCTTCCCCGAGGCGGCGCTCGGCGCCACCATCGAGGTGCCCACGCTGAACGGCCCGGCCGTGAAGCTCAAGCTGCCCCCGGGCAGCGCCAACGGCCTCACCATGCGCGCCCGCGGCAAGGGCGCCACCCGCAAGGACGGCACCCGCGGCGACCTCCTCGTCACCGTCGAGGTCGTGGTGCCGCAGCACGTCACCGGCGACGCGCTGAGCGCCCTGGAGCAGTACCGCGAGGCCACCGCCTCCGACGATCCGCGAGCCGACCTGTTCAGGGCGGCGAAGGGAGCGTGACGACCAGATGTCCCCGATGAACCCGATCGACCCCGACACCCCGATCGGCCCCGGCCTCGGCGAGGGCCTGCCCGGCGCCGGCGCCCGCCGCACCCGCCGGGCCGCCGCGGCCCCGCCGACGTACGTGCTCACCGAGGACACCCCGGTGTACGTCATCTCCGTGGCCGCCGAACTGTCCGGTCTGCACCCGCAGACCCTGCGCCAGTACGACCGCCTCGGCCTGGTCTGCCCCGACCGCACCGCCGGCCGGGGCCGCCGCTACTCCGCGCGCGACATCCAGCAGCTGCGCGAGGTCCAGCGGCTCTCCCAGGACGAGGGCATCAACCTGGCGGGGATCAAGCGGATCATCGAGCTGGAGAACCAGGTCACCGCCCTCCGGTCCCGCGTCGCGGAGCTGGTCGACTCGCTGGAAGGCGCCGCCACCGCCCTCCAGCAGCGCGAGGCCGCCGTCCACGCGTCCTACCGCCGCGACCTCGTCCCGTACCAGCCCCCCACCCCGCAGTCCAGCGCGCTCGTCGTCTGGCGTCCCAAGCGCTGACCTGACGCATCCACCGGCCGCCGGTCCCTCCTCTCGGGGGGTGCCGGCGGCTCGGTGTTGGTGAGAGAGTGCTCTATCGGGCCGGCACGGTCGATCTGCGGGCGGCAAGGCACCCGGTCAGCGCCACCTAGGATTCTTGCCACAGAAGACGACAGTCGCGTTGACTACTTCCCGGTCAACACTAGGAGCCGAGATGAGTGGGCGAGAGCACGCGGGGGCTGCATTCGGCGGATCGCGCGTCCTGTCCGAGGACGCCCGAAAGCTCTACCTGCAGGCCGTCAACGAGAACGGTCGTCTCTCCCGGAGCGCGTGTCCGGCCGCCGGTGTCCCGGCCCTCGATGAATTGTTGAAACTCGGACTGCTCATACCCGACAGCGACGAACCGGGCGCTTTGCTCGCGGTCGATCCGGCCCAACTCGCCGACAGTCTGAGTTCCACCTGGCAGCGTCAGGCCCTCGATCTGCTCTCCAGAGCGGTATCGCTGCCCGGCGACCTCAGTGAACTCGCCGAGGCATTTCACGCCCCCGACACGACGGGTGGGGCCATCGAATACATCCACGGGAAAGCGCGGATAAATCAGAGACTTCAGCAGTCGGCCGCCGCGGGAGTCACGGAAGGCCTGTCCATGCAGCCCGGCGGACCCCGCCCGGCGGAAATGCTGACGTCTTTCCTGGCGCGCGACCTGGAGATTCTCCGCCACGGCGCGTCGATGCGCACCATTTACAACGCGAGCACCCGCTACCACCAGGCGACCCGGGACTACGTCGCGAAGCTGACCGAGGAAGGGTGGCAGTTCCGCACCCTGGACGAGCCGTACGCCCGGCTGATCATCGTGGACCGCAAGCTGGCCGTGATCCCGGTGGTGGACGACGACCTGGCCGCGTTCATCCACGATCCGGCCATCGTCAGCTTCCTCATCGAGGAGGTCTTCGAGCGGAGCTGGAACCGGGCCCTGGAATTCGACGGGGACCGTTCCGTCCCCCAACAAGTGGTCTCCAGACTGCGCCAGACGATCATCGACCTGATGCTCGCCGGGACGAACCACCGGGTCATCGCACGACGGCTGGGCATCAGTGAGCGCACCCTGGCGCGCCACATCGCGGAACTGAGGGAGGAGTACCACGTCGACTCCCTCTTCCAGCTGGGCTACGCGCTCGGCCGGTCGACGAGACCGGAACTGGGCTGAGGGCGGCCGCCGAATCCCGCCCCACCGGGCGCGAAAGGCTCAGCCTTCACGCCCGCCCCGTCCCGATCGAGCCGTACGGCCGGATTTCAGCCCCAGTGCAGGTCGTCGGCAACAGCCGTCAGCGCACTGGTGCTCACAGCCGCGTGCCCACTGTCGGACGCGAAGGAGACTCCGGTCAGAACCGCCATGCCGATGAGGATCGGAAGCGCAGCCTTGCAGACGAGTCGACGCAGAGACACGGACCCACCCTCCAAACTCTCGAACACCTAGGACCGAATCAATAGCACTGGCGTCCACATGATGCCGCACCTTCCGCGAGAGTGCCATCCCCACTCCCCCCGGCCGGAGCGTCATCTCTCTGCCAGGCATCCAGATGACAGGGCGGGACGCTGGACGCGGCCGCGCGCGCTGATAGACGATCAGTTCGCTCCCAATGGTCCAGCACAGATAGCGAACTTGCCGCTGTACCGTCAAATATCTGCCGGATCTCTTCCGCTCGCAGACTCAAAAGCCACTGTCCTCAGCGCCCGCCGGCACCACATCACCACCCGGTCGGCCTTTCCCCGGAGTCGACATGACCGAGCCCTACCTGCGTCACCACGACAGCCAGGCCCCTGAGGGTCGGCGTGCACGTGTGTTCCTGGCCGCCCCGCTGATGCGACTGACCGGGCCGGCCGACAGTGTGGTGACGCTCGCCAGCCGGACGCGGCTGACGACGCTCCGCACCACCCTGCTGCGCAGCGGTGCCGCCGTGTACAGCGCGCACCACAGCGACGCCTGGACCATCTCCGGCCGCGCGCCGGAGCCCCGCGTCCCCTCCGACTTCCGCGCCCTCCAGTCCGCCGACCTCGTGTTCGCCTACGTCGGGGCCCCCCTCTCGGCCGGCGTGAGCCTGGAGCTCGGCTGGGCGTCGGCGCTGCGCAAGCCGATCGTCCTCCTGGTCGACGAGGCCATCACCCACAACCCGCTGATCGCCACCATCGAGCAGGTCGCCCCCGTCCTGCCGCTGGTCTTCGACGACACCTGGTCGCAGGAGGCCCTCAACCACACGGTCGAGACCGCGCTCGACTGGGCGGGCATGGCGCTCTCCCTGCGCGAGGGCTTCTGGACCGCCCCCGGCGAGCAGTTCAACGTCCCCCGGCAGCAGCCCCCGGTCCCCGGCTACTGGCCGACCGGCGCCGCCACCGGCTGAGCGACCGTCACGTCCCGGCCCGGCTCCCCGTGGCCGCCGGCCCGCTCGGAACAGCGCCTCCGCGTCGTACGGCTCACGCAGCCGGGCGAGGTGACCGGCGACGGTGCGTCCGCCCAGCCCCGTCCGGCCTGCGATCGCCCGCTGCGTGAGCCCCCGAGCGCGCGGCCGTCCGGCCTCCTCGCGGGCGGCGGGCACCCTCGCACCGTCGAACAGCGCGGCCCGGTCCACGACTTGGGCCTGCCGCCGACGCCGCTCGAAGACGCCCAGCAGGTACGTGACCGCCGCCGGATCCGCCACCATGGCGGCGACCCCGTCGTCCGGGGTCGCCGGGATCACGGCGACGGCGCGGTCGAGGACCGGCGTCCGGCCGGAGCCGGCGCCGAGGACCCGGATCCGCGAGCCCGCCGCCGCGGCCGGCGCCGCGTCGTGGGCCCGGGCGAGGCCCTCCGGCGGATCCGGCAGGTGGGCGGCGCGGAGCGCGGTGGCGGCGGGGTCAGTCACGGTGCTCGCCCCGCAGCTGCCAGCCGAGGTGGAAGAGGGTGCGGGCGCCGTAGCGGTCGCGCAGCCGGGCGATGTGGGCGGCGACGGTGCGCTCACTGACACCCAGCCGGGTGGCGACGGCCCGTTGGGTGAGGCCGCGGGCGAGCAGCCGGCCGATCCGGACGGTGGTGACGGGCGGCGGATCGAGGTGGCCGTCGGCGGGGGCGGCGCGGGCCCAGTCGCGTTCGAACTGGGCCACCAGGTAGGCGACGGTGGTGGGGTCGGTGAGGAAGACGGCCCGGTTGCGGTCCTCGGCGGCGGGGATGACGGCCACCACCCGGTCGAAGACCAGCACCCGCTCGTACGGTTCGGCGAGGACCCGGACCTGGGCGCCCTGTCCGGTGCGCAGGGCCACCTGGCTCCGCACGGCGGGGTCGGCGAGGGTGACCGACTGGTAGACGGTGCGCAGCGCGCAGCCGCGGCGGAGCAGCGAGAGGTCCTGGGCGAGGGCCATCCGGAGCCCTTCGAGCGGACGCAGCCCCGGCTGGGCGGCCAACACCTCCTCGCGGCACTCCGAGACGAGCTCGCTGATCCGCCCGCGGACCTCGGCGGCGTCGAGGACGGCGCCGGTCCCGGGACGCGCGGCCGAGGGGCCCGGGGGCGGTGCCCCGACCGGGTGGCGGGCCTCGTCGTAGGCGCGGGCCAGCGGGCCGAAGGTGGCCGGGAGCCGCTCGGCGTGCCGCAGCAGCCGCAGGGCGCGGGTGCGCAGTTCGACGCCGATCCGGTCGCCGAGGGCGCGCGGGCCGGCGGCGGTCCAGCCGGTGGCGGTGGGGGTGAGCAGGCCGCGGGCGACGAGCGCGGCCAGTGCCGGGCGGTCGGCGGGGGCGAGGTCGTCCGGGCGCAGCCGGCCGCCGCCCCGGACGGCGGCGAGGTAGAGGGCCCGCTCGGCCGGGCCCGGTTCATCGGTCATCGCGGGCGCCTCGCATCAGCCAGCCGAGCTGGAAGAGGGTCTGCGCGCCGTAGCGGTCGCGCAGCCGGGAGATGTGGGCGGCGACGGTGCGCTCGCTCAGGCCCAGCCGGGTGGCGACGGCCCGCTGGGTGAGGCCGCGGGCGAGCAGCCGGCCGACCCGGTCGGGGATGGTGCGGGCTGGTGCCTGGCCGAGGGCGGCCCCGGCGGTGTCGGCGCGGGCCCAGTCGCGTTCGAAGCCGCCGACCAGGTAGGTGATGGTGGCCGGGTCGGTGATGAAGGCGGCGGTGCTGTTGTCGTCGTTGGCGGAGATCACGGCGACGGAGCGGTCGAAGACGATCAGCCGCTGGAAGGGCTCGTCGAGCACGCGGATGAGCGAGCCGTGCCGGGTGACCTCCTCGGCGTAGGCGAGCGCGGGCGGGTCGGCGAACGCGACCGGCTGGTAGATGGTGCGCAACGAGCAGCCGCGCTGCAGCAGTTGGACGTCCTGGAGGAGGGCGACCTGGAGGGTGTCGGCGGGCCGGTGGCCGGGCTGCGCGGTGAGCACCTCGGAGCGGCAGTCGGAGACCAGCTGGGAGATCCGCTGGCGGATGTGGACGTGCCCCTCGACGTGCACGGCGGCGCCGGCCCGGTCGGTCGGGCGGGGCATCGCGTCGTAGGCCCGGGTGAGGCCGTCCAGGGCGCCCGGGAGGTTCTCCGCCCGGACCAGCAGCCGGGTGGCCTCGCTGCGCAGTTCGGCGCCGAGGCGGTCGCTGACCGAGCGCGGGCTGACCGCGGTGAAGCAGCGGTCCATCCGGTTGACCATCAACAGGCCGATGTCGATGAGCTGTTGCAGCGCGTCCCGGTCGACGTCCGCGACCTCGGCGGTGGGGACGCGGCCGCCCTCGGCGATGATGGCCAGGTAGAGCTGCCGGGCGGCCTCGTCGGGTTCCTCGCCCACCGGCCCGTGGTGCGGTGTGACCGCCGGGTCCCCCGTCACGTCGCACTCTCCCTGCCGGACGCCTGTCCCCTGGTACTGCCCGTGCTCCCCGCCGCGCGGGCCGTGGCACCGGCGGGCCGGGCGGGCCCGCGGTACCGGTGGGCCGGTACGGCGTGATCATGGAACCGGCGGTCACGGTACCGGTTGGTGCGGCGGGCCCCCGGGCCGGGTGCCGTCGCACGCCGGTTCGTCCGGGGGCCGCCATCGGTACGCCAAGCCCAAGCGCTCCCGTCGAGGCGGAGCAGCAACGCCTCGACGGGTCCGGTCCGGGGGCCATCACCACACATGAACCCCGGTCCGGTGCTCTTCCCCCCCGTTCCGCCGGTGCGCGAGTCGCGTCGGCGGTCAGTATGAAGAGCCAGCCGCCGTCATCGGGCTGCGGTTGCCCGGACGACTTGGCGTGCCTCCACCCTCACAGCGTGACGGCCGGTGAACAAGTGCCGCCCGAGTGCAGGTTCGCGCAATTGCAGCTATCTGCAGCCGGCCCGGGTGCGGCGCCTCGGGCGGCGGGGCGGACTCCGGTGGGAACCACGGCCGGTGAGGGGTGCCGGCGCCCCCGGCGGCCGCGCCGGGCGGCCGCGCGCGGTGCCCCGGCGGTGCACGTTCCTGCACCGGCGGCGTGTTCCCGGGCCGTGCGTCGGGGCGCGGCGGCGGGAGGTGTCGGACCCGGCCCGGCCGTCAGACCCGCCCCAGCAGCCGGCCCCGGGCCAGCCCGGCCGCGGTGCCGCCCGCGGCGAGCACCCAGGCGAGCGCCAGCAGCAGGTAGAGGCCGAGGGCCAGCCCACTGAAGCCCGCGAAGCCGGTGTGCCGGGCGAGCGCCGAGGCGCCGGTGACGCAGGTGCCGACCGGGAAGGTGTACGCCCACCAGGTCATCGCGAACGGCATTCCGGCCCGCCGGGCGCGCAGGTTGGCGGTGAGCGCGACGGCCAGCCAGAGCATCGCGACGCCGATCACCGCCACCCCGTACAGCTCGGCGAGGTCGACCATGGCGGGCGCCAGCGCGGGCAGCACCGGGCGGGCGGCGTCGGCGAGCTGGTGGACCGCGGTGACGGACTGGCCGAGCGGGCCGAGCACCAGGAACAGCGAGGGGGTGAGCGCCAGGGCGGGCAGCTTGCTGTGGAACAGCCCGGTGAACACCACCGGCAGCAGCACCAGGGTGGCCAGCAGGCCGACCCCGAACAGCGCCCAGCAGCCGTACAGCATGGCCTGCTGGGGCGTCCCGGCCGGCAGGTGGGGGACGAGCGCGGGACCGCAGGCGGAGGCGACCAGCGGGGCGACGACCGGCAGCAGCCAGGTCGGGTTGGCCTCCAGGGCGGAGACCGGGTGCCGGGTGATCATCAGGTACGGGATGCCGCCGGCCACCGCGAGCGCGTACACCGTGCCGAGGGTCCACAGCACCGCGTCCAGGGCGACCGCCGGGCCGGTGCCGATGACCCGGGAGCCGAGCAGCAGGGTGCCCAGCCCGACCGCCAGCAGCGCCATCGGCGGGCAGCCGTAGAAGACCGCGGTGGCCGGGTTGTCCAGCAGCTGGGCGCGGGCCGCCTCGCGGTGCCGGGTGAGGTGGACCAGCCGGGCCCCGACCAGCACCAGCAGGGCGGCCAGCGCGAGCGCCCACATCACCTCGCCGAAGCCGGTCAGCCCGGGCAGCCGCACCGGGAGGACGGCGGCGCCGTTCGCCAGGATCGCGGTGCCCATCACGGCGGCGTACCAGTTGGGGCCGAGCTGGGCGAGGTCCGGCCGGGGGCGGACGGCGGCGGGGCGGGCGAGGGGGCGGATACCGGCCAAAGTGGACATGTCCCCTACCGTCGCCGGTGGGCCGGGCGGCCGGTAGCGCCGGGGATTCTATGGGGGCATAGCCTGAACCTATGGCTCTCTCCTCGCACGTCCCCGAACTCGGCGCCCTGGAACTGCTGCTCGCGGTGGCCCGGCTGGGCAGCGTCGGACGGGCGGCGGCCGAGCTGGGCGTCAGCCAGCCGACCGCCAGCGCCCGGATCAAGGGCATGGAGCGGCAGATCGGCGTCCCGCTGCTGGACCGCTCGCCCCGGGGCAGCCGGCCGACCGAGGCGGGCCGGCTGGTGGTCGAGTGGGCCCGGCAGGTGGTGGAGGCGGCGCAGGCGCTGGACGCCGGGATCGACGCGCTGCGCGAGCGGCGGGACGCCAAGCTGCGGGTGGTGGCCAGCCTGACCGTCGCCGAGTACCTGATGCCCGGCTGGCTGCTGAGCCTGTCCGAGGCCAGCCCGGGGACGGCGGTGACGCTGCGGACGGCGAACTCGGCGGAGGTCGCCGGGCACGTCCTGGCCGGGGACGCCGACCTCGGCTTCGTCGAGGGCCCGTCCACCCCGCCCGGGCTGGCCGGCGCCGTGGTGGCGGCGGACCGGCTGGTGGTCGTGGTGGCGCCGGGCCACCCCTGGGCCCGCCGCCGCGCCCCGCTGACCGGGGCCGAGCTGGCGGCCACCCCACTGACGCTGCGCGAGCCCGGCTCGGGCACCCGGGAGGTGCTGGAGACGGCCCTGCGGCCGTACGGGGGCGTGGCGCGGCCCCGGATGGAGCTGGCCTCGTCCACCGCGCTGAAGGCGGCGGCGATGACCGGGGCGGGGCCGGTCTGCCTGAGCGAGCTGGCGGTGACGGAGGAGCTGGCCACCCGGCGGCTGGTCGAGGTGCCGCTGGCGCGGGAACTGGACCTGCGGCGGCCCCTGCGCGCGGTCTGGCCGGCCGGGCAGCGGCCGGGCGGACCGGCCCGGGAGCTGCTGGGGCTGACCCGGCGGACGGCCGTCCGCAATCCGACGAGCAAAAGTTGAGCGGAATAGACTCAACATAGTGCATGCTGTACGTAGCAGCAGTGCAGGACGACGAGGGAGGACCCCCCAGCAGTGGACGCCAGCAAGTTCACCACCAAGACGCAGGACGCCCTGGCCGCCGCGATCCGGCAGGCGGGCGCGGCCGGCAACCCGGACGTCAGGCCGGTGCACATCCTGATCGCCCTGCTGGAGCAGCCCGAGGGCATCGCCCGGCCCCTGCTGGAGGCGGTCGGGGCGGACGTCGCCCGGGTCGACGCCGAGGCCCGCCGCCAGGCCGCCGCGCTGCCCAGCGCGATGGGCTCGACGGTCGCCGCGCCGCAGCTCGCCCGGGACACCATCGCGGTGCTCACCGAGGCCGGCAAGCGCGCGGACGACCTGGACGACCAGTACGTCTCCACCGAGCACCTCATGGTCGGCCTGGCCGCCGAGGGCGGCGCCGTGGCCGAGCTGCTGGCGCACCAGGGCGCCACGCCGAAGGCGCTGCTCGCCGCGTTCAAGGACGTCCGGGGCAGCGGCAAGGTCACCTCGCCGGACCCGGAGGGCACCTACAAGGCCCTGGAGAAGTACGGCACCGACCTCACCCAGGCCGCCCGGGACGGCAAGCTCGACCCGGTGATCGGCCGCGACCACGAGATCCGCCGGGTGGTCCAGGTGCTCTCCCGCCGGACGAAGAACAACCCGGTGCTGATCGGCGAGCCCGGCGTCGGCAAGACCGCCGTGGTCGAGGGTCTGGCCCAGCGCATCGTGGCCGGCGACGTGCCGGAGTCGCTGCGCGGCAAGCGGCTGGTCGCGCTGGACCTCGGCGCGATGGTCGCGGGCGCCAAGTTCCGCGGCGAGTTCGAGGAGCGGCTGAAGGCCGTCCTGAACGACATCAAGTCCTCCGACGGCCAGGTCGTCACCTTCATCGACGAGCTGCACACCATGGTCGGCGCGGGCGCCGGCGGCGACTCCGCGATGGACGCGGGCAACATGCTCAAGCCGATGCTGGCCCGCGGCGAGCTGCGGATGGTCGGCGCCACCACGCTGGACGAGTACCGCGAGCGGATCGAGAAGGACCCGGCCCTGGAGCGCCGCTTCCAGCAGGTGCTGGTCGGCGAGCCCAGCGTGGAGGACTCGATCGCCATCCTGCGCGGGCTCAAGGGCCGGTACGAGGCGCACCACAAGGTGCAGATCTCGGACGCCGCCCTGGTCGCCGCGGCCACCCTGTCCAACCGCTACATCACCTCCCGCTTCCTGCCCGACAAGGCGATCGACCTGGTCGACGAGGCGGCCTCCCGGCTGCGGATGGAGATCGACTCCTCCCCGGTCGAGATCGACGAACTCCAGCGCTCCGTCGACCGGTTGCGGATGGAGGAGCTCGCCCTGGAGAAGGAGTCGGACCCGGCCTCGGTGGACCGGCTGGCCCGGCTGCGGCGCGACCTCGCCGACCGGAACGAGCAGTTGAGCGTGCTGACGGCGCGCTGGGAGCAGGAGAAGAAGAGCCTCAACCGGGTCGGCGAGCTCAAGGAGCGGCTGGACGACCTGCACGGCGCGCTCGAACGCGCCCAGCGGGACGGGGACTTCGAGCGGGCGTCCAAGCTGATGTACGCCGAGATCCCGGCCGCCGAGAAGGAGCTCACCGACGCCCAGGAGCGCGCCGCCGACCAGGACGCCTCCGCCTCGATGGTCAAGGAGGAGGTCGGCCCGGACGACGTGGCCGACGTGGTCGCCTCCTGGACGGGCATCCCGGCCGGCCGGCTGCTGGAGGGCGAGAGCGCCAAACTCCTGCGCATGGAGGATGAGTTGGGCAGGCGCCTGATCGGCCAGAAGGAGGCCGTGCAGGCCGTCTCGGACGCGGTGCGGCGCACCCGCTCCGGCATCGCCGACCCGGACCGCCCGACCGGCTCCTTCCTCTTCCTCGGCCCGACCGGCGTCGGCAAGACCGAACTCGCCAAGGCCCTGGCCGACTTCCTGTTCGACGACGAGCGGGCGATGGTCCGGATCGACATGAGCGAGTACGGCGAGAAGCACTCGGTCTCCCGCCTGGTCGGCGCCCCGCCCGGGTACGTCGGCTACGAGGAGGGCGGCCAGCTCACCGAGGCCGTCCGCCGCCGCCCGTACAGCGTGGTCCTGCTGGACGAGGTGGAGAAGGCCCACCCGGAGGTCTTCGACGTCCTGCTCCAGGTGCTGGACGACGGCCGGCTCACCGACGGCCAGGGCCGCACGGTGGACTTCCGCAACGCCATCCTGATCCTCACCTCCAACCTGGGCAGTCAGTACCTGGTCGACCCGGTCACCCCGGAGGCGGAGAAGCGGGAGCTGGTGCTGGGCGCCGTCCGGTCCGCGTTCAAGCCGGAGTTCCTCAACCGGCTGGACGACATCGTGGTCTTCGAACCGCTGGGCACCGGCGAGCTCAGCCGGATCGTCGACCTCCAGGTGGCCCGCCTGGGCGAGCGGCTGCAGGAGCGGCGGCTCACCCTGGAGGTCTCCGAGGCCGCCCGCGACTGGCTGGCGCTCACCGGCTACGACCCGGCGTACGGCGCCCGCCCGCTGCGCCGGCTGGTGCAGTCCGCGATCGGCGACCAGCTCGCCCGGGCGATCCTGTCCGGCGCGGTGCACGACGGGGACACCGTCGTGGTCGAGCGGGACGAGGAGGGCGACCGCCTCACCGTCCGCGGCCGGGGGCCGCTGGAGAAGTAGGACCGCCGGGCGTCCGGCGCACGGGCCGCTCCCTCCGCTCCGGCGGCGGGGGCGGCCCGTTCCGCTTCCACGCCCGGTGTCACCCGGGCGGCCTCACCCGGCGGGCGTCACTTCGCCGCCTGCCGCAGCAGCCGCCGCGTCCGGTCCCGCCGGCTGCGCGCCAGCCGGTGCAGCTCGGCCACCTGGGCGTCCGGCAGGCCCCAGGCCTGGGTCAGCAGCCGGAGCGTGGACACCCGCGGGCAGGAGACCCCCCGTTCCAGGTCCCTGATCGACCGCACGCTCAGCCCGGTCGCCTCGCCCAGCTGCTCCTGCGTCATGCCCCGGTCCAGCCGGATGCTCCGCAGCAGCGCCCCGAGCGATGCGCCGTCCCCCGTCGCCGCTCCACCCACTCCTGTTCCCCCCTCAATTCCGGACAGTCCACCTCAGGACGGCCCAACTCCCCCGGTCCGGCCGGGATTTGATCGAAGCGAGTGCCGTCGCACGCTAACCGCAACCGGTCGGCGCGGCAGCCGAACCGGCGCACCGGGCGCGTGACGTGGCTCACGCGCCCCCCGCGGGCGGCCCGCCCCGGCCCCGCGCACCCTGCGTGACCACCACGCCTTGAACCCGCCGCCGGAACCGCCGGACGGCACCCGGGAGAACCGGGGGGAAAGAACGCCGGGAAGAACGGGGGGACGAACACCGGACGAAGATCCACACACCCCCGGGCGCCCCTGTGAGCGAAGGCCCGAATGAGGCAGGATGGGAGGTGGAAAGGGCGGCCTCTCATTGCCGGCCACCACGTGCACTGAGGAAGAGGACCCCCATGAGCATCGACCCGTCGTCCATCCCGTCCTTCGGCGTTCCCCAGGGCGGCCAGCCCGGCGGCCAGGGCGGTCGGCCGGCCGGCCCGCCGCCGATCATCGTCCCGGACCAGGCCCTGGTCACCCAGCTGCTGGACCAGATGCAGCTCAAGCACGTCGTGGACGAGGAGGGCGACCTCACCGCCCCCTGGGAGGGTTTCCGCGTCTACTACATGTTCCGCGGCGAGCAGAAGGAGCTCTTCGCGGTCCGCGCCTTCTACGACCGCGCGTACCCGCTGGAGAAGAAGGGCGAGATCCTCGACCTGATCGACGAGTGGAACCGCGAGACCCTCTGGCCCAAGGTGTACACCCACACCCACGAGGACGGCGTGGTCCGCCTGATCGGCGAGGCCCAGATGATCGTCGGCACCGGCGTCAACCTGGACTACTTCGTCACCACCACCGCCAACTGGACCCAGGCCGCGGTCGGCTTCGAGCAGTGGATCGTCGAGCGCCTCGGCCTCCAGAACGAGATCGAGGGCGAGGACGGCGAGGGCGCCGAGGGCACCGACGAGGCCTGATCCCGCTCCCGGCACTCCGGTCCGGCCCGCCACCGCCTCCGCGCCGGTGGCGGGCCGTTCTTGTCCCCGGCTCCCGGCTGTCCCAGGATGGCCCTGACGACGAGCCGTGAGGAGCCACCGATGGGTACCAGGCCACTGCTGAACCGCCGACTGGCCGGGATGGGCACGACGGTCTTCGCCGAGATGTCCGCGCTGGCCACGGCCACCGGATCGATCAACCTCGGCCAGGGCTTCCCGGACACCGACGGGCCCGAGGAGGTCCGCGAGGCGGCCGTACGGGCCCTGCGCGAGGGCCGCGGCAACCAGTACCCGCCCGGCCCCGGCATCCCCGAACTGCGCACCGCGATCGCCGAGCACCAACAGCGCTTCCACGGCCTCTCGTACGACCCGGACACCGAGGTGCTGGTCACCGCCGGCGCCACCGAGGCCATCGCCGCCACCCTGCTGGCCCTGCTGGAGCCCGGCGACGAGGTGATCGCCCTCGAACCCTTCTACGACTCCTACGCCGCCTGCATCGCGATGGCCGGCGCCACCCGCGTCCCGCTCACCCTGCGGGCCCCGTCCTTCCGCCCCGACCTCGACGAGCTGCGCTCGCTGGTCACCCCGCGCACCCGGCTGCTGCTGATCAACACCCCGCACAACCCGACCGGCACCGTCCTCACCGCCGAGGAACTGCGCAGCATCGCCGAACTCGCCGTCGAGCACGACCTGCTGGTCGTCACCGACGAGGTCTACGAGCACCTGGTGTTCGGCACCACCCACCACCCGATCGCCGCGCTGCCCGGCATGCGCGAGCGCACCGTCACCATCTCCTCGGCCGGCAAGACCTTCTCCTTCACCGGCTGGAAGGTCGGCTGGGTCACCGCGAGCCCGGACCTGGTCGCGGCCGTGCGCACCGCGAAGCAGTACCTCACCTACGTCAGCGCCGGCCCCTTCCAGTACGCCGTCGCGGAGGCGCTGCGGCTGCCCGACGCCTACTTCGACACCCTCCGCGCCGACCTGCTGCGCAAGCGCGACCTGCTGGTCGACGGCCTCGGCGCGGCCGGCTTCCGGGCCTTCACGCCCGAGGGCACGTACTTCGTCACCACCGACATCACCCCGCTCGGCGAGAAGGACGGCATCGAGTTCTGCCGTGCCCTGCCCGGCCGTTGCGGCGTCGTCGCCATTCCGAACGCGGTGTTCTACGACGACGTGGACGCCGGCCGTAGCCTGGTCCGCTTCACTTTCTGCAAAAAGGACGAGGTTCTTCGGGAGGCCGTCACCCGTCTACGGCGCCTGTGACGGGCCGCACGCCCCCTTTCACTCCCTTCGAACAGAAGCGTCCATGACCCGACACCAGTTCTGATGGATCATCAACTTCCTTGATCGGCTTGCCTGTTTGCCTCAATCGAGACATCCTGGCCGCCCCTCCAGGCGTTCCCCCGCCGCCCTCCACGCCCCGCACCCGGAGGGCGGCGGTGTGTGCTGCACCCGAACAGCGCACACCCGGCGCGCACGGCGCACGATCCGGTGATAGGGGCGCGCGCTGTGCAGACTCGCACATGGACTCGATCAGACCCGGGAAGCAGATGTGCTCTAAACGGTGAATGCTTGACAAAGTTGGGTAAATCACCGGCGGACCCGGCGTATTCGTGCTTCTCTGCTGCTGAATCTCCAGCCGGAATCCTTCCTTCCACGGTCGGCCGCGCCCAGGGCCGCACAGCCACGAACAGCCTCGCCATCGCCTAGGCCTAGTCGCTGCTGCTCGGCGGGCGCGCACGGAGCTGAAACGCGGAGCCGAGCATGCTCACCACACTGCAGACCTCCTACACGGACACCCGCGCCGGTGACCTCGCCTGGTGCCTCGGCGGCGACCCACTGCCCGCGCTCGCCGTCCGCGACCTGAGACTCGACGGAGGAGGCCGCCCGGGCACGTCCGGCACCCTCCAGCTGCGCCTGCTGGGCGCCTCCCACCAGGTGGTGATCGACGCGGGCCCCGGCCAGTGCCTGGAGACCGTCGCCTGCCTGCCCGGCCGCCGCACCCCGTTGCCGGCCCGGGTGGCCAAGCAGGTCGGCGGCTGGGAGTACGAGTTCGCCGCCCGCATCGAGGCGCTGCCGCCGCACGACTTCGCGGCCCGCGCCCAGGAGCTGCTGGCCCTCGTCGAGGGGCACCCGCGCGGCCTCGCCGGGGTCTTCCCTGGCGACCCGAGCGCCTTCACCGCGCTGGTCGCCCAGGGCGGCGCGGACCGGCTGCTCTGGCGCACCTGGCACGCCTACCCGCAGGAGGGGCAGCTGGTGTGCACCCGCTCCTCGCTGGTGGTGTCCGGGGGATGACCGCCCGAAGCCCGGACCGGAACACCGATCCGGCCGTAGGCCGTCCAGCGCGGGCCTGCGAATCGTACGCAGGAACGGTTCGTCAATCCGACGTCGCCCACTGTCCGTCGGATGGGCGCAGCGATCCGTCCCGCACGTCCCCTAGCGTTTGTTCGTGATCAACCATCCGGCCGGTCCGCCCGCACGCCCGCGAGTGGACCTCGACGACGGCGCCCCACCCCGGCCCGGGCGAGGCCTCGCCCCACTCCTGCCCGCCGGCCGTCCATCCCGGCTGCGCTCCCGCCCCCGGCTCGCCCGCCTGGCCGTCCTGCTGGCCGCGTTCGTCTGCGCGGCCTGCGGACTCGTCTACGAGCTCGAACTCGTGGCGCTCGGCGACTACCTGATCGGGGACACGGTCACCCAAACCTCCGTCGTGCTCTCCGTCATGGTGTTCGCGATGGGCCTCGGCTCACTGCTCGCCAAACGGCTCACCAGCCGGCCCGCCACCGCCTTCGCCGCCGTCGAGTGCGCGCTCGCGCTCACCGGCGGACTCTCCGTCCTCGCGCTCTACTCCTGCTGGGCCTGGCTCGGCCGCTACCAGGCCGCCATGGTCGGCCTCACCTGCCTGATCGGCATCCTGATCGGCGCGGAGATCCCCCTGCTGATGACCCTCATCCAGCGGATCCGGCGCGAGGACGCCGGGCGGGCCGTCGCCGACCTGTTCGCCGCCGACTACGTGGGCGCGCTGATCGGCGGCCTCGCCTTCCCGTTCCTGATCCTGCCCGCCCTCGGGCCGGGGGACGGCGCGCTGCTCACCGGCGCCGTCAACGCCGTCGCCGGGGCCGCCGTGGTGCTCTGGCTGTTCCGCGAGGAACCGGCCCCCCGGATACGCCGGCTGCTGTGGGGCGGCTGCCTGCTGGTCCTCGGCCTGCTCGCGGCGGCCGCGGCCGGCTCCGAGGCCGTCGAACGCGCCGCCCGGCACGCCCTGTACGGCGACCAGGTCCGCTACGCGATCCGCAGCCGGCACCAGGAGATCGTGCTCACCGGCCCCGCCGAGGGCCCCCTCCGGCTCTACCTGGACGGCCGGCTGGCGGTCTGCGGGCCCGACGAGTACCGGAGCAGCGAGGGCCTGGTCCACCCCGCCATGGCGGCCGGCCCGGACACCCGGGTCCTGCTGCTCGGCGGCGGCGACGGGACGGCCCTGCGGGAGGTGCTGCGGCACCGGGGCGTCCGCACCGTCCGGCTGGTCGACGCCGACCCCGTCCTCCCCCGGCTGGCCCGCACCGACCCCGGGCTCGCCGCCCTCGACGGCCACGCGCTGGACGACCCCCGGGTCCGCACCACCGCGGCCGACCCGCTGGCCTGGCTGCGCGGCGCCGGCGCCCCCGGCGGGGACGGGCCGTACGACGTGGTGCTCGCCGACCTCCCGGCCCCGGCCGACGGCGGGCCGGTCAAGTTCCACTCCCAGGAGTTCTACGGCCTCGCCACCCGGCTGCTCTCCCCCGCTGGGCGGATCGCCGTCCGCGCCGGGAGCGACCCGGCCGGCCTCTGGCAGATCGAGTCCGGCCTGCGCGCGGCGGGCCTCCAGACCGCCCCGTACGCCGTCCCGGACAGCCCCACCGCCACCTGCCGGCCCGGCCCGCCGGGCGACGCTCGGAACTTCCTCCTCGCCGCCGCCGACCGCCCCCGGCTCACCCTCGCCCCCGACGCCCCGCCACCGCGCGCCCTCACCCCCGACACCCTCCGCACCACCACCGCCCGCCTCACCGCCCTGCGCCCCACCCACCCCCCGGCCGCCCTCACCCTCCTCGGCCCACGCTGAGGGCCGCACGACGCCGTCGCCGCTGCGGCCCCGCCGGAGCGGCGACGGGGCGGAGGAGGACGGGCTCCCGGCACGGCGGGCGCACCGGGCCGCGCCACGACCCCCGCGTCCGGGCCGGGGCGATGGTGCGACGGCCAAGGGAACAGGCGGGGCGGGGAAAATCGGATGGTGGTGGGTAGGGACCGGGCGGGGGGCAGTCGGTAGGCTCCGTGGCATGGAGCATGAGGTTGTCGTCCCGATGTCCGCCGAGCTGGTGCGGCAGGCCTTGCAGGATCCGGCGCTGCTGGCGCGGAGTGTGCCGGGGCTGAGCACCGAGCCGGCCGCGGTCGGCGCCGGTGCGGCCGAGGAGATCAGCGGCCGGCTGAAGCTGCGGGTCGGCGGCTCCACGATCACGTACAAGGGCGTGCTGTCGCTGATCGAGGGCCGGGAGGGCGTGCTGACGGTGCTCGCCGAGGGCGAGGAGGCCCGGGGCAGCGGCGAGGTGACCGCCACGGTCCGGGTCAGCGTCGCGGACGGCGCCGAGGACGGCACCGCGGCGATCCGCTTCACCGGTGACCTGAGCGCCACCGGCCGGCTGACCGAGTTCGACGAGGAGACCCTCGACGCCACCGGCCGCCGTCTGCTGGACAGGTTCGCCGCCGCGCTGGTCGCCCCGGAGGGTGAGCAGCCGCAGGACCCGGACCAGGAGGAGGACGACGCCCCCGCCGGGACCGACGCCGGTGTGGTCTTCATCGAGGAGCGCCAGGACCAGCCCGGTGACGACCTGGACGACGACCTCTCCGACCTGATCGCCTTCTCCGACGCCGACGCCGAGCGCTTCGGTCTGCCCACCGGTTCCGCCGACGACGACGAGGACGACGTCGACGGCGAGGACCCGGACGGCTCCGCCGAGCGGGACGGCGTCGCCGAGGAACTCCCCGCCGAGCCGCTCTTCGCGTACGAGGACGAGCCGGTGCTCTCCGGCCCGGTGCGCCGCAGCATCGTCGGCCGGTCCGCCGAGGAGGTGGACCACGCCCCGCCGCGCGGCCCGTACGCCCCGGCGCTGCCCGCCCGCAGCGCGCGGGCCCGGGCGGCGTCCCGCTGGGGCGGCGAGGCCGGTGGGATCGTGGTGCCGGGCACCGGCGGCCGCAGCGCGGTGCCGTGGGTGATCGGCGGCTCGGTGGCGCTGCTGGGCGGTGCCGTGGTGCTGGTCAGGGCGCTGCGCCGGCGCTGAGCCCGGAGAGCCGCCGGGACCACCAGGGCCTAGACTGAACGCTCATGAGCAACGACCGCGACGCCCTGCTGGCACAGATCAAGGACAAGGCCGTCGTGCACGGCAAGGTCACCCTCTCCTCCGGCAAGGAGGCCGACTACTACGTCGACCTGCGCCGGATCACGCTGGACGGCGTGGCCGCCCCGCTGGTCGGCCGGGTGATGCTGGACGCGACCTCGCACCTGGAGTACGACGCCGTCGGCGGTCTGACCCTGGGTGCCGACCCGGTGGCCGCCTCGATGCTGCACGCCGCCGCCGCGCGCGGGCAGCAGCTGGACGCCTTCGTGGTCCGCAAGACCGGCAAGGCCCACGGCCTCCAGCGCCGGATCGAGGGCCCGGAGGTCAAGGGCCGCCGGGTGCTGGCCGTCGAGGACACCTCCACCACCGGCGGCTCGGTGCTGACCGCCGTGGAGGCGCTGCGTGAGGCGGGCGCCGAGGTGGTCGGCGTCGCGGTGATCGTGGAGCGCGGCGGCGCGGCCGCCGTCGAGGCCGAGGGCCTGGAGTACGTGACCGCGTACACCCTGGACGACCTGGGTCTCTGACCCCGCCCGGTACGACGAACGACGGAGGGGCGGGGGGGGGGGGGGGGGGGGGACCCCGGGCCGGCGGGGGGGGGGGCGCGGGGGGGCGCCCCCCCCGCCGGGGGCGGGGGGGGGCGGCGGCCCCCCCCGGGCCGGCCGGTGCC
>NZ_JBICYZ010000067.1:0-53537 GCF_043201465.1 Kitasatospora sp. NPDC048298
CGCGTCGGTAAGTTGCGCTCGCGTCACGCAACACGGTCTACCGGATCAGGACCCGTCGCGAGGGTGAATCCCTCAGATTGATCACGACCAAATACGTGCCCTAGTCGAGCCGTGCGCGGGAGGCTGCCGGGAGTCATGCGGGGGCCAGCCTCCAGAGCGAGGTGACCTCGGCGGCGCGGGCGGCGCGCAGGAGGGGATCGGCCCGATCGGGGGCGGTGGCCCGGGGGTTGGCGGGGGACGGTGTCGAGACGCCCGGTGATGCGCAGCCCGGCCTCGGAGACGGCGCCGAGCAGGTCGGCGCGGGAGCGCAGGCCGAGGTGTTCGGCGAGGTCGGAGAGGACGAGCCAGCCCTCGCCACCGGGCAGTAGACGGTCGGCCAGGCCGTCGAGGAAGCCGCGGAGCATGCGGCCGTCCCGGTCGAAGACGCCCTCGTCGAGGCTGGAGCTCGGGCGGCCGGGCAGCCACGGGGGATTGCACACGATCAGGGCGGCCCGGTCGTGGCCGGGAGGGTAGAGGCCGGTGCCGGCGATCCTGATGCGGTCGGCGAGCCCGAGGCGGCGGGCGTTGTCGCGGGCGCAGGCGAGGGCGCGTGGATTGGCGTCGGTGACCAGGACCTCGCGCAGTCCGCGCCGCGCCAGGAGCGCGGCGAGCACCCCCGTGCCGGTGCCGAGGTCCTGGGCGGTGGCCGTGGGGCCGGTACGGGCGGCCGGTGGCAGCGGCGCCCGGGCGACGAGGTCGACGTACTCGCCGCGGACGGGTGAGAAGACCCCGTAGTGCGGGTGGATGCGGGCGCCGAGGGCCGGAACCTCGACGCCCGTGGTGCGCCACTGGTGTGCGCCGATCACACCGAGGAGCTCGCGAAGGGACACGATTCTGTTGTCAAGGAGCGGTCCGTAGGCCGTCAGGCAGGCCTCGCGGACGTCGGGCGCCCGGTGGAGTCGGACGCGGTGGTCCGCGCCGAGCGGCACCAGCAGCGTGCCGAGGACACGCGCGAGGCGGGCGCGTTCCCGACGGTGCTGCCGGAAGGCATCGGCCGGGGAGTCGGGGGTGGATCGGGGCCGGCGCCGCTCGGCGCGGCGGCGCATGGCGTGCAGGAGGCGCAGTGCGCCGGGGTAGGTGCCCTGCCAGAGCAGGGCGGTGCCCTCGCACGCCAGGCTGTAGGCGGCCCCGGCGGACAGGGTGTCGTCGGCGACGATCAGGCTCTGCGGCGGGGGTGCTCCGTTCTCGCTGTGCCAGGGTGCGGGCAGGGCGGAAGAGGTGGGCAGGGTGACGATGCCGGGCCGGTGGGTGTCGGACACCGGGACTCCTCGTGGTCGATCGTGCAGGGGACACGAAGAGCGCTTCGACGAGGAGGTGAGCAGCAGGCGCGCCGGGATGGCGGGCGCGGGGCGTCAGGCCGGGTGCGGCTCACGCGTCGAAGCGCGAGCCGAGGTGTCACCGAGTAGGAGGCCCGGCACGACGGCGGGCCGTATACCACTGATCATCTGCGGGCCTCCTCTCCGAATGTCCGAACCAGCTGGTCCTGTGCGGATGTTCGTACGCTTTCACACAGAGTGGTTGGATCGCAACCGATTTATCACCGGCCCGACGGCCAGTCGTGCGGCACGCGCTCCAGCACGCCTGCGCCGAACAGCTCGTACAGCGGCAGGGTCTCCAGATGGACGTAGCCGATGTGGCAGTCGCAGACCGGCAGGGGGCAGGCGCGCGGCCGCAGTCGGGAGCGGTAGCTGCCGTCGTAGAGGTTGCCGAGGACGTCCCGGACGAAGTGGCAGCGGCGCACGGTGCCGTCGCCGTCGACCGACAGTACGGACTCCCCGGTGCGGCACGGCAGCCCGGCGCTGGGGTGGGCGTGCCGGCTGTAGCCGAAGTGCGGGTCCACCGCTGCCCACTGGGCGGCCTCGGCGTCGGTGTAGGCGAGGCCCTCGGCGGCGTTGACCCACAGGTAGACGCCGTCGGACAGTTCGGCGCGCAGCCGACGGGCCTCGGCGAGGTGCTCGGGTTGGCCGACCACGCCGACGCTGTAGCGCACGCCGAGTGCGTCCAGCTCGCGACACTTGGCGAGGAAGCGCTCGCGGGTGACCTGGCCGGGGTGGAAGGTGACCCAGAGGGCGAGGGCGTCGAGGTCCGCCTCGGCGAGCCAGCCCGTGCGGCAGCTGAGGTTGGTCTGGATCGCGACGCGGCGGACGTGCGGCAGGTGGCTCAGCTCGACCAGCGCGCGGCGGTACCAGGACCGCACCAGCCCCTCGCCCCAGGGGGTGAACAGCAGCGACAGGGTGTCGCCGGTGTCCGTGCGCCCGGCGGCCCAGCCGGTGAAGCGCTCCAACGCGGCCCGGTCGGCCCGAAGTTGCTCGGGGCTGTCGCGCCGCTTGGCGAACGGGCAGTACGGGCAGTCGTAGTCGCAGGAGGCGAGCGGACCGCGGTAGAGCAGCGTGAGGCTCCGCGCGCCGGCCTCCGGCAACGGTGGGGCGGAGGGCATGCCGAGGAAGGTCATTTCGCCTCGTAACCGGCCATCCGGGCCCGGACCTCGGGCGAGAACAGCATCGGCCCGACGGCGTCCGAGTGCGCCAGCCCCTCCGGACTGAGCCGCAGGCACGCCGGATCGCCCTCGGCGAGCCAGCCGCGCTCGGCGAACCCGGCCAGCTCCGCCGGGAAGTCCTCGGCCGGTGAACTGTCGAACCGGGCGCGGTAGTCCGCCAGCGCCATGCCCTCGGCCTGGAGTAGCGACTGCACCAGGTGCCGCCGGCGGGGCTCCTCGCCGCCCATCCAGTGGCCGACCTCGGCCCGGTGGAAGTCCTCGGTGGCGACGTAGTCGTCGATGATGCCGCGCACCGCGGTGGCGTTCACCGCGTAGTCGAAGGAGTAGTGCAGCCGCGAGGTGTAGGAGCGGGCGCCGCAGCCCAGCCCGACCATGCCGTCGGTCTGGCAGGCGTACTCGCTCGCTCCGGCCTGCGGGGAGGCGGCGCGGCGGAACATCCGCATCGACACCTGCTGGTAGCCGTGGGCGAGCAGGTGGTCGCGGCCGGCTCGGTAGAGCGCGAGCCGGCGCGCGTCCCAGGCGGCCTGGCTCTCCTGCTCGCCGCGCCGGGCCAGGCCGGTCAACGGGCGGACGTACAGCGGGTAGAGGTACAGCTCCTCGGGCTGCCAGGCGAGCGCGGTGTCCAGCGAGCGGAGCCAACTCGGCTCGGTCTGGCCGTCGATGCCGTAGATGAGGTCGATGTTGAGCACCGGGAAGCCGGCCGCGCGGATCCGGCCGAGGGCGGCCTCCACCTCGGCCCGCTTCTGCGGGCGGACCGCGGAGCGCGCCTCGGTGTCGTCGAAGGACTGCACGCCCAGGCTCAGCCGGGTGGTGCCCCGGGCGGCCAGCACCTCCAGCCGGTCGGCGGTCGCGGTGGCGGGTGAGGCCTCCACCGAGAGCGGTACCGCCCTCAGGTCGGCGCCCATCCGCTGCTCGGCTATGTCGCACAGCCGCTCCAGCTCACCGGCCGTCAGATAGGTGGGGGTGCCGCCGCCGAACGCGGCCAGCGCGAACCGGGCCCCGTCGTCCAGTGCCGAGCGCACGGCCGTGGCCTGGCGTTCCAGGGCGTCCAGGTATGCCGTGGTCAGGCCCTCGGGGCTGCCGATCCGGGTGAACAGGTTGCAGAAGCCGCAACGGACCTCGCAGAACGGTATGTGGAGGTAGAGCGAGAGTGCGTGCTGTGCCTCGCCGGCCCACAGCTCGCGCAGCGGGGGACGCCCGGGCAGCGGGCGGTAGGCCGTCTTGTGCGGGTACGCGTAGACGTACGACTGGTACGGCGAGTCCGGGCGCGGGGGTGCGGTGGTCATGCGCGCTCCTCGGAGGTCGCGGTGGGGTGCGTCGCCCGGGCGGGGAGGGTGAAGTGCGCGTACGGGACCGTCCAGACCACCTCGTGGCCGATCCGGTGCCCGGTGTAGCCGTCCTCGCCGTAGGCGGTGCCGTGGTCGGAGCAGACCATCGCGAAGCAGGGGCGGCGGGCGCTCATCGCGGTGAACAGGCGGCCGATGTGCGCGTCCACGTACTCCAGGGCGGCGGCGTGGCTGTCCCGGGAGTCCCCGTGCTCGCGGGTGGCGCCGGGCAGGTGGAACCAGTTCGGCTGGTGCAGCGCCGAGACGTTCAGGAAGAGGAACAGCGGCTGGTCGGCGGGCTGTTCGGCGGCGACCCACTCGGCCCGGGCGACCTGCTCCTCGAAGGACGTCGGCGACGCCACGCCCAACTCGGGTGCCCAGTGGCTCTCCTGGAAGAGGCCGGGCAGCACCGAGCCCAGCGGGCCCTGCTTGTTGAAGAATCCGACGCCGCCGATGCACACCGTGCGGTACCCGGAGGCGGCCAGGGCCGTCGGCAGGTCAGGGGCGTCGAACACCCAGGTGCGCGGGGCGGTGCTCTCCGAGCCGGCGAAGCGGGCGGCGAACAGGCGCGGGTGCGGGCCGTCTGGAGAGGCCGGTGTCGGCAGGAAGCCGGCCAGGATCGCCTGGTGGGAGGCGTAGGTGAAGCTGCCCGGCGCGTGCCGGCGCTCCCAGCTGCTACCGGGGAGGACGGCGGCGAGGTTCGGGATGCGGCCGGCGGCGGCCAGCTCCTCGGCGACGTCGAAGCGGAGCGTGTCGAGGGTGACGAGCAGCAGGTCGTGGGTGCCCACGACGGCGTTCATGTCGGGAGCGGGAGCGGGAGCGGGAGCGGGAGCGGGGACGGGGGTGGTGTTCTGGTGGTTCATCGAGCGGGTTCCGTGATCTGGTGGTCCGTCGCCACGGGGGACGACGGGGAGGGGGCGGTGAGTGCGGCCAGCTGGGCGCCGTAGGTGTCCAGACCCTCGGCGGGGCCGCCGGGCAGGCCGGTGAGGTTGGGGAGCAGGTCGCCGAAGGCGTTCACCTCGCCGACCAGGGCGCGCCGCCAGCCGGCCGTGGGCAGGACGTCGACACCGACCATCGGTGAGCCGGGGAAGCAGGCCGCCGCGCGTTCGGCCGTCTCCAGCAGGGCCGGCCAGGCCGGCCCCGCCGTCTCCCGGACCTGCTCGATGCTGCCGCGGGCCCCGCCGAGGTGCAGGTTGGTCATCGGCTGGGTGCTGGTGCGCACCACGGCGTGGGTGGCCCGGCCGGCGACCACCACGACCCGCAGGTCCGCGGAGCGGCCGGACTGCGAGGCCTTCGGGATCCACTGCTCGACGTGCAGCCCGTCCGGTGCCAGGGCGTCGACGATCGCGGCGACCTCCCGCTCGTCGCGGTAGCGGCGCACCCGCAGCGAGTTGTGCAGCCGGCCGTCGGCCAGCTCCACCGAGGTGGTGGCCTGCAGTTGCCCGCGCGGCCCGAACTCCAGGGCCATCACCCCGGAGGCGGAGGAACCGTGCGCGGGCTTGACGAAGACCCGGCGCAGGCCGGCCTCGGCGAGGCGCTCGCGCAGGTGCTCCCAACCGGTGACCTCGCCGCCGAGCGCCCTGGGCACCGGCACCCCGCCCGCGGCGAGCAGGGCGTGCGCCCGGCGCTTGTCGAACATCACGGCGATCTCCTCCGGATCGCCGAGCAGCCGTACGCCGGGCCGGGCGGCCAGCCCGCGCAGCGCGGCCATGACGCCCTCGTACCAGACGGCCGTGCCCTCGACCCTGGTCGGCGCGTAGCCGGAGCCCAGCGCCGGGCCGCGCAGCAGCCGGTCGACCTCCGGCTCCTCGCCGGGTGACTCGACGCGCAGCAGACCGCCCTCGGGCAGCCGGTACCGGCCGCGCAGCACGTCCAGCCAGGGCAGGACGGCGGGCTCGGGCAGCCCGGCGGCCCGGGCGGCGGCCGCGAACAGCGTCACCCGTCGGTGCCCCGGATTGCCGAGGACGGTCAGCCGCATGGTCATCGCCTCCGCACCCGCCTACTCGGCGACCGAGACGTAGCGGTCGTCCTCGTCGTCCATCTCGTCGCCCTCGGCCTCGCCGAGGTCGACCTCGACCCCGGGCAGGGCCTCCCGCAGGCGCTCCTGCAGCGCGTCGCTCAGGTAGTGGTGGTGCAGGTCGAGGGCGCGCAGGTGGGTGAGCGGCTGGCCCTCCAGCAGGGCCGTGGCACCGTCGTCGGAGAGCACACCCATGGAGAGGTCGAGCGACTCCAGCCGGGCGACCACGGGGGCGTGCGCCACCGCGGCGGCGATCTCGTCCTGGAACTCGCTGTTGGCCAGCCCGAGGTGGCGCAGCCTCGGCAGCCGGGTGCCGTCCAGGAACGGCGCCAGGTCGTCCGGCGTCGTGTCACCGCCGTACTCGTCCACACCGAGCCAGAGGTCCAGGCGCTCCAGCGCGGGCAGTTCGGAGCCGGCCACCGCGCGCACCACGGTGGCCGGAAGGCCGCCGGACTCGAATCGCAGGCTGGTCAGCCGGTCGTGCCGGACCGGCTCCAGGGTGAGGTCCATGCCGCCGCGCACGGCCAGCGACCGCAGCCCGGGGAAGGCGTTCAGCAGCGGGGTGACGTCGTCCATCTCGAGCCAGGAGATCTCGCACTCGTCGTACGTCACCTCACCGAGGAACAGCGCCTCCAGGGCGGGCAGGCGCCGAGCGTCGGCGGTGACGGCCTCGACCGCGGGGCCCACGGAGGTGTAGCCGTCCTGCCACCAGGCGCCGATCACCACGGCGCGCACACCGGCCGGATCGACCTTCTCCAGGAAGGACCGCCAGAGGTGGGCGAAGTCCTGCTTGGAACCGTATTCGAGGGACAGTCGCCAGGCGACGGCGCCGGCGGCGGGCCGCGGCCGGGCGTCGTCGGGCGTGAACTCGTGGATCGGCAGCTCGTGGAAGCGTTCGATGTGGCGGGAGACGGCCATGTCGGATCCTGGTGGGTCGAGTGGTCGGACGGATGGTCGGGCGCGTGCGGGAGGTCGGTCGGTGCGCGCGGGAGGTGACGGCTACTCGGCCACGGCCACGTAGCGCCACCTGTCGTCGGGCTTGCCGGCCTCGGAGAGGTCGATCTCGACCCCGGCCAGGGCCTGGCGCAGGCGCTGCTGCATCTCCTCGGTGAGGTAGTGGTGGTGCAGGTCGAGGGCGCGCAGGTGGGTGAGCGGCTGGCCCTCCAGCAGGGCGGTGGCGCCCTGGTCCGTCAGCACGCCCTTGGAGAGGTCGAGCGACTCCAGCCGGGCGACGACGGGCGCGTGCGCCACCGCGGCCGCGATGTCGTCCTGGAACTCGCTGTTCTGGAGGCCGAGGTGGCGCAGCGCCGGGAAGCGGGTGCCGTCCAGGAACGGAGCGAGGTCGTCCATCGTCGCGTCGCCGCCGTAGTTGTCCACGCCCAGCCAGAACTCCAGCCGCGCCAGGGCCGGGAAGTCGCAGCCGGCCACCGCGCGCACGACCGAGCCCGGCAGGCCGCCGGCCTCGAAGCGCAGCGCCTCGAGCGCCTCGTGCCGCAGCGGCTCCAGAGCCAGCCCGCCCTTGCCGTCCCAGTCCTGCGAGGCGCCGCGCACCACCAGCTCGGCCAGCCGCGGGAAGGCCGTCAGCAGCGGTGTGATGTCGCACTGCTGGATCCAGGAGATCTCGCACTCCTCGGCGGTGATGTCGCCGACGAACAGCGCGCGCAGGGCGGGCAGCCGGCCGGCGGCGGCGACGATCGCCTCCATCGGCTCCCGGAAGCCGTCCGGCTCGTCCGGCGACCACTGGCCGATCACCACCGCGGTGACCCGCTCGGTGTCGACGGTGGCGAGGAACTGCTCCCAGCGCTCGACGAACATCGCGTCGGACTCGTAGTCGAGCCTGATCCGCCAGGCAGCCGAGGCCGCGTCCGGCAGCCGGACGGCGCCGGAGCCTCCCTTCTCCTCGGCCTCCGCCAAGGCCTCCACGAAGTCGAAGACGGGGAGACCGTGGAACCGTTCGATGTGGTCGTTGACAGTCATGCGCCGCTCCTCGGGATCTGGGCCGAACAACTGTCTACCAGCCGGGACTGACAATCCGGCGGCCGGGTCACCGCCCGGGCGCGTTGTCAGACCCTTGCCCTATGTTCGGGTCCTGGCTCCGGAGAGTGACCGCGGCGGACGCGGCGGAGCCATGGGTTCCGGCGTCCGCCGGAGTCCGGCCGTACGGCGAGGGAGGACTGATGTACCGCCAGGGCGATGTGCTGATCGTGCCGGTCGAGGAGGGTGCGGTGCCGCTGCGGGTGGCCGAGCTGGCCGTGCGGGCCCGGGACGCCCGGGGCCGGATGGTGCTCGCGCTCGGCGAGGTCACCGGGCACGCGCACGCCGTGGTCGGCCCCGGCGCGCTGCGGCGCGAGAGCGGGCCGTTCGGCGCGAGCTGGCTCCACCTGCCCGAGGGCGGCCGGGTGGTGCACGAGGAGCACGCGGCGATACCGCTACCCAAGGGGTGGTACCGGGTGGTCCGCCAGCGCGAGTACGTGCCGGGCGCCGTGCGGATGGTCGCGGACTGACGACCGCTCCGCCCGCCGCACGGGGGTCGGCGGGCGGGTGAGCGCGGGGCGGGGCACGAGGGCGGAGCGCGCGGCCGGGGCCGCGGCACGGAACGGGAACGGACGGCCGGGCGGGGAGCTCGGCCGGGAACGGAGCAGGGATGGACACGGTGATCCACGACGAGGTCCACGGCGGCGCCGCGCAGGTGGTGTCCGGGCCGGCCGAGGTGACGGCCCGCTGGCGGGCGGCCGCGGCGGCCACCGGGGCGGGCGACCGGGCGGCGGCCGAGCACGCCGTCCGGGCCGCCTACCGGGCGGCCGGGCTGCCCGAGCCCGAGGCGGTCCGCTGGTTCGGGTCGCCGCTCGCCGCGACGGAGGCGGCGCTGGAGCTGCGGGCCGCCGGCGCGCAGAGCGTGCGCGAGGCCGTGCGCACCCGGCCCTGGGAGGAGGCCCGGCGGCGGGCCGTCGAGCAGGTCGGCACCGCCGGGTGGGCGGGCCACTGGGCGCTCACCGGCGGTGAGCTCGGCCCGGTCACCACCCCGCTCGCCGACCGGCTGCGCAACGCCGTGCTCGACCGGCTCGCCCCCGAGGCCGACCGGGAGGCCGACGCCGCCGTGGCCGAGGAGGCCCGGGCCCGTCGCACCACCGTCCGGCTCGCCCTGCTGGACGCCGTGCGGGGCCAGCACGACGCGCCGTGGTTCGCCGCCTTCGAAGCCGCCGGGGCGGGCGCCGACGCCGTCGCCCCGCTCGCCGAGCTGGCCCGACGGGCCGGCTGGTGGTGGCCGTACCGGGACGTGGCACTGATCAGCGAGCGGCCCACCGCCCTGCACCGCGACGAGGCCGGCCGGCTCGACCGCGCGGACGGGCCCGCCCTGGAGTACGCCGACGGCTTCGCCCTGCACGCCTGGCGCGGCATGCCCGTCCCGCCGGAGTTCCTGGCCGGCCTGGCCGGGGTGACGGTCGAGCGGATCCGCACCGAGGAGAACGCCGAACTGCGCCGCGTCCTGCTGGAGCACTACGGCTACGAGCGTTACCTGGCCGACTCCGGGGCCGAGCCCGTCCACCGGGACGAGACCGGTGTGCTCTGGCGGATCGTCCTGCCCGACGACGAGCCGGTGGTGATGGTCGAGGTGGTCAACTCCACCCCCGAGCCGGACGGCACCCACCGCACCTACTGGCTGCGCGTCCCCCCGAGCACCCGCACCGCGCGCGCCGGGGTCGCCTGGACCTTCGGTATACCCGAGAGCGCCTACCACCCGCAGCGCGAGACCTGACCGAGGGCGCTTCCCGGCATCCGGAGCAGGCCCCTGAGCTGCGCGTGTTGACCCTTACCCCACGTCAGGCCGCACGGTGGGGGCGCAGCAGAACGCACGGATGATCGGAGGGACGCATGAGCTGGTCGGTGGGCCAGGTCTCCGGCTTCGCCGGGGTCACGATCCGGACCCTGCACTACTACGACCGGTCCGGGCTGCTCTCGCCCAGTGAGCGCAGCCCGGCCGGCTACCGGCTCTACAGCGGCGCGGACCTCGCCAGGCTCCAGCAGATCCTCTTCTACCGGGAACTCGGCTTCCCGCTCGACGAGATCGCCGACATCCTGGCGGACCCGCAGGCCAACGCGCTCGACCACCTGCTGGCGAGACGCCAGGCCCTCACCGAGCAGATCGGCCGCCTGCAGAAGCTGGTCGACGTCGCCGAGCGGGCCATCGAGGTCCAGCGCACCGGGGTCGAACTGACGCCCCAGGAGCGCTTCGAGGTCTTCGGGGACGTGGTCTTCGACCTCAGCTACGCGGCCGACGCCCACCTCAAGTGGGGCGAGCGGGACAGCCACCAGGAGGCCCTGGCCCGCGCCGCCACCCACTCCAAGGAGGACTGGCAGCAGCTGATGGCGGAGGCCGCCGAATGGCGCGGCCGGCTCCTGGACGCCTTCGACGAGGGGCTGCCGGTCGACCACCGGACGGTGCTGGACCTCGCCGAGCAGCACCGGCAGCACATCACCCGGTGGTTCACGCCCTGCCCGCCGGAGATGCACTGCCGGATCGCCGACGACTACGAGGCGGACGCCCGCGCCTTCGCCCTCGTCGTCCCGCCAGCCGAACAGCGCCCCGGCCTGGCCGGCTATCTCCGGTTGGCGATCGGCGCCAACGCCGAACGGCGCGACGGCAGCGGCCACCAGGAGGCGGCCCGATGAGGATCCTCGTGATGGCCGCCGGATCGTACGGCGACGTCGCCCCCTACACCGGTCTCGGGGCGCACCTGCGCGGCGCGGGGCACGAGGTCGTGCTCGCGGCGCCCGAAACCTTCCGCGAGCTGGTGGCCGGCAGCGGCCTCGACTTCCGCCCGCTCCCGGTCGATCCGCGCGGGGCCGGCACCGAGTCGCGCGGCGGGCGCTCCGAACTCCTCGCACGGGCCGCCGCGTTCATCGGGCAGCTGGGGGGAGCGCTCGCGGACGCCGCCGCGCCGGGCGCCGATCTGCTCCTGCTCGCCACCACCACCGCGCCACTGGGCTGGCACCTCGCGGAGGCGATGGGCGTCCCCAGCCTGGGGGTCTACCTCCAACCCACGCTGCCGACCCGAGAGTTCCCGCCGGTCGTCGGGGGCGGCCGCTCGCTGGGCGGTTGGGGCAACCGGGCGGCAGGGGCGCTCGGCCAGCGGGTCGTCGACCGCCTGCACACCGAGGCCGCACGCAGCCTGCGGTCGCGGCTGGGCCTCCCGGCGCTCTCCCAGACCGCGTGCCGACAGGTCATGGAGCGGGCGAACTGGCCGGTGCTGCACGGCTTCAGCCCGACCGTCATACCGCGCCCGGCCGACTGGCGGGAGGGGCTGCGGGTGGTCGGCAACTGGTGGCCGCACGTGGCGGAGGACTACCGCCTCCCGGCCGAGGTCGAGGACTTCCTGCGGGCCGGGCCGCCGCCGGTGTTCATCGGCTTCGGCAGCATGGCGGCGGGGCAGAGGGAGCGCCTGAGCACCCTCGCGGTGGAGGCCCTGCGGCGGGCGGGCGCCCGGGGCGTGGTGCAGGCCGGCTGGGCCGGGATCGCCGGGCACGGCGACGACGTGCTGACGGTCGGCGAACTCCCGCACGCGCGGCTGTTCCCGCACATGGCGGCCGTGGTGCACCACGCGGGTGCGGGCACGGCGGCCGCGACGCTGCGCGCGGGTGTGCCGAGCGTCCCCGTCCCGGTGACGGCGGACCAGCCGTTCTGGGCCGGCCGGCTCACCCGGCTCGGGGCCGCCACCCCTCCGATCCGGTTCGCCGACCTGACCGCCGACCGGCTGGCGGCGGCCATCCGCCGGGCCGTCGAGGAGCAGCGGCTGCGGGAGCGGGCGCAGGAGGCGGCCCGCGCGATGGCGAAGGAGGACGGCGCGAGCCGGGTCGCGGAGGCGGTGGTGGCCTTGGGCCGGTAGCTGAGGCATGCGGCGGCGAGCTCGGGCCGGTCGCCCGCGGGCCGTGCCGGCCGGCGTACACGAGGTGGAACGCGAGCAACGGCGCGGCGAATCACCGGCCGGCTGAGGTTCATGGCCGCCGGGGCGGCATCGACGGGAAGGAGGTACGCGAAGGTCAGTCGGACGAGGGCGTCGAGCAGGCGGCCGCGCCCCGGACGGCGGTGAGCACCCGGACGCCACGACGGAACCACGGGGGTGGTTGGGTGTCGGGGCGTCAGGACCTCAGGAGGTCAGGGCGCCCGGGCGATCAGGACGGGCTGGAAGAAGCCGGTGTCGACGGGCTGCGCCCAGCGGACGCCGGCCAGGCCCGCCTCGGCGGCGAAGGCGCTCAACTGGTCCTGGGTGAGCGCCCAGTAGGTGGCGCGCCTGACGGCGACCTGCCACTGCTCGGCGTCGTCCGGCAGCAGCCGGAAGAGCTCCAGGTCGTACCGCTCGCCGTCCTCGTGCCACTGCCAGAGCTGGAAGACGACCGACCGCCGGCCGCCGTGTTCGGCGGTCTGCGGTGAGGTGGAGGCGGGCCGGGTGCGGCGCAGCTCGTCGTACGGGCGGGTGGTGACCAGCAGCAGTCCGCCCGGGCGCAGGACCCGGCGCAGCTCACCGAGCGCGGCGCGGACGTCCTCGGCTGTCAGTAGGTGGGGCAGTGCGTTGTCGGCGCAGACGACAACGTCGAACCGACCGTCCGGGAAGGGGAGTTCACGCATGTCCGCGGCCGCGGTGGGCAGCCGAAGGCCGCGCGAGGCAGCCTCGGCGGCGGCGCGGGCGGCGGAGACCGGACTGAGGTCGGTGCCGGTGACGCGGTGGCCGAGCGCGGCCAGGCCGATCGCCTGGGTGCCGATGCCGCAGGCGCAGTCCAGCACCTCGGCGGGGCCGTCGCCGAGGTCCGCGCGGATCAGGGCGTCCAGGGCGGCGCCCTGGCGGGCGAGCGAGGCGTTCCAGTCGGTGTAGAGGAGGTGGTAGTCGTCGGCGAAGTCGTCGTAGAAGCGGCCGAGGGAGGACTGGTTCATGGCGGCAGGGTCTCCACGGGGTCGTCGGTGCGAGCGGCAACGGGGCGGGAGAGCCCGGGGGTGTGGGAGCGGGCCGTCCGCCACGGCGCTATCCTCGCCCGGGCGTACCGGCGCGGAGTACCGGTTTTCGGGGCCGTCGAGGGGCGGGCGCATGGCATGGGAGCCGGACGGGGTCCGGCCGGCCGAGCAGGCGACCGGGGCGGTCGAGCTGCCGGAGAGTAGCTGGTGGGACGGGGACGGGCGGTCCTGGCGCCCCGGCGAGCTGCGGCTGGCCGTCGGGTCCGACCTCTGCTACCACCACGGCCTGGAGCCGGTGTTCGCCGACCCGCTGTACGTCCGCTGCCCGGCGTCCTTCCAGGACTCGGTGTTCCGCCCGCCCACGCCCGAGGAGCGGCGCCTGGTGGAGCGGCAGTGTGGGGAGGAGGTTGGCGCGCTGGTCGCCTTCGAGGCGGACGACGGCGGCGCGGAGCCGGTGAGCAGGCTGATCGCCGCGGTGAGCCTGGAGCTGCGGGTCGGCACCGTCCTCCGGTACCGGCCGGCCGGCTTCTCGGCCGGTCCCTCCGCCGCTTCCTCCGCCGCTTCCTCGGCCGGCGGACGACCCGGACGGGACGTCCGCCGGCCGGACGGCACCCTCACCGCGATGATGCGGGCATGCGTACCTTCGAAGAGCTGATCGCCGAGGCCGAGGCCGAGACCGTGTCCGTGGACGGCTGGGACTTCTCCTGGCTGGAGGGCCGGGCCGCCGAGGAGCGGCCCTCCAGGGGCTACCAGCGGCTGCTGGCCGGGCGGTTGGCCGGGCGGTTGGGCGGGCGGTTGGGCGAGGCGACGGCGGACCTGGACATCCAGACCGGCGGCGGCGAGGTGCTCGCGGGCGCCGTCCGTCTGGACGGGTGCCCGCCCGTGCTCGCGGCAACCGAGTCCTGGCCGCCCAACCTGGCCCGCGCCACGCGGCTGCTGCACCCGCCGGGCGCGGTGGTGGTCGCGGACCCGGACGAGCCGCCGCTGCCGTTCGCCGACGGAGCCTTCGACCTGGTCGGCAGTCGCCACCCGGTGCGGGCCTGGTGGACGGAGATCGCCCGGGTGCTGCGCCCCGGCGGCACGCATGCCGTAGCCGGGAGAGCAGCCGGTACACCCAGAGCAGGTCGCGTCTTACTCGGGGCCCGACTGGCGGCGCATCTCCATCTCGCCGTAGTGCAGTGATGGCGGCGGCTGCCGGATCATGGGCTGAGTGACCGTCAGATGTCAGCCCCGCAGGCTTTCATGCGCGGCCCAGGCGTCCAGCAGCGGCGGTACCACCGAGCGTCGCACGGATGTGCGGGCGGCGCTGCGGAGCACGGCCGCGCGGACCTCTGCCGGGGCGGCCCGAGGGAAGCAGGACAGCAGCAGGGCGAGGGTGCCGGCGACGAAGGGGACGGCCACGCTGGTGCCCGATAGCACGAGCGGGCGTTCGTCGGGGTTCAGTTGCACCACGGCCTGTCCCGGTGCGCCGACACCGCGGGCGCCGATCGAGCCGCCGAGGTTGGACAGGTCCATCGGGTGGCGCCGGCCGTCGTACCCGACGACCGGGATGGTCCAGGGGTGCCGGGTCAGCACGGAGCTGCCCAGCCGGCCCTGGTTACCGGCCGCGACGACGGTGAGCGCCCCGCGCGCCGCCGCGTGGTCCAGGGCGGCCGTCAGCTCGCGGTGCCCGTTGCCGGACGGCCGCTCGGGCGCGACGCTCAGGTTGAGCACCCGGGCTCCGGCATCGACGGCTTGTACGATGGCGGCGGCCAGCTCCTCGGCCGAGGTTGCCAGCGGGGAGGGAGAACCGGCCGGTACGGCAACCGGGGAGACGCGGTGGCCGGCGAAGACGGGACGGATCAGCAGGGTGCAGTCAGGGCAGATGCCCGGTGACGGCGAGGCGCGGTCGGCGCTCAACACGCCGGCGACGAAGCTGCCGTGCACGCAGGGGCCGTCGCCGGCGGTCGCGCAGACCGCCCCGGCTTCGGCCGACCCGCCGGTGGCGTCCGGTCGGCCGGGCAGAACGCGCAACCGCCGCCCGGCGAAGGCGGGTTGTCCGACGGCGACCAGGCCGTCGAGCAACCCGACGGCAACCTCCGGCCGTCCGGCACTGCGCGCCATCAGCGGCGCCAGCCCGACAAGGTCGAGCGGCCTCACACGCCCGGGAACGGTGGGCATTGGGCGTAGCAGTCGCTCAAGCAGTCGCGGCACCTCCGGCCGTAGGGGTCATGAATGCAGAACGGGTAACAGGCCCCGCGGCACTCGGGGATGCAGATCGGGTCGACCAGAGGCGATCCGCTGCCCGAACATCCGGACGGCGCCAGGACGTTCGCACGCGCCGACCCGCCCCGGGGCGGGCTCGGGCGGTAGTGCCGCCGGCTCCGGTAGACCGCCGCGTCGGCGGTGAAGCCTGGCATCCTCATCGGTACACACCTCGTCTCAGAACGGGCCCGCAGCATCGTCGGAGCCCATACACGCATCAATGCAGGGGGAGTAACACGTGTCGCAATCCTCGCTGCGCGGGTTGTGGCAGAACGGTCGGCATTCGTTCCGGCACAGCCGGACGCACACGCCCGGCATGACGTCGCCACCGGCCCGTCGGCCGGCTCGGCCCTGTGGCAGCAGACCCGGCCTCCGCCGTGCCGGGACGCCGTGCCCCGGCCGGTAGCCTCCACCGCTCCGGTAGGTCGCCGTGTCCGCGGTGAAACCCGGAATGCTCATCGTCGCTCACCTCACCTCACCTCACCTCATCTCGGCCCGGCGGCCGATCAGCGGTCGTAGTAGGGCCCCAGCTTCGTCACCACGAAGGGGAACTCCTCGGTGCAGTCGAGCCGCACGAAGAACTTCTCGGTGACGTCGCTGTGGCGGTTCGTGTAGGAGAGCACCACGTCGAGGATCCGGCGGGCGCCGCTCAGCCTCGAGTCGCAGACCTCGACGGCGCTGAGCGCGGAGTTGGCCGCGAACGCCTCCACGGTCTTGTGGTAGATCCCCTGGTACCGAACGGCCAGGTAGTTGAGCGCCCGGTGCTCGTCGGTGTCGCCGGCGTTGTCACCCAAATACAGGATCCGGCTGAGGAGTTCGTAGGAGGCGGACTCGAACTGGTCGGCGGGGATCAGTTCGGGCCGCTCGATCGCGCTGATCAGCTCCGCGCTGTCGAAGGAGTAGAGCTGATCGAAGAAGACCACCGGGAGCGTCAGGCCGTTGCAGAGCGACGGAGGCGCCAACGGCCCTCGCAGGCCGACCACCACGTCCAGGTCCGTCGGACGCGGGTCGGGCCGGACGGCGTCCACCAACAGCGCGACGTCGGCCGGATCGCGGGGGCGCAGCAGGTAGGTGTCGATGCCCTGGATGTTCAGTACGTAGCACAACTGCCGTGCGAGGTAGCGGTTTTCGGGCTGCGAGATGACCGAGTACACGGTCTGGCGGTCGCTCAGTCCCGTGGTCTCCACCCGACCGACGGCTTGCGCCAGCTCCTTCTCGACCCCCAGGCTCGGGAAACGGAAGTCGACCTGGCCGATCGCGTAGACGAAGCCGGGCTGGTCCGATGCCGAACCCGAGGCCGCCGTCTGTCGCCCTTCAGCCGCGTCGGCGCCCGGACCGCCGCACCCGCAGGCCGGGGTGACAGGCGCGGACGCGGGTTCGAGGTGGCCGGCCGGGTCCGCCCAGGCTCCGCCATGGCCGGGGGCCGGTGCTGAGCGCCGACTGTCCGGTGGCGGTTCGGGCGCCGGCTGCTCCGCTCCTGGTGGTTCCGCCGCTCCCGTCGTGCGGGCCTGCACCGGTCCCCCGACGCCCTGGTCCTGTTCCATCGCTGGCTCCTCGGAGGTCAATTCCGCTGCCGACGGCTCGGCCGGCCGGACACGACCAGCCGGCGGTTCAGTGCGGCGGCGCGTCGCTCGCACCCGCCGCAGGGCCGGATGCCCAGCGTCGAGGTGACCCGCTTGACGGCGTCGCCGAGCCCGATGTCCTGGTCCGTGACGAAGCCCGGCAGCCGCACCCGCCGCGGCGCACTCCCGGCAGCCTGGTCGCGGCGATCACTCTTCTCGCCCGTCGTCATGTCGGACACTCCTCACCTGGTGCGGGCGTAGGACGGAACCCGCACGCCGAGGCCGTTCCGGAGACCGGGACCCGCCGCAGCGCACAAGCGCCCACCCACGGCGTCCCACACTTCCAGGCTGCCTCCGCGCCGCCGTCCGCGCACCTCGGCGGACGCTGTGCCGTAGCCTGGAAGGCGAGGTCGTCGGGTCGCCGGGGGTACGCCGTCGGACCGGCGGGTCCGGGCCCCACGAGGCCGAGACGGGAGGACCCACCATGACCATTCCCGGTTTCCGTGCCGAGGCCACCGTCCAGCCCGGCACCGGGCCGTATCGGACACTCGGCCGATCCCGCGCCGCGCTCGCCGACCGCATCGCGCCGATGTTCACGCAGGAGCAGCTCGACCTGATGGAGGAGTGCGAGCGGTACTACAGGATCTGCGAGGAGGGGTGCGATCCACTCAAGGACAACTACGACGCCTGGCAGCCGTGCAACAGCGACTGCCTGCAGTCCTGGAAGATCTGCATGAACCCCGATCCGGATCCGTATGCGCCGTAGTGGCTCCGTGCCGCTGGGCGCATCCGTCGCACGAACTCGTAGGGTTCGGACTCGGGCAGGGCTCCCATCGCGTTGCCCGTACCAGCGGGAGCCTGCCTCCATGACCGCGAAGCTCCGGGGGTCCTGGCGCATTCGGACGTGACTGTCCGGCACGCCGTCCAGCGAGATGGCCAACACGTCGACGAGGCCCGCCAGTTCGGAGAGCCGGCGGCCGGTGAGCAGCATGCCGTTGCTGGTGACGGTGGTCCGCATGCCGTGTGAGCGCGCCGTTCGCAGCGGGTCGTCCGGCGGCCGGTAGGGCATCGGTTCACCACCGGACACCCCGAGTACGTCGTATCCGAGGGCCGCGGCGTCGGCCATCGCCTGCTGCAGGACGGGCGGCCCGGTGGTCTCCGCGACGTGCGGCCCGGAGGACGAGTAGCAGTGCAGGCAGCGGAGATTGCGGCGCCGGGTGGGGTGGACCCGCAGGACTGCCCGGCCGGGGAGGGTCATCGAGGTGCCCGGTCGAGGGATCAGCGGGCGGGGTTGCCGACCCCGACGGACACCTCGATGGCCGTTCGTCGCCCACTCGGCGCGCTTCCTGATCGAGGCGCGCAGGCCGTGACCGGCGAACAGGTTGCGGTCGAAGCGGAGGTTCCCGCCCGCCCGCCGGGAGGAGCCCCGGTGGGCGGGCGGGCGGCGAACGAACGTCAGGACTGTGCGACGAGGTCCAGGTAGGCGTCGTGCCAGAGGTCCTCGTCGCCGTCCGGCAGGAGGAGCACGCGGTCCGGCCGGAGGGCCTCGATGGCGCCCGGGTCATGGGTGACCATCACGATCGCGCCCGGGTAGGTGCCGACCGCCGCCAGGACCTCCGTGCGGGAGGCCGGGTCGAGGTTGTTGGTCGGCTCGTCCAGCAGCAGGACGTTGGCGCCGGAGTGCACCAGGGCGGCGAGGGCGAGCCGGGTCTTCTCGCCGCCGGAGAGCACCCCGGCCGGCTTGTCGGCGTCGTCGCCACGGAAGAGGAACGCGCCGAGCACGTGGCGCAGTTCGCCGTCGGTCAGGCCGGGCGCGGCCTCGGCGAGGTTGTCGCGGACACTGAGCGCCGGGTCGAGGGTGTCGTGCTCCTGGGCGAAGTAGCCGAGCCGCAGTCCGGTGCCGGGGACGACGCGGCCGGAGTCCGGTGTCTCCCGGCCGGCCAGGATGCGCAGCAGGGTGGTCTTGCCGGCCCCGTTCAGGCCGAGCACGACCAGCCGGCTGCCGCGGTCCACGGCGAGGTCCAGGCCGGTCAGCACCGGCCGGCCGCCGTAGGACTTGGCGAGGCTGATCGCGCCGAGCGGCATCCGGCCGCACGGGGCGGGTTCGGGTAGCCGGATCCGGGCGGTGCGCTCGGCCTGCCGGACGGGTTCGAGTCCGGCGAGCATCCGGTCGGCCCGGCGGGCCATGCTGCGGGCGGTGGTCGCGGTGGCGACGTTGGCCCGCATCCGGCCGGCCTGCGCGTGCAGGGAGGCGGCCTTGCGCTCGGCGTTGGCCCGTTCCCGGGTGCGGCGGCGCTCGTCGGCGGCACGCTGGGTCAGGTAGGCCTGCCAGCCGGTGTTGTGGACGTCGACCGTGGCGCGCTGCGGGTCGAGGTGGAAGACCCGGTTGACGGTCTCGGCGAGCAGCCCGAGGTCGTGGCTGATCAGCACCAGCCCGCCCTGGTGGCCGGAGAGGAAGCCGCGCAGCCAGGTGATGGCGTCGGCGTCCAGGTGGTTGGTCGGCTCGTCCAGCAGCAGGGTGCCGTGGTCGGCGAACAGGATGCGGGCCAGCTCGACCCGGCGGCGCTGGCCGCCGGAGAGCGTGCCGACGGGGGAGTCCATCACCCGGGTGGGCAGGCCGAGTCCGGCCGCGACCCGGGCCGCTTCGGCCTCGGCGGCGTAGCCGCCCCGGGACTGGAACCCGGCCTCGGCCCGGGCGTACGCGTCCATCGCCCGGCACTCCTCGGCCGCCGACCCGGCCCGGGCCATCGCGGCCTCGGCGGCGCGCAGGGCGTGGACGGCGCTGTCCAGGCCGCGGGCGGACAGGATGCGGTCGGTGACGGTGACGGACGGGTCGGCGGCGCGGGAGTCCTGCGGGAGGTAGCCGACGGCCCCGGTCCGGGTGACGGTGCCGTCGGCGGGCGCCAGCTGTCCGGCGAGGGTGGCGAGCAGGGTGGTCTTGCCGGCGCCGTTGCGGCCGACCAGGCCGATCCGGTCGCCGGGGGCGATGTGCAGGGTGACGTCGGACAGCAGCAGGCGGGCGCCGACGCGCACGTCGACACCACGGGTGGTGATCATGGGATAACGCTCCGAAACGACTAGCGGACAGACGGGTGGCGTGGAAGCGGTCCGTCGGCTAGGAGATTCGGGGCGTAGACATGTGGGGCACGGTAGCCGCTGGGGCGGAGCGGGCGCATCCGAATTAACGGGCGACGCATCCGGAGCGGGTGGTCGGCGCACGCTGCCCCCATCCGGAGCGGGTCGTCGGTGCACGCTCCCCCGCCCGCGGCGGGTTGGCGGGCGCACGCCGCCCCGCCCGCAGTGGCGACGTTTCGGCCATGCGGCTCGGCGGATGGCGCACGGGGCGTTCTTGTCGTGGTCACGGCGCAATCGCTTGCATGTCCGCATGGCCCGACGAGACCTCGTACTCCTGACCGATCACAGTTCGACCGAAGGCAGCCGGAAGGTGCTCGCCGCCGCCGCGCGGACGCTGACCGGCCGGGAGCCCGTACACCTGGACGCCCGGCACTTCATGACCGGCGGCAGCGGCCTGGTCGAGGCCGACGTCGAGGGCGGGTTCCGGCTGGAGGCGGGCGGTCGGAGGGTGTCCGCCGACACGGTGATCGTGTACGAGATCCCGCCGCACCGGCGGCGCGCGTTCGAGGACTGCCAGCGGCGGCTGCGCGGATTCGGCGCCCGGTCGCTCGGAGTCGACGCCGAGGCGTGGCGGGCGGCCACCGAGAAGGACCTCACCGTCGCCCGCTTCCTCCGGGACAGCGTGCCGCACATGCCCAGCATCGCGCTCTCCAAGCCGAGCCCGGAGGCCGTCGCCGAGGCCTTCGCGGAGCTCGGCGGCGACGTCTGGGCCCGGCCCTGCGTCGGGATGGGCGGGGACGACGTCTTCCACGTCACCACCCGTGCCCAGCTCGACGCTGCCGCGCGGCACTACGCGCGGGCGGGAGCGGACTGGCTGATCGCCCGCGACGCGCGGAACGTCCTCCCGGACGGGAGCCGCCACCAGTACCGGGTGGTGGTGCTGCACGGGAGGGTGGTCCGGGTGGTCGAGCACGTTCAGGCGGACCCGGACGCGCCCTGCAACGAGAGCCGGGGCGCCGTCTCCACCCTGCTCGACTACGGCGACCTGCCCGACGGGCTGGCGGAGGCGGCCATCGCGGCGGCCGCCTCCCTGGGGTTGGACCTCGCCGGGGTGGACCTCGCCGCCGAGAGCGGCGGCGTGGTCTTCGAGGTCAACGTCCACCCCGCGTTCGGCCGACGTGGCCTGGAACAGGTGGCGCTGCCGTACGTCGCGGCGCACCTCGGCGAGTAGCACCCGGGTGCCCCCGGCGCCGGGCCTGAGGCCCTCGGGCCCACGGTCCGTGACCCGCTCGGGCCCACGGTCCGCGGCCTCCTCGGGTCAATGCCCCCTCGGGTCCATGCCGCCTCGGGTCCATGCCGCCTCGCCTGCTCAGGCCCGCAGGATCGCCGCGAGCACGGGCGGCCGGAACAGCAGTGACGGCGGCGCCACCAGCGACATCACCTCGTGGAACGCCGAAGTGACGGCCGGGTCCCGGGTGCTGGCGGCCAGCACCTTGTCGAAGAACCGGTGCTGGAGCCCGACCAGGCTGCCGGAGGGCGCGCCGGTGGTGGCGTGGAAGCGGGCGTCCTCGGCGCAGGAGATCATCCACGGGATCTTGGACGCCGCGGCGACGGCGTGCCGCGCGGCCCGGGCGGTGGCGTGCCCGATCCCGCCGTGCCGCTTCGCGGTGCGGCGCAGCTCCCGGGCGCAGAACAGGGCGACGGTGACGCCCTGCCCGTACACCGGGTTGAAGGTGCTCGCGGCGTCGCCGACCACCACCAGCCCGTCCGGGGAGCTGCGCTCGTAGTGCCGGCGCACGCCAGGGCCGGGGTGGAAGCCGCGTATCCCGCCCGCCGGTTCGGCGTCCCGCAGCAGCTCGTGCAGGAGCGGGTCGCGCAGCAGGCCCAGGTGCTCGGTGAACCCCTCCTCGCCGGGCCCCGGTTCGGCGCCGCGCATCCCGGCGAGGCTGACGATCCAGCGGTCGCCCTCGACCGGCAGCAGCACGCCCATGCGCGGCTCGTCCGGCGCCTTGGTCTGGAGGTAGGCCGCCCGGCCCGGCCCGAGCTCGGACCCGGTGGGGCGGTGGAAGATCCGGGAGGCGTACGCGACGCCCGCGTCCACCCGCTCCTCGGGTACCGGCGGGCAGCCCAGCTCGGCGAGCCACTTCGGCACCGAGGTCGAACGGCCCGCCGCGTCCACCACCAACTCGGCCGGGATCTCCCGGACTTCGCCGCGTTCGGAGCTGCGCACCGAGTCGTGCGCCGAGCCGTTCGCCGAGCCGTGCGCGGAGCCGTTCGCCGAGTTGTGCGCGGAGCCGTTCTCCGAGTCGCGCTCCGAGCTGTCCCCGGACCGCTCCGAGTCGTGCGCCGACCCGCGCGAGCGGACCTTCACCCCGGTCACCACGCCCGCCGAGCCGAGCAGCCCGACCACGTCCGTCCCCTCCAGGATCTCGATCGCGGGGTGGGCGCGGATCCGGTCCAGCACCAGCTTGTCCAGCAGCGGCCGGGTGCAGGAGAGGAAGCTCACCTGTGCCGGGTACTCGGCCAGCCACCCCGCGGCGCACAGCCACTGGACGTCCGAGGCGGCCACCCGCTGCGCGCCCGCGGCCGTCAGCTCCTGCCGGATGCCGGGCATCATCTCCTCCAGCAGCCGGTGCCCGGCCTCCAGCACCAGGTGGGCGTGCCGGCCCTGCGGCACCCCGGCCCGGAACTCCGCCCCCGCCGGGTACCGGTCCCGCTCCACCACGACGATCCGCTCGGCGAACCCGCGCAGCGCCCACGCGGCCGCCAGTCCCGCGAGCCCGCCGCCCATCACTACTGCCGTTCCCCGCCCCGGGGCCCTCTCCGAAGAAGTCATGGCACGTAGCGTAGTGGCGCCGTCTCCTCCCCGTGATCACTTCGCTCCGGACGAACGCGCCTGCCCGGCGGGGCCGTTGACACAGCGTGAGGAACGATCCCGGGCGGTCCGTGGTGTGCGGGCGTGAGCGGTGGGCGTGGTGGGAGCGGTCCGCGGCAGGGCCCCGGTCGGAGCCCGGGGCGTGCGGGTACTACACTCGGCGGGGTTGTGCTGGCACCCCTCCCGGTGCGCAGGCGCGCGGAGGCGAGGAGGTGAGAGCCGTGGAGTGCAGTAGTACGGGCCGAAGTCGGCCCCGCCCCCGGTTGTCCCGCACCACTCACGGCCCCCGGCACACCTCCTCCCGTACGGCTCCCGCGCGGCGCTGACCTCGTCCTCCCGACGAGGCGCCGCCGGTCGCGCCGTGCGCGTGGCGGCCGGCCGGGCGCCTCCGGTCCGCCGTGTTCCCGTACGGCGGCCGGGCATCCACCGTGGAGGTCCCCGCCATGTCCGACTGGCGTGTGCGCGCCGTGCGCGCGAGCAAGCGTCCGTTCTCCCGTTCCGTCGTCCGGTCCACGGACACCCAGCCGGCGCCCGAGCACTCGATGGACCCGCGCCCCGACCAGCCCGTCGAACCGGTGACGCTGGAACGTTCCGTCGTGGACGCGGCGGTCTACCGGGACGGCCGCCGGACGGAGGCGCCCGCCGACCTCGCCGACATCTACCGCGAGCTGCCCGGCCGGCCCGGCACCATGGCCTGGATCGGCCTGTTCCGCCCCGCCGAGGCGCAGCTGCTGGAGGCCGCCGACCGGTTCAACCTGCACGAGCTGGCCGTCGAGGACGCCATCGTCGCCCACCAGCGGCCGAAGCTGGAGCGCTACGGCGACACCCTGTTCGTGGTGCTGCGCGCCGCCCGCTACCTGGACGAGGCGGAGGAGGTCGACTTCGGCGAGATCCACCTCTTCGTCGGCCCCGACTTCGTGCTCACCGTCCGCCACTCCCAGGCCCCGGACCTCTCGGCGGTGCGCCGCCGCCTGGAGGACGACCCGGAGCTGCTGGCACTCGGCCCGGAGGCGGTGCTGTACGCGGTGCTGGACGCCGTGGTGGACGGCTACGCGCCGGTGATCGCCGGCCTCCAGCACGACATCGACGAGATCGAGACCGAGGTGTTCGGCGGCGACCCGCACGTCTCCCGCCGCATCTACGAGCTGTCCCGCGAGGTGATCGAGTTCCAGCGGGCCACCCGTCCGCTGCTGGAGATCATGAAGAGCCTGGAGGCGGGCTTCGGCAAGTACGGCACCGACGACGAGCTCCAGCGCTACCTGCGCGACGTCGCCGACCACGCCACCTACGCCGCCGAGCGGGTGGACGGCTTCCGGCAGATGCTCCAGAACATCCTGACCGTCAACGCGACGCTGGTCTCGCAGCGGCAGAACGAGGAGATGAAGCAGCTCGCCGAGGCGGGGCACGCGCAGAACGACGAGATCAAGAAGATCTCCTCCTGGGCGGCCATCCTCTTCGCGCCGACCTTGATCGGAACGGTCTACGGGATGAACTTCGAGACGATGCCGGAGCTCAAGTGGGTCTTCGGCTACCCGTTCGCGATCGGGCTGATGGCGCTGGTGTGCACCGGGCTGTACCTGGTGTTCAAGAAGCGGGACTGGCTGTAGGTCCGAGGGGAGCGAGGCCGGAGCCTTCCGCTGGTTCCTCGGCACGGCCTGGCGGCCGGCTCCTCGGCACGCCCTGACCACCGAACGCCCTAGCCGGGCAGCAGCCGCTCGTACTCGGCCACCGGGTCCGTCTGGCGCCGGTACTCGAGGTGCAGCCGGACGGCGCCGTCCGCTCCGGCCAGGTGCTCGAGCGGGCCCCGGCCGGCCGGGAGCGGGCGGGGCTGCGGCCACTGCTGGGCGAGGACGGCGAGCGCGCTGCCGTCCGCGCCGCGCACCACCCAGGTGGCGCGGCCGCCGCCGATCAGCGGGAGCCGGGGTCTGGGGAGTCCGAGGGCGGCGAGTGCCGCCGGGGCGTCCAGGCCGTCGGGGAGCGTGACGGCCTCGGCGTGCGGGGCGTCGGCGTCGTCGCCGGCCGAGACGCTGTCCCGGGTGAGGAGGATGCGCATGACGGGAGGATAGGCGGGACCGGCGGGGGTGACCCGCAGGGGTGGCGGCCGAGACCTCACCCGTGTGCCGGATTGACAATCGGCATTGCCGTGCTGGCAAATGGCAGGCATGGCCGACGAAGAGCTCGAGAACGTCCTCACCACGGTGGGCCCGCGGCTGCGGGCGCTGCGCCGGGAGCGCGGCACCACCCTCGCCAAACTGGCGGCCACCACCGGCATCTCGCTCAGCACGCTGTCCCGGCTGGAGTCCGGGCAGCGCAAGCCGACGCTGGAGCTGCTGCTGCCGCTGGCCCGGGAGTACCGGGTGCCGCTGGACGAACTGGTCGGCGCCCCGGCCACCGGGGACCCGAGGATCCACCCGCGCCCGGTGACCAGGAACGGCCAGACCATCGTCCCACTCACCCGCCACCTGGGCGGGCTGCACGCCTACAAGCACATCGTGCCACCGGGCAGGAACGCCGGGCCCGAGCTGGAGCTGAAGGTCCACGAGGGGTACGAGTGGCTGTACGTGCTGTCCGGACGGCTGCGGCTGGTGCTCGGCACCCACGACCTGGTGCTGACGGCCGGTGAGGCCGCCGAGTTCGACACGCGCACCCCGCACGCCTTCGGCAACGCGGGCCCGCAGCCGGTGGAGTTCCTCAGCCTGTTCGGTCCGCAGGGTGAGCGCATCCACGTCAGGGCGCGCCCGGGAACCTCTGTTCGGTAGGTTCGTTCCTGACAGGGGGTCTTCCTACCGGCTCCCGCCAGGCCGCGGGAGGGGCCGAGGAAATGAGTGTGCAGCGGAGCGCGGAGTCCGGTGAGAGCGGCGGCGGAGCCGGGGAACGCGAGGACGCCCGGGACGGCCGGGCGCAGGCGGGTACGGGCACCACGGTGACAGAGGGCGCGGACGTGGGCGCCGGCGGGGCGGGGAAGGTGTCCGGGACGCCCGACGGGGAGGCCGAGGAGAAGGCCGAACGCCCCCGGAAGAAGCGGCCGTTCTGGCAGGAGCTGCCGATCCTGCTGGTGGTCGCGCTGCTGCTCTCGCTCGGCATCAAGACCTTCTTCGTCCAGGCCTTCTCCATCCCCTCCGGGTCGATGGAACAGACCCTCGCGATCGGCGACCGGGTCCTGGTCGACAAGTTCACCCCGTGGTTCGGCGCCAAGCCCGAGCGCGGCGAGGTGGTGGTGTTCCGCGATCCGGGCGGCTGGCTGGAGGGCACGCCGACCACCTCCGGCGACTCCGTGACGGGCACTGTCCAGAAGGTGCTGAGCACCGTCGGCCTGATGCCCTCGGCGGACGAGAAGGACCTGATCAAGCGGGTGATCGCGGTCGGCGGGGACACCGTCGACTGCGAGGCCGGCGCGCCGCTGAAGGTCAACGGCGTCGCGCTGGACGAGCCGTACCTGTTCCCCGGCTCGACGCCCTGCGACGACGATCCGGTCGGCACCGTGACCGTGCCCAAGGGCAAGCTGTGGGTGATGGGCGACCACCGCAACAACTCGCGCGACTCCCGCTGGCACCACAACCAGACCGGCGACGGCTTCGTGCCGGTGGACAACGTGGTCGGCCGGGCCTTCGTGGTCGCCTGGCCGCTGTCCGACTGGTCGACCCTGCCGGTCCCGGACACCTTCGACAAGGTGCCGGCCGGGGCGGCGGGCGCGGCCGGTGCGCCGTTCGAGGAGCCGCCGGCGCCGGAGGCCGCCGCGCTGGCCGGGATCGTGCCGCTCGCCCTGTGGCGACGGCGGTCCTCGCGCAAGGAACGCTGAGGCCGGTTCACCCCGGACCACACCGCCCCGGCCCACCCAGGCCCACCACACCCAGGCCCACCACGCCCCGGCGCACCACACCCCGGCGCTCGGCCGACGGGCCACGGGTCGATCGTCTTCGACGGAACTCCTCCCGCTGATCTCTACACGCCTGTAGAGTTCAGGAGGTGAGCTGCACCCCCGGCCGCCGGCCGCCCCGAGCGGGCGTCCGGCGGCCGGGGCCGGGTCGGGAGGCGGAGCCGTGATGGAGAGTCAGTGCAGTCCCGGGGGCGCCGAGGGCGCCGGGGGCCCGGCGGAAGCGGAGCCCGAGGACCGGGACGTCCGGTGGGTCTACCAGCCGGTCGAGGTGGACCTCGGGGACGGCGCCTGGGCACTCGGCCGGATCAGCGCGTGGTGGCAGGACGCGGCCGGGCAGCGCTGGTGCCGGCTGCGGATCGGCCGCAGCGGACAGCCCGCGCTCTGGCAGCGGTTCGATCCGGTGCGGGTGCTGCTGCTGCCGGTCTCCGGGCTCTGAGCAGGCGGGACGCGAGTTCCTGGCGGAACCGTTCGGTGAGCCCCTATCGTCCCTGGGAGCGACCGCTGACAGGCCACTTAGCGACCGGGGACGACGTGACTTCGGAGATCTACTTCAGCAACAACTACCGCGACCTGTGCGAGCAGCACGGCACCGGCGCGGGCTTCCAGTTCGAGTTCTACTGCTACCGCTGCTCGGACACCTGGCGCTCGACGTTCGAGCCGTTCCGGACCGGTCAGGTGGCCGGCTGGATAGGCAAGGGCGTCAGTGCGGCCTGGAACCTCATCGGCGGCAACGCCAACACCATCGGCAACGCCGCCGACGGGCTGGCCGGTCAGACCTGGGGCACCTCGCGGGACGCCGCCTTCCAGCGGTCCATCGCCAACGCCCAGTCCCACTTCAACCGTTGCGCCCGGTGCACCCACTACGTCTGCGGGCGCTGCTTCAACCCGGCCCAGGGCCTGTGCCACAACTGCGCCCCGGATACCGCCGCCGAGGCGATGGCGGCGCAGCACCGCGGCCTCAACGACACGGTCAGCGAGCGGGCGTACAAGTCCGGGCAGCAGTCCGGGGCCGAGTTCGACGTGAACGCGCCGCGCCAGCTGGTCTGCCCGCAGTGTCACACCGAGACCCACGGCACGCCGTTCTGCCCGGGCTGCGGCTTCCGGCTGGCGCAGCCCGTCCAGTGCCCGAGCTGCAACCAGAACGTCCCGGACGGCGCCGCGTTCTGCCCGTCCTGCGGGACGAGGCGCTGACACCCCCTCGGATGAGCCATGGCCCCTCGGGCGAGCCGCGGCTGGGTGCCCCACCGCGGTTCGCCCGAGGGGTGCGGCCGGGCTCAGCCGTACGAGAGGTTGGCGCAGGGGTCGTCGTCGGCCGAGCGGGCGGCGCCGCTGACGCTGGTGGGCAGCGGGGCCGGGGCGGTGGCCGTGCCGCCGGGGGCCGGCGCGGTGGCGCTCGCCGGGTTGGCGGCGGCGAAGTCGTGGCCGAGGACGACGCTGACGCCCCGGCCGCCGGGCTGCACGGTGGCGCCGGGGAAGAGCTTGGCGACCGCCTCGGCCGCGGTGCGCTCGCCGGTGCCGTACTCGACGACGGTGGTGCTGCGCGGCTTGCCGACCGCGTTGCCGACGCCGGTGACGGTGTAGCCGGCGCCCTTGACGGTCTCCGCGGCCCGGCCGCCGAGCCCGGTCTCACCGGTGCTGTTGAGCACGGAGACCTTCACCTCGGCCGCCTTGGCGTCCGAGGCGGGGGTCGGGGCGGAAACCGGGGTCGGCGCGGTGGCGGTGGGAGCGGTGGTGACGGCGGCGGCAGGGCCCGGGTCGGCCGGGGCGCTCGCGTCCTGCCCGTCGATGGTGCGGTCGGCCTTGAGCGCGGCCCACAGCTGGTCCACGTCGGGGTGTACGAGGGCGACCCGCGGGCCCTCGTAACGCCAGGGCACGGTCAGGAACTTGATGTCGTGCAGGTCGACGTCCTTGAGCTCCATGACGAAGGAGAGCAGCTTCGCGGCCGAGCCGAGGCCGGGGTCGACGGTCAGCGACTTGGTGGCCGCGTCGGCGAGCGGCAGCAGCGTGGTCGGGTCCATGCCGCGGGACTTGACCTCCTTGATGAGGGAGGAGAGGAAGGCCTGCTGGCGCTTGGTGCGGCCGATGTCGGAGCCGTCGCCGATGCCGTGCCGCACCCGGACGTAGTCCAGCGCGGCCTGGCCCTCGACCTTCTGCTTGCCCTTGGGGAAGATCAGCTTGCCCTTGTGGCCGAGGTTGGGGTTGAGGTCCCCCTCGTGGATGTCGGTCGGCAGGCAGACCTCGACGCCGCCGACCGCCTTGGTCATCGACGCGAAGCCGTTGAAGTCCACCACGACGGTGTGGTCGACGCGCAGGTTGGTCAGCTTCTCGACGGCGTTCTGGGTGCAGGCCGGGTTGCCCTGATCGCTGTCGCCGACCGAGAAGGCGCTGTTGAACATCACATTGGTCTGCTCCTTGGTCCACTTGCCGTTGGGGAGCTTGCACGGCGGGATGGTGACCAGGGAGTCGCGGGGGATGGAGATGCCGACGGCGTGCTTGTGGTCGGCGTAGACGTGCAGCAGGATCGCGGTGTCCGAGCGGGCGCCGCCGTCCCCGCCGCCGCCCAGGTCGCTGTTGCCGTTGCCGCGGCTGTCCGAGCCGATCAGCAGCACGTTGACCGGGGTGCGGCCCTGGGCGTCCGGGGCCGCGGCCTCCGGGCGGTCCTTGCTGAGGGCGTCGCCGTCGAAGGTGTTGATGTTGCTGTTCAGCCGGTAGTAGAGGGCGCCGCCGCCGAGGACGGCGAGGGCGGTGCAGCCGGCGGTCGCCCAGAGCACCTTCTCCTTGGTGCTGCGCTTGGGTTTCTTCCGGGTGCGGCCCGTCGCTCGGCCGTCCGGTATGTTCGCACCGTCCGGGTTCCGGTCGCCCGCCGGGTCGTCTCTGCGGCCGTTCCGCTGGTCGTCCCTCCGGCCGGCCGCCCGGCGCCCGGTTGCCCGGTGCGGCGAATTCTCGGCTTCGGGGGAACCCTTGCGGCCAGACACGTCGTCATCCTCCACAGTTGCCACGCAAGCCCCCGTCGAAGCGGTGGGTTCGCGTGGCCCGGGGCCGGAGCCGATCCGGGCGCCGCCCGTCGCTAAACTTTTACACCGCTGTAGAACTTCAGTGGAGCATACTAGGCGCGGATGGGAAAACCAGCTGGTCAGACCATGAGAAATTGGTCAGATCAGCTGATCCGCGCTGCTCCGGACTCGCAAGAGGAGCACGATGACTGATCGGATCGCACGTTCGATAGCCGGCGCCCTGGTGGCCCTGCTGGCCGCCGTCGGCCTCACCGCCGCGGCATCGGGAGCGGCGGCCGTGGCCGCGCCCCGCACCGTCGCGGCCGCCGCCGCGAACCCGGGGGCCACCGTGGGGGCCGCTGCCGCTGCCTCCGGTTCGGAGGTCCGTACCGAGGCGCGCGCCGCCTCCGCCGATGCCACGCACCTGGCCAAGGACGAGAAGAAGAAAAAGGGCTTCTTCGCCAAGCTGGGCAAGTTCCTGCTGGTCGTGGTCATCCTGATCATCCTGTTCGTGGTGCTGCTCATCGTCGGGATCGTCTACGCCGTCAAGCGGATCTTCAGCCGCCGCAAGTAGCCGCTGGTGAGCCGCGCGGGCCGTCCGCAGCCGTGACCCGGGCGTCGCCGCCGCCCTCCGGGCGGTGGAGCCGGAACGACCGCCCGGGGCGGGCCACTTGGCGGTGATTGGCCCTGGCCCGGGTGCCGGGACCGCCCGAGGATGACCGCCATGAGCGACTTCCACTCCCACACGGCCCCCGGCTCCCACGAAGTCTCCGACGTCTCGGAGGCGTACGAGGCACCCCGCGCGTACGAAGCCCCCGACGAGCTGCGCCCCGATAGCCGGGTCGTCCACCCGCCGCTCGCCGAGGCCACCGGCAGCCGTCCGCTCGGCGTCCCGCTGCACCAGGGCCACCTGTTCGCCTTCGACACCGGCGACGCGCTCGCCGAGGCCCACGGAGGACCGGACGGCGCCTTCTTCTACAACCGCTTCGGCAATCCCACCGTCCGCTCGCTGGAGCAGGCCGTCGCCGGACTGGAGGGCGGCACCGGCGCCCTCGCCACCGCCTCCGGCATGGGCGCGATCACCACCGTTCTGCTCGCCCTGCTGCGCGCCGGGGACCACGTGGTCGCCCAGCGCAACCTGTACGGCGGCACCATCGGCGCGCTGACCGACCTCACCGAGCGCTGGGGCGTCGAGGTCAGCTACGTGAGCGGCGACGACCCCGCCGGGGTGGCGGCCGCGCTGCGGCCCCGCACCCGGGTGCTGCTCCTGGAGACCGTCTCCAACCCCACCACCAGGGTCACCGACCTGCCCGGGCTGATCGCCGTCGCCGGGCGGGCCGGGGTGGTGAGCGTGGTGGACAACACCTTCGCGACGCCGCTGCTGTGCCGGCCGCTCGAGCACGGCGCGGACATCGTGATCCACTCCGTGACCAAGTACCTCGGCGGACACTCCGACGTCCTCGGCGGGATCGCCGTCTTCGCCGACCCGGAGCTGCACCGGCGGGTCTGGCGGCGCTCGCTCGAACTCGGTGCCAGCGCCGACCCGTTCGCCGCCTGGCTGACCCTGCGCGGCATGCAGACCCTTGCCCTGCGGGTCCGCCGCCACTGCGAGACCGCGCTCGACCTGGCCGGCCGGCTCGCCGCCCACCCCGCCGTCACCGCCGTCCACTACCCGGGCCTGCCCACCCACCCCGACCACGAACTCGCCCGCCGCCTGCTGCCCGACGGCCACGGCGGCGTCCTGGCCTTCGACCTGGCCGGCGGCCGCGAAGCCGCCGCGACGTTCACCGAGTCCGTCCGGCTCGCCTCGCTGGCCCCCTCCCTGGGCGACGTGCACACCCTGGTGCTGCACCCGGCCAGCACCTCCCACCGGCAGTTGTCGGACCCGGAGTTGGCGGCGGCGGGCATCGGTCCGGGAACGGTGCGGGTGTCGGTGGGCATCGAGCACCCGGAGGACATCTGGGCGGACGTGCGGCGGGCACTGGCGAAGGTGTGAGCCCGGGAGGCCGTCGGGGTGGGGCCCGCCCCGAACAGTCTCGGTCGGTTCAAGCTCGGTCGGCACAAGGAAGGTCGGTGCGAGGACGGTCGGAGCGAGGATGGGCGAGCGGCCCCGGGCCCGGGACCCGGCGGGCCGTCAGCGTCGTCGGGGGCGGGCCACCAGGAGGGCGATGTCGTCCTCGGCGGTCGGGGCCGGGGGCGGGGCGAGGGCGTGGAGGACGGCGTCGAGCAGGTCGTCGAGGTCTCCGGCGGCGGGCAGGCGCAGGGCCGCGAGCCGTTCCAGGGAGACGTCGATGTCCTCGCCCCGGCGCTCGACCAGGCCGTCGGTGTAGAGGAGCAGGGTCTGGTCCGGCAGGAGCGGGTGGGCGGTCTGCTCGTAGCCGCCGAGGCCGGTGCCCAGCGGCGGGCCGGTGGGGATGCGCAGCAGCTCGGTCGGATGGCCGGGGGCGATCAGGGCGGGCGGCAGGTGGCCCGCGCTGGAGAGGGTCCAGCGGCCGCGGCCCGGGTCGGCGAGGGCCAGCAGGCAGGTCGCCGGGCGGGCGGAGTCGTCGGTGGAGATGACGTGGTCGAGCTGGCGCAGGATCCGGTGCGGGGGCAGGTCCGTTCCGGCGAGGTCGCGCAGCGCCGAGCGGTAGTGGCTCATGTCGACGGCGGCCTCGACGCCGTGCCCCATGACGTCGCCCATGGCCAGCAGGGTGCGCCCGAACGGCAGCCGGACCGTCTCGTACCAGTCGCCGCCGACCACCGAGGTGCTCCCGGAGGGCAGGTAGCGGGAGGCCAGGGTGAGGTTCTGGTGCGGGCTGCCGGGCTCGCTGAGCAGGGCCCGCTGGAGTTCCAGGGCGATGCCCTGGGAGCGGGCGAAGCGACGGGCGTTGTCGAGGGCGACGGCGGCCCGGGCGGCGAGGTCGCCGAGCAGGGCGGCCTCGTCCGGGGTGAAGGCCGGGCCGGCGGTGGTGCGGCCGAGGGTGAGCAGCCCGATCAGCCGGCCCCGGGCGGCCAGCGGCAGGACCAGCAGTGAGGCCGTCCCGGCCGGGCAGGCGTCCTCGGGCCCGGGCTCGGTCAGCACGGCGACACCGCCGGCCAGGCTGCGGGCGGCGGCCGAACCCTCCCGGTGGCGGATCGATTCGCCCGGCCGGGGCAGCTCGGCGAGGCCGGCGGCCAGCGCGGGTACGGCCCGGGCGCCGGCCCGGTGCAGCCGCTGGGACGCGCCGTGGCCGCCCCGGGCGGGTTCGGCCGCGGGCGGCAGCACGTCCACGACGGCGAGTTCGGCGAGCCTGGGCACGGCGAAGACGGCGAGCTCGGTGCCGGTGGTCCCGACGTCGAGGGTGGTGCCGATCCGTTCGGTGGCGGCGTCCAGGAGGGCGAGTCGGGCCCGGGCCTGTTCCAGCTCGCGCAGCTGGTCGCGGGCCGGGTCGGGGTCGTCCAGCACGACGACGATCACACCGGTGGTCCGCCCGGACTTCCGCAGGGCCCGGTAGCGTACCCGCAGGCCGGGCGGCACGGGGGTGCCGGCGCCGTCCGGGCCCCCGGTGGCGTGTTCGCGGGCGAGCCCGTCGTCGAGGACCCGGCGCAGGATGCCGAGGGACCCGGCGAAGGCGGTGGTCCCGGCGGCACGGCCGAGCAGGTCCGCCCGGCGCAGCCCGGTGGCGGTGGTGAAGGCCGCGTTCAGGTACTGCCAGCGCAGCCGCTCGTCGAGCAGCGCGACCCCGACCGGGGCGGCCGCGAGGACCTCGCGGAGCCGCTCCGGATCGTCGCCGCCGTCACCGCCGGTGATCGCTCCGAGCCGCGCGGCGAGGGCCGCCGCGGCTGCCGCCAGGGACCGGGAGTCCGGTGTCGCGGGCCGCGGACCCTCTGCTCGGTTGCCGTGCCGGAAGTGCATACGCCCATGATCACGCGCCCGGGCGCGGCACGCCCACAAGTGGGTGAAACGTTGACTGGCCGGGGACGGTGTTGTAACGGAGTGCGTCGTGTGTCCACGAGGCTGCGGGTACGTCCACGAGGCCGGCGGGTCCGCAGGTATGTCGACGAGGTCGCCGGCGGGGCCGCGGGTATGTCGACGAGGTCGCCGGCGGGGCCGTACGGATACGGCGGGCGAACGCGGGATGATCACCGGTCATACTGGGCGGCGGCGCCCGACCCCGGACGCCCCGGGCCGGGCCCACCCGGCCGTACCGACCCGACCCACGCCCGAAGACCCACACCGGAGGAACCCGATGAGCCCCCACCAGCCGACCAGTCGCCCGGCGGCCGGGGCCCCAGGGGTGCCGTGGAACCGGCAGCGGCTGCGCAGCAACAACGAGTGGCTGCTGCTGGAACTGCTGCGCACCGGCGGCGGCTCCTCGCGCGCCCAGCTGGCCCGGGACACCGGTCTGTCCAAGCCGACGGTGTCGGCCGCGCTGGCCGAACTGGAGCGGGCCGGCCTGGTCCGCGAGGCCGGTCGGTTGGCCCCCGAACGCGGCCGCACGGCCGTGCTGTACGAGGTCGACCCGACGGCCGGGCACGTGCTCGGCGTGGACATCGGCCGGGCCCGGCTGCGGGTGGCAGTGGCGGACCTGGCCGGGACGGTGGTCGCCCGCCGGGACGTGGCCAACCGGGGCCGCTCGGCGAACGCCGTCGCGGACGCGGTGGTCGAGGCCGCGCACGAGGCGATCGCCGAGGCCGGCCTGGCCGCCCCGGACATCGTGCACGCGGTGATCGGCACCCCGGGGGTGTGGGACGAGCGGCTGCGCGGGGTGCGCTACGCCAACAGCCTGCCCGGCTGGGGCAGGCCGGGACTGTTCGACCGGATAGGCGAGGGCCTGGGGACGGGCGTCTCGGTGGCCAACGACGCCAATCTGGCGGCGCTCGGCGAGTACACCCTGGGCGCCGGGCGGGGCAGCCGGATGTTCGCCTACCTGCTGGTCGGCACCGGGCTCGGGCTGGGCGTGGTGAAGGACGGCGAGCTGCTGCTCGGCGCGCACGGCGCGCTGGGCGAGATCGGCCTGGTCCCGCTGCCCGGGCGGGTCGACGAGCCGACCGCGACCATCGAGCAGGAGGCCGCCGCGGACGCCGTGGTGCGTACGGCCCGGGACTTCGGGCTGGACGGGGACTCGGCGGCGCGGCAGCTGACGGCGAAGCAGGTGTTCGAGCGGGCCCGGGCCGGGGAGACGGCGGCGGTCCGGGCGGTGGAGCGGGAGGCCGAGCGGCTCGCCTACGCGGTGGCCGTGCTGTCGGCCGTCCTGGACCCGGACCTGGTGGTGCTGGGCGGCGGGATCGGCAGCAGCGCGGATCTGCTCCTGGAACCGCTGGAGCAGGCCCTGCACCGGCTCGCCCCGATGCGTCCGACGCTCGCGCCGAGCCTGCTGGGGGAGGAGGCGGTGCTCCTCGGCGCGGTCTCCACGGCGCTGGAGACCGCCCGCCCCGTGGTGTTCGAGCGCCGGACCGCAGGGCTGCGCTGAGAGCCGGCCTGGCGCTGATGGCCGGCCTGGGCGCTGACGGCCGGTCGGTGCTGACGGCGGGCGTGTGCGGGTGGGACGGCCGGGGCTCGGGCGGGTCGGCGACGCTCGGTGGTCGGAAGGTCTCGATCTGCCAACGAGTGGGGATTCGGTGGACGGTGCGTGTGCGGTTCCTGCTTGAATCGCACGACTCATCCAAACGGAACGGAGCGTTCTCCACCCATGCCTTCACGGATACCCGGTCGCCGCCGGGCCGGCCTGGCCGGATTCGCCGGACTCGTCCTCACCGTCGGCCTGGCGCTGACCGGTTGCGACCCGTCGGCGGCCGACAGCGCCGCCACGGCCTCGGCCACGCCGACCGCGGCCGCCACCACGGCCGTGGCCGCGGTGACCACTCCGCCGGCGGCGCCCGCGGCGCCGGCCCCGGTCAGCACCCCGCCGGCCGAGCCGGCGCCCGCCGCCCCGGTGGCCACGCCCCCGCCCGCGGCGCCTTCGGCCCAGCCCGGTGCCCACTCGCAGGCGCCCGCCACCAAGGCGCCGCAGCCGAAGGTGACCACCGCCCAGCCGCCGACCGACCCCGAGCCCCCCGCGGCGGCCGGGGCCGGCGCCGGGTGCGAGATCCGCTCGAACGCGGGCAACTGCTACGAGGCCGGGCAGTTCTGCCGCAACGCGGACCTGGGCAAGAGCACCCACGAGGCCGGCGGCCGGGTGATCTACTGCCGGATGGTCAGCGGGAAGCCGCACTGGCAGGCCTGAGGCCCCTCGGCCCCGGGGCGGTCCGCGCTCAGGCGTCGATGACGCCCAGGGTGTCCCAGAACAGGTACTCGTAGCCCTGGAGCAGCAGCCCGTACTCGCGCGCGGTGTCCAGGGTCGGCTCGTCCAGCCGGCCCGGGCCCAGCGCGTCGGCGGCCTGCTGCTCCAGCTCGGGTGCGGGCCGGGCGAAGAAGTCGAAGAACGCGCAGGCCCCGTCGGAGAACCCGTACTGGTGGCGCAGGGCCTGCGCGATGGTGGCGCAGTAGCCGCCCCAGGCGGCGAAGTTGGCGACCAGGGCGACGGCCGTGGCGTCGGGCTCGCCGTTCAGGGCGAGCCAGGCGAGGTAGTGGGGGTAGGCCTGGCAGCCGGGCAGCGGCGGGTGGGACTCCAGTGCGCGGCGGTCGAGGCCGACGGCGGCGCCGAGGTCGGGCAGGGTTCGTAGTGCGGCGCCCTCGCCCTCGGCCATGGTGGCGAACCAGGCGCTGACCGGCCGGTCCGCGCAGCGGCCGGCGAGCAGCAGCAGGCTGCGGCGGTCGGAGCGGATGATCCGGTGCTGCTGGGCGGCGAGTTCGGCCAGTGCCGAGCGCGGCGCGGTGCCGTCGGCGAGCGCGGTGACCAGCGCGGGGGCCGTGTCGCCGGGCGCCAGTTCGGCGCGCAGGGCGTGGATCTGGTCGAGGATCGGGTGGTTCACCGGTGCCTCCGGGGTGCGGTTCGGTCCGGTGCCATTCCTACCGTCCGGCGGTGCCCGCGCGGCGGCGACAGGCCGGGCCCGGGGCAGGGACGCGCTCCCGGCCGGTGCGGTGTGCCCGGGCCGGGAGCCGGTCGAGTGGGCGGCGGTGAGTCGGTGGCGGCGGGTGCTCCGGTCCGTCAGGAGTCCGCGCAGGCCTTGCCGATGTCGCCGGCGGCGTCGGTGATCGGCTTGAAGTCGGGCTGCTTGCCCTTGGAGACCCGGTCGATGGCGTCGTTGACGGCCTTGGAGAGCCGGTCGGCGGCCGCGTCGGCCTTGCCCCCGTTGTCCTGGCGGATCTTCTTCGCATCGTCGGCGACCTTCTTCAGGGCCTCGACGGTGTGGGTGCGACGGCTGTCGTCGGTGATCTGCCCGACGTTGACCGCCGAATCCGCGAGGTCCTGGACGTCGCCGGTGAGGCTGATTGCCCGCTTTCCGCAGTCCAGGGCCTGGTCGGTGTCGCACGCGGTGAACAGCGGGGCCGCGAGGAGCAGCGCGAGCGTGGTGGCGGCCAGGCGGTACGGCTTCCTTGTCATGTCTGTATCCCTCCCACCGGGTCAACGCCGGTATGCCGTGCGGCGGTTCCGGGTGGCTGTGTGAACTGTTGGGAAAGTCCTTGCTCTCGGGGGAGGTGGTGCCCCGTCGGTTGGTCCGGACAGGTCCGGACAGGTCCGGACAGGTCCGGGCAGGACAGGGCAGGACAGGGCAGGGCAGGGCAGGACGGGCTGGGCCGGGTGCCGGGTGTTCACCCCGGGGAGGCGTCCGTGGGGTGAACACCCGGGCTGGTGCTACCGGTCGGCGGAGTCGGACAGGTCACGCACCAGGCCGGCGATGGTCGGGGCGGCCACCGCGTGCGCGTCGGCCGCCCGCAGCACGGCGCCGCCGATGGCGTCCAGTTCGGTCGGTCGGCCTGCCTCCACGTCGCGCTGCATCGAGGACTTCATCGCCTCGGGGAGGCGGTCGAAGGAGGCGAGCAGGGTCTGCGCGTCCGCCGGCGCGCCGACCGCCCGGGTGACGGCCGCGATCTCGTCCAGCACGGCGAGGAGTTCGGCCCGGTGCTCGGTGCGCACGGTGCCGATCCCGCTCGCGTGGCGGGTGGTGAGCAGGGCGAACGGGGCGAGGAAGGAGAGCTTGCTCCACAGCATCGCCGTCTCGTCCTCGCGCAGCGCGACGTCCAGCCCGCTGTGCCGCAGCTGCTCGGCGAACTCGGCCACGGGGGAGTCGGGTTCGGCGGTCGCGCCGAGCTCGACGGTGGCGAACGGGCTGGTGTGCTCGATCCGCCCGGGCGCCGTCCGGGTGGCCTCGACCCGGATGGTGCCGGCCACCACCCGTCCGGCCGGGTAGCGCTCGCGCAGCAGCGCCATGTGGTCCAGGCCGTTGAGCAGCGGCACCATGATCCCGGTGCCGAGCACCTGCGCGGGCATCCGGTCGAGCGCGGCGGCCAGCGCCGTCTCCTTGACCGTCACGAAGGCCGCGTCGACCGGCTCGCGCAGCTCGGTCGCGGCCTCCACCCGGGCGGTGAACTCGCCGAACCGGGCGCTGCGGACGTGCAGTCCGTCCCGCTCGATGGCGGCTGCGGTCTCCTCGCCGGCCAGGCAGACGACCCGGTGGCCGTCGCGGGCGAGCAGCCCGCCGATCAGTCCGCCGACGCCGCCCGGTCCGAGGACGGCGACGGTCAGGGGGGTGGTGGTCATGGTGGCTCCCGTGGATGGATGGGTGGGTGGGTGGGGGTGGGTGGACGGGGGATGGGGGTGGCGGAGGCCGGGCGCGGCTACGGGGCCTCCCAGAAGAACCGTCCCTCCAGACCGTCCGGGCTGAGGAAGCCGAAGCCGTCGCCGTAACCGAAGTTGAGGAAGTACGGGTCGCCCTCGTCCGGGGCGTCCGAGAGGGAGAAGAGGTACCGCCAGGGCGCCGCGACCCGGGCCCGGCCGGCCGGGTAGGACGGGTCCCCGCCGAGGTGGTCGTGCACGTGGTCGCCGTCCGGGAAGGGGCCCTCGGGGCCCTCGTGGCGCAGGTAGCGCTGGAAGTCGGCCCGTCGGTCCATCGCCCGGTCGACGCCGTCCGGCAGCGGCACCACGTCCAGGTGGTACTCGACCGGGGTCCGTTCGCCGTCGGGTTCGCAGCGCCAGAGCGTACGGCCCCGGGTTTCGGGCGGCCCGATCACCGCGAACGGCGGTATGCGCCCGCCGGGTTGGACCAGCAGCAGGCCGTCGCCCCGCTCCGGGTCGAGGCCGCCCATGAGCTCGTCCGCCTCCTCCAGGAAGAGGTACGCCAGCCGGCTCGGCTCGCCCGGGACGGGGAACTGCCCGATGAACACCAGGGGTTCACCGGTGGTGGGGGAGAGCGGCCAGGTGGGCTCGGCCAACCAGCAGGGCTCGCCGCCGAGTTTGGGGACGGGTGCGGTGATCGGCCGCTCGGCCGGGCGCGGGGACAGCTGCCTGCGGGGGAGGAAGGCGGCGTCGTGCGGACCGGTGGCGGTACCGGTCGGGTGGGGGATCATTCGGCGGCCTCGGCGGGGGCATGGTGCCCGGTGGGGGCGTCGTGTTCTGCGGGTGCTTCGTGCCCGGTGGGTGAGCCCTGCCCGGTGGGTGCGTCCTGCTCGGCGGGGGCGGACAGGGAGGCGTAGTCGAAGGCGAACGGTTTCTCGCGGCGCGGCTTGCGGCCCGGGGCGGGTGGTAGGCGCCGGGGGCCGGGCGCCCGGTGGAGGAAGAGCGCTCCATGGCGGAGGTTGCCGCCGCCGGGATCGGGCACCGGGAGGCCCTCGGCGCGCAGCGCCTCGACCAGCTCGTGCGCCGGCCGGCCCAGCAGGTCGATCCCGTGGTAGCCGACCGGGCAGGCGGGGCGGTCGTCGCTCGGGTTCCGGCCGACCGAGACGGAGTGGAGGCGGTCGTGGTCGTCGGCGCCGAGGGTCACGCTCACCCCGGGCAGCTCGAAGGCCGGCGCCCAGGAGCAGCCGCAGACGAAGGTGCTCCGCACCCCGTCGGGCAGCAGGCCGGCGTGCGGGGCCAGCAGTGCGCGCACCTCCGCCTCGGTGAGGCCGAAGCGGAGCTCGGGCAGCGGGGCGGGCAGGCCGACGCCGCGACCGGGCAGCAGGTCGATGGTCACCTGATCATGATCGCCCGTCGGACGGACGGTCGAGGAGCCGGGGGGTGGAAGCGGCGGGGGTGGAAGCGGCGGGCACGGGAAAGCCGAGCCTTCCGGGGGCGGCATGACCAGGGTGCGGACGGGGACGGCTGTGCGGCGAGGGGGAGCGCGCGGATGACGGCGGACGAACGACTGGCGGCGGACGAACAACTGGCGGCGGACGCGCGCCTCGTGGCGGCGGTCCGGGCACGGGACGTCGACGCGGTGTGGGAGGCGCTCTGCGCCGGTGCGGACCCGGACGCCCGCACCGCGGACGGGCTGCCCCTGCTGTGGGCGGCTGTGGATGGCATCGACCACGAGGTCGCCGCCGTCCTGGTCAAGCACGGCGCCGACCCGGACCGTCCGCTGCCCGACGGGACGACCCCGTTGCTGCGCGCCGTGGACCTCGGCTCCCCGGCGCTGGTCGGGGCGGTCCTCGGCAAGGACCCGGCGCTGCGGCTGCCCGCCGCGGCTGCCCGCCGCGGCCCGTGCACGGCTGCTCGCGCTGGCCAGGTCCTGGTACGAGACCGGTGCGGAGGAGGAACTGCGGCGACGGACCGGGGCCGGCGTGCCGGCGGAGCGGGTGCCGGTGAGGGAGGACCACGCGGACGTCGAACAGGTCTCCCTCGGCGGGCTGACCGTCCGTGCCGGACACGGGGCCGTGCCGACCGAACTGGAGTGGAGGTTCAGCGTCCTCACCCCCGTCGACGAACTGGTGGCCCGGGCAGTCCGGCACCGGGACGGGCTCCACGTCGGGCGGTCCGCCTGCCTGTTCGTGCTCGGGGAACGCCGCAGCCGGCAGGCCTGGTCGGCGCTGATGGCCCACCACCGGCACCCGGACCCCGCGCACCGCCGCTTCGTCGCCGGCTTCCTGCTCGACGCCCCGTTCCTGCGGCAGGGCGGACCGGTCGAGTACGAGGGGGAGGAGACGGAGTTGATCGCCGCCTGGACGTCGACCGAACCGGACGACGAGGTGCTCGCCACGCTCCTCGGAGCCCTGGACGGCCGGGAGTACCCCGACGCGGAGGCCATCGGACTGCGCCACGCCGGACACCCCGATCCCCGGGTGCGCCGCACGGTGCCGAACCTCCTCGGTGCCCCGCTGACCGGGGCGGGGCACGACTGCGTCCTCCGGCTGACCCGGGACCCGGACGCATCGGTCCGGTCTGCCGCCGCCAGATCGCTCGGCGACGCACGGCGCACCCCGGAGACCAGGGCCGCGCTGCTCGCCCTGACCGGGGATGAGTCCCCGGACGTCCAGGGCGCCGCCGTCTCCGTCCTCGCCGGCTCCGCGGACCGGACGCCCGAGCTCGCCGACGCCCTGGCCGCACTGCTGGGCGCGGACGACCGGCAGGTGCGCCTGGAGGCCGGCCACGGACTCGCCCTGCGGGACGACCCGCGCACGGCGACCGCGGTCGGACTGCTGGGGCCGCTGACCGGGCCCGAGTCCGAGCACGACCACCGGGTGAGCACGCTCCGGGGGTGGGCCCGGCGGCGTCGCGATGTCTCCCGCGATGTCTCCGAGGGGGTGTAGCACCACCTGTGGGGTTCGGTTTCCCGAACCCCGGATTCGGGTGCCAGCACAATCGATCTCCCGACCCCGGACGCCCACGATGGAGGGCATGAACGGGATGACGACAGCCGCCGCCACGGTGGCGCACGACGGAGTGACGGGCTCCGCCCTGAGCGCGGCCGGGCTGCACCGGGAGTTACGGGCGCGGCGCGGCGGCGGTATGGGCGCTGCGCGGGGTCTCGGTGGCCTTCGCACCGGGGACGTTCACGGCGGTGATGGGGCCGTCGGGCTCCGGCAAGACCACCCTGCTGCACTGCCTGGCCGGCATGGACCGCCCCACCAGGGGCACCGTGCGGTGGGGCGACACCGAGGTGTCCGGGCTGCCCGAGCGGCGGCTGGCGGAGCTGCGCCGCACCCGGGTGGGGTTCGTGTTCCAGGCCTTCAACCTGATGTCCGCGATGACGGTCGCGCAGAACGTCGAACTGCCGGGGCGGCTGGCCGGGCGGCCGCCGGAGCGGGCCCGGGTGCGCGAGGCGCTGGCCCGGGTCGGGCTGGCCGGGCGCGAGCGGCAGCGGCCCGGGCAGCTGTCGGGCGGTCAGCAGCAGCGGGTGGCGATCGCCAGGGCGTTGGTCTCCCGGCCGGAGGTGCTGTTCGCCGACGAGCCGACCGGCGCGCTGGACCGTGCCACCGGGCAGGAGGTCCTGGCCCTGCTGCGCGCGGGCGTCGACGCCGACGGGCAGACGTGTGTGATGGTCACCCACGACCCGGTCGCCGCCGGGTACGCGGACCGGGTGCTGCTGCTGGCCGACGGCCTGCTGGTGGACGAGCTGGCCAGGCCGACGGCCGCACAGGTCGGCGAGCGGCTGAGCCGGTTGGGAGGGTGAGCGCGATGAACAGTCCCGTACTGAGTCTCTCGGCGGGGCAGATCCGTCGCCGCCCGGCCTCCTTCGCCGGGCTGGGGACGGCGCTGTTCCTGGCGGTGGCGGCGGTGACGCTGTTCGGTTCGCTGGTCGCCGCACAGGTCACGGCGCCGGACGCGGCGAAGCGGGCGGCGGTCCCCGGGCCGGGGCTGGTGCTGATCGCCGGGGCGTTCGGCGAGATCGCCGTCCTGGTCGCGCTGTTCGTCGTCGTCAACGCGCTCGGCTTCACCCTGCGCCAGCAGCACCGCGACCTCGCGCTGCTGCGCACCGTCGCGGCGACACCCCGTCAGGTGCGCAGGGTGGTCCGCGCGCAGGTGGCGCTGACGGTCCTGCTGGTGGCCGCGCCCGGCGGCCTGGTGGGATTCCTCGCCGCCCGGGCGTTCCTCGCCGCACTCCAGGAGCGCGGCATGGCCGCACCAGGGCTGCGGATACCCGGGGCGCCGGTGCCGGCGCTGATCGGGATCGGGGTGGCGCTGCTGGTCGGCCTGGCGGCCACCGCCGTGGCGGCCCGCCGGATCACCGGGCCGGCCCCGGCCGTCGCGCTGGCCGAGGGCGGGGGCGGGCCACGGCGGACGGGACTGCCGCGGCTGTTCGCCGGGGTGGCGGTGCTCGCGGGCGGTGGGCTGCTGCTGCGACTGGCGGCGAGCCGACCGGCCGGAGAGCTGGACAAGGCGGGGCAGGCCTCGCTGCTCGGCTCGCTGGTGCTGCTGGTCGCGGTCGGACTGCTGGCGCCGGTCGCGGCGCGGGGCCTGGCAGCCGTGCTCGGCGCCCCGGTGCGGGTGCTGGTGCCCAGGGCCGGCTGGCTGGCGGACGCCAACCTGCGCGGCTACGCGGCCCGGCTCTCCTCGGCGGTGGTGCCGGTCGCGCTGCTGGTCGGGCTCTCCGGCACCATGCTGGTGCTCACCAGCACGGCCGAGCACGTCGCCCGGGAGACGGGTGCCGCGACCAGCGTCACCAAGGCGAGCGACATCTGGCTGCGTGAGATGGAACTCGGGCTGCTGGTCTGCTTCGCGGCGGTCTCCACGGTCAACACCCTGGTGGCGCTCACCGCCGACCGGCGCCGTGAGTTCGCGCTGCTGCGCCTGGTCGGGGCGACGAGGCGGCAGCTGCTGCGGATGCTTTCCGTGGAGGCGGTCCTGACCACGGCGATCGGTGTGCTGCTGGGGGCGGCGGTGGCGGCCGCGGCCTCGGGGGCGTTCAGCCTGGCGGTGACGGGCTCGGCGGCGCCGGTCGTGCCGGGAGCGGCGTGCGCCCGGGTGGTGCTGGGGGCGGCGGTGCTCACGGTTCCGGGGATCGTCGGCACGGGGCTGTGGGCGGTCGGCGGCTCGGCGGTGGAGGCGACGGGCGGGGAACCTCCCGCAGTGCGGCCGCAGTGTCGGCTGCCGTCCGCCGTAGCGCTGCCACATCGCCAGCGAGATCCCCTGCGGTCTCCACACGCACCCCTTCGCCACACCCCACGCGCTGACGGCCCGCACCTGGCATGCCGACAAAACTGCCCCAGTACCGCCCAGTTGTACCCGCGGACGTGCACCTTTTGACGATTCGCGCACGCTAGCAGCTCCTCGCCGACGACGTGCCGAACTTCCGCGAATGGAGATCACCACTGGGCGGGCGCACCATCGCCTTCCGCGAGCAGCTGGTTGCCCGCCGCCGTGAGCGCGAACTCGTCGGGAGCCGCTGATGACCACGTCCACCGGGGCCGACCTTGCCCGCACCGCTCTGCGCGCCGCCCGCACCCACGGCAACGCCCCCGTCCAGCGCACCCCCCGGCAGACCACGACCGCGCCGCGGCGAGGCCCGCGCGAACCCGAGCCGATCGGGACGTGTTCCTCGCCCTGGTCGCCGCCCACGGCTGGACGCTCGGCACCGCCGGCGGAGGCCTACGCGACCGCTGGCCCACGATCGTCGGCCCCGACGCCGCTGCCCACTGGCACCTCGCCGGCTACGACCCCACCACCCGCCGCCTGCGCGTGATCGCCGACTCCCCGACCTGGGCCGCCCAACTCCGCTACCAGACCCGCCGCATCCTCACCGACCTCGACCAGCTGCGCCTCGGCACCGTCCGGGCCATCGACGTCCGCGTCGGCCCCGCCCCCGCGCCGCGGCCCGACCATGACCTCGACGACCGCCCCACTCCCAGGCCCGCCCCTGCCACTGTCCCTCCGGCCCGGTCCCCTCTCGCCGACCACACCGCCTACCAGGAACTGCGCCGCCAGATGCGCGAGGATGCCGCCCGCCCGCCAGGCCGCGCTCGACGAGGCTGCTGCGGCCCGGGAGGAGATTCTGCGCCAGCACTTCAACCGCCTGCGCGAACCCGAGCACACCCACCGGACCGCCGTCGAGAACGCTCCGACCACGGCCACCGACGAGCACGACCGCCGGCAACGCGAACGCCACCGCGCGGCCCTCGCCGTCGCCCGCGCCACCCGGGCCGGGGCGATCCCGCTGCACTCCGCCCGCCAGGCCCCGCCGCGGACCGGAGCGGCGTGAGCTGCGGTCGGCTTCCCTCGTTCGGGGAAAGCCGGGACAGCCGAGCAGCGGTGGCGACAAGCTGGCTGCGACAACCCGTCGGGCGGCCCCGGCGCGGTCACCCAGGCCGCCGAGGCGAACCGGGCCACCTCCGCGTAGGCGGAGCGGACGCGAGAGCTCGTAGCCAGCACGGGATGCAGCGCGGGTCACCTCCGGGAGCGGACTCGTTCCAGACCTAAGCGAGGCCGCCCATGAGCGGGTCACCTCCGCGCGGGCGGAGCGTACTTATCTTCCGAACCTTGATGGTGGTCCGGTGGCGGGCCAACCTCCGCACAGGCAGAGCGCACCTTCCCGACCTGCGGCGCAGCAGCGGCTCTGCCGTTTGGGCCGTGGTGGGGGATCTGGTTGGTGGTGCTGTTGTGGTGTCACAGATGCTTGCCCTCGGGCGGGCTCTGGGGCAGGTGCATCTCGTCATGGCGCGCCTGTATGCGAGCGATCACACGCTCCCGTCCCAGCCTCTTTGCTTGGCGAAGCTTGGCTTCGGTGACAAACACGGGAGCCCAGAACAACCAGCCCCACAGGCTGAAGTCCAGCACTCCACTCCACACCAGCGCCTTGTTCGTGCCGAACGATGCCACGAACGTCAGCACGTATGCTTCGACCCGGTGCGCGAGAAGCAGGCGTAGTGGTGCGTTCCGGGCCCCTGCAACAGCTCAACCGCCGCAGCAAGCTCAGCGGCCTGGAGGTCTTCACCTGTGTCCTCGCTGGACTCGCCACGAGCGGCTCTCTGTAGCGCGTCAGTCACCAGCACGCTCTGCGCCGCTTTGGCCGCCTGCTGAGCCTGCCCTTGAACAGCGGCTACGTTCAGGTCGTCCCAATAGCCCCGTCCGGCCCAGCCCGTCGCATCATCGACCCGCTCGCGCTCGGCTGACCCTGGCGGGGCCAGCTCTTCGATCCTTTCCCGCAGAGCCACAGCACGGCCCGCCCGCCCCGGGTATTCGAATGAGTCCGAGCGAAGGCACAGCTCCAGGTACGACACCAGGAGTCCGAGATCATCTGCTGCCAGCGCGAGGCCATCGCGATATGCGGCCTCAGCCTCGCGGTCATGGTCGTCCTCGTCTTCTGCGGCATGTGCCTGTCCGAGCCAGCGGAAGAGGACCGGATCGGGTCCGCATTCCTTGAGCCCCGCCTGTGCCGCAGCTCTCACAGCCTCATAGCCACCCACTGCGAAGAGCTCCGAGCATCTCTCCAGGTACTGCTGCCGTTCCACGTTCCCACCCCAGCCGTCCGAAGCAATCACCTTCTGATGTACTCGGCACGCTACTCGTCGCGGACTGAGCTACTCGACGCGGAGACTGCCTGGAGCACTCTCCGGTGGTATCGGCGGTCACCGGCCGGGCGGGGCAGCGACCTGATCAGGCGTCGAGCCCGTTGCGCAGCGCTACATGTCCGGTCGCCGTAGCAATTCGAGAACAGGGCCTCAGCTTGACTCTGTCGGGGATCTTGGTCGCTGTCGTGTCAGCTGACGGCTCGCCAGGAACGTAGCCGTGGGATGCACTGCTGGTCGAGGTAGTCCTGGAAGGCCGTCGGTGGTCGTGGGGGCGCGCTTTCGCCAGGAGGCTGCTGGCTGAGGCGTTCGACGTTGACGGCGATGGCGGTGAGCACGTGCTGCAGGTGGGCCTTGGCCAGCCCGCGGTAGCGGCAGCGGCGCATGCCATGGCCGTGGGCAAACTCGCAGATGGTGCCCTCGATGCCGGAGCGCACTGCATAACGCTTGTGCCAGGCCGGGTCCTGCTGCTCGGCGCGGTTGCGCAACTGGAGCTCGAGCAGCTCGCGCGGTGGAAAGCCCACGGTGCGCGCGGAGTCACGGGAGGTGGTGCACTTGGCCCGGACCGGGCAGGGCTGGCACTGGCTCTTGGTGAAGCGGGCCACGATCAGCGGGGCTGCGGTCGGTGAGGAGGTCGGGTAGGGGCCGTGCCAGCCGGCGCTGGTCTGTCCTTGCGGGCAGGTGACCTCCTTGCGGTCGAAGTCGATGTGGAAATCATCGCGGGCGAAGCCCTCGCCCCGGCGGTGCTGACGGGTGGGGTTGCCCGGCAGCGGTCCGACAACGGTGATTCGGTGCTCGCGTTCGGCCTGTTCCAGGTGGACCAGGGAGGTGTAGCCGCCGTCGACCAGGTGCTGGTCGGGCCGCAGGCCCCGGCGTTCCAACCGGGTGTGGATACCGGGCAGGACCTCGGTGTCGGCGCTGGTGGCCGGCACGGTGGTCACGTCCGTGATCACGTTGGGCCCGTCGCCGGAGCAGGTCTCGGTCACATGGGCGAGAAACCCCGTCCAGCGGGTGACCTGCCCGCGGCGCGCATAGCGGGCCGTCGGGTCGTAAGGCGAGACGATCCGGTTCGCCGAAGGCGGCAGACCGCTGCCGTCGTCATCGCGCCAGCGCAGGCGGCCGGTGGGGTCCCAGTAGTAGTTCTGCACCAGGACCTGCCGTAGGACCTGGGCTTGGGGGCCGCCGAGCAGGGACGGATGATTCCGGCCGAGGTGCTCGAGCAGGCGGCGGGCGTCTTCGCCGGTGGTGTTGATCCTGGTCTTGGGGCGGGTGGGGTTCTTGCCCAAGCGCACCGGTCGGCCGTATCGGCGACCCCAGTCCTCACCGACCAGGCCGTCCAGCACGTGGCTGGCGGTGCGGGCGAGTTCCTCCAGGGCCGCGCGCATCGCCTCGGTGACCAGCTCGAGGCGGGTCAGGTCACGGACGGTGGCCAGGACGTGGGTGGAGTCGGTGCGCTGGGTGGTGCGCTCGCGGACCAGGCCGGCCTCCTTCAGACGGGCCAGGGCGAGATCCAGGAGGCGGTCCGCCCGGCCGTCCTGCAGTAGACGGTCACGGAAGTCACTGAGCACGCTGTGGTGGAAACCTGGATCGTCGAGCTCGAGGCCGAGCGCGTACTTGAAGTCGATGCGGCAGCGCACGGCCTCGGCGGCATCGCGGTCGGACAGGCCCAGCAGGAACTGCAGCACGCTCACCGTGGCCAGTTGCGCGGGCGAGAGCCCCGGGCGCCCGTCGCGCGGGTACCAGTCGGCGAAGTCCTCGTCCCGCCACAGGCCGTCGAGACGGTCACGCACCCACATCGCCGTCGTACCACCCGGGTTGCTGGCCCGCGCCATCCGCGCCGTCAACACCGGGACCTCGGCACCCAGACGGGGACGGACCGACATCTCGCACTCCTCGGGAATCTCGCGGGCGTCGTACATCCGCGAGACTGGCGCACCACCATGATCACCAGCAGCGGAACACCAAGATCCCCGACAGAGTCAAGCTAGCCTCCGTGTTTCGGTTGGGGCTGGCTGAGCTGGGTTGATCTTCCAGGCGGTCGTGATGCGGCTGCTGTGGAGGAGCGGGCATGTTGAGGGCCCGACGCGCGGGTCGGGTGCTCCGAAGGGTCCTCGGGTCGTGGGTGGGCAGGGACGACTTCGTCGGGTCAGGTGACCGGGCGGGGCAGTGTCGCGAGGTGGCTGAACGCGAGGGCCAGCTCGTGGCGCCAGGGCCAGCCGGCGGCGATCCTCAGCCGTAGGCGGCGGGCTCCGCGGGTGATCCGGGCGGCTGCGTGGAGAAGTCGGTAGCGGAGTTTCTTGGGTTCGGCGGTGGCCAACTCGCCGTCCAGTAACAGGGTTCGGGTCCAGGCGAGCAGGTCGATGGCGGTCAGGGACAGCTCCAGCCAGGCTGCGTTGATCTGGAAGTGGCGGGAGGGGAAGCGACCGAAGCCGGTAGTCTTGCCGCAGCGGATGTGGTCCTCGACCCTGGCGTGGGCCCGGTGGCGGACCTCCAGATGCTGCAGGGATCCGCCGTCGGCGACGGGTGTGTCGGTGAGGAAGACCTGGTGGCGCATGCCTTCGTCCTGGTCGAACAGGGACAGCTGGGCGCCGGGGTGGGGCCGCTCGCGGCGCACGATGATGCGGGTGCCGTCCGGGTGGCCGGTGAGGTTGACCAGGCCGGTCAGCTCGGCGACTTCGGCCCCGGAACGCAGGGAGCCGTCCTGTTCCAGCGCGGGGTGCCAGACCTGGTCGGGCAGGGCGCGGATGGCTTGGCGGACCTCGGCGGTGACGGCGTGTCCGACCGAGAAGGAGGTGTGGATGCCGCGCTGTCGCAGGCCTCGCAGGTGGGCGAGGAAGGCTTTGGCGCCGCCGGCGCTGTCGGTGCGGACGAGGATCGGGGTGCCGTGGCGGTGGGCGTCGGGGATCTGGGCGAGGGCTTGGTCGATGACGGTGATGTGGTCGGCTGCGGTGTTCGCTCCGGCGTTGCCCGGCCGCAGGAGACCTGCCAGGGCCTTGCCGGTGTTGTCCAGGAAGCAGAGCATCGGGTGGTAGCCGAAGCCGCGCTTGTAGGTCGCGGCGGCCATTTCCTTCTCGGAGTGGCAGGTGACCAGGGTGGCGTCGATGTCCAGGACCAGGCCCGGTAGTTCACGTCCTCCGGCGCGCGAGGGAGGTGCTGGGCGTCCGGTCTCGGCGGCTTGCAGCCAGGCGACCTCCCGGGCGGTGGCCCTCGCGGCCCGCAGTGCGTTCAGGGCGGCCGGGTTGATGCCTGCCAGCACTCGCCAGGCGGTGGGGGTGGAGGCGACCGGGCCGAACACGTCGCCCTGGTCGCGCAGCACGGCCAGGTCCCGGATCGTCTCGCCGCCGTCGGCGAGCATCACTGCAAGGTCCACCGCGACACGGCCGGGATCGTGTCCGGTGCCGCGTGGTCGCAGCCGGCGCAGGGCGCCGGAGAAGGCGCTGGTCAGCGTGGTGGTGTCGGCCAGGTCCGCGAGCAGACGCGAGCCAGCGTGGCTGACCACCCCGTACCCGTCGGCGCTATAGTAACCACGAGCTTGGGGCGTGAGCGGGTAGGGTGCACGCAGAAAGTGCCTTCCTGCTGGTACGACGGAGACCTTAGACAAGCCTCATCGTCCCAGTTCAGAAGGCACTTTCGCGTTCCCGCTCACCATCCGGTCCCAGCCCGACGTGAAACACGCAGGCTAGGGCCTGTTGTGAAAGTGATCAGGAACCTGCGTGAAGCTCACAGCCCGCGGATGGCTTCGGCCAGGTCGGAGCCGTAGGAAACCCAGCAGATGAGTGAGCCGTCGTCGTCGAGCTGTCCCATGAACCATTCGTCATCGGCTCGGGCGAGGCACAGGTCATGAAAGGACAGGATGAGGTCAGGCTGGAGGACGTCGTAGTCGACAGAGCCGACCTGTTCGACAACGACGAGTCGTTCAGGCGAGAGCAGATCCGCTTCGGCGTCGCCCGACACCGAACGGACCCGCTCGATCGTCCATCCGTCCGGGAGATCTGTGTTCACTGCCGCATGGTCGCAGCCAGGGTCTCTCACAGCCACTCGTTTATTGCGGCGACCAGCACTGTTGCGCCCCATGACCGTCGGTTCCACCAGGCTGAGCCTCCGGTAGTCCCTGGCCGGGATCCTGCTGACCGTCTCTGTCATGGCCCCCTGCGATGATCACCGGAGTGTCGACAGAAGCGGAACAGAACATGGCCGAGCTGATTGAACAAGGCGTCACACGGGTGGCCAGGACGATCGCGGCGAACGCACCGGAGGGGTGGACGGAGGCGGTGCTGGTCAGCACCGAAGGCCTTTTCGGTCTCAACATCTTCGGCGAGTGCATGTTCTCCGACGCGGCCCCGCGGCGGTTCCATCTGGCCCGTGGCGACCAGGGCCTGCGTGACGTGACGGCGGCGGTGGGTACGGCTCGCGGTTGGGAGCGCACCAGACTGGAAATCCGGTGCCTGCCGTCCGGCGAGTACTCGCTGGCCGCGTCCCGCGACGTCGTCTCACGCCTGTACGGAGAGCGTCCGGGCTTCCTGGCCGTCCTGGACCACGGCTACCGGCTCCCCCCGGCAGGACACGTCCAGAAGGAGGGAACGGCCGGACCGGCAGGCGACCCGGACCTGGCGCTCGCCCGGCTCCGCGCCTACCTGAAGCGGCGTACCGACATCCTGGGACGCTCCGAGACGCTGCCCCCGCCCGTGACCGAGGTGGCCCTCGCCGACGCCGAGCGCCGCCTCGGCCGACCGCTGCCCGCCGACCTGCGGGCGCTGTACCTGCTCGCCGACGGCAGCGGGGACGACGCCCTCGGCCTGTTCGGTAACCTCAGCTGGATACCGCTAGCCCGGCTGGTCGACGCCAATGCCGACCTGCGGGAACCGATGTGGACCGGCTGGGAGAACCACTGGGACGCGGCCGTCCTGGACGCCGACCCGCCCGGTACGGTCCGGCGCTGCCACGAGCACCCCGCGTGGCTCCCGTTCGCCACCGCCGACGACGGCAACTACCTGGCGGTCGACATGTCCCCCGCCCATGCCGGACGCCCCGGACAAGTGATCCAGATCGGCCGCGACTACGACGACGGGCCGCTCCACGTCTGCGACTCCGTCACCTCGCTCCTCGCCCACTACCTGGACCTGCTGGATCGGGGCGCCTACGAGGTGGAGGAGGCCGACATCGACGTCGACTGCATCGAGTTCGTGCAAGGCCCCGACGAGTCCTACGCCGATCCCGAGCTGCGATCCGGCGGAATCCCCCAGGACGTGCCGCCCGGCCTCCAGGCCGTCCTGATCCAGACCAACGCCCCCACCAGCCCCCTGGACCTCACCCCGCTCGCCGCCGCCCCCCACCTGCGGCGACTCGAACTCAAGCGCCGCCCCGTCACCGACCTGACCCCCCTCCGGGACCTGCCCGTCGAGTCCCTGGCCGTCACCCTCCACAGCGGCGACCTGACACCGCTCAAGGGCCACCGCCACCTCCGCTCGCTGGACCTCGCCACCACCGCCACGACCGACCTCACCCCGCTGCGCACGGCACCGAATCTGCACGGCCTGGATCTCTCCCAGGCGGCGGTCCAGGACCTGACCGTGCTCGTGGACTTCCCGCACCTGCGCTACCTGGCCCTCACCAGCAGCCAGTGGGCCGTCTTGCTGGACAAGGACAAGGTGCCGCCTTCCCTGGCCGCCGCCCGCCTGGCCGAGCGCGACGCCTCCCGCGCCGAGGCGCTGTCCTGGGCGGCGAGGCTCGGCCTGCCCGTCGGGGCGTCTTTCGTCTTCTCCGGGACCCTCGCCTCGGACGGTGAGATCGGCCGCGCCCGGTAGTCGGTCGCCAGCTTGGCGGCAGGGTCAACCCCAACCCCGGCCCAGGTCTGAGGGTGCGCCGGCAACACCCGCAAGCGAGAGGTTGGCGTGGCCGGTTCGATTTCGGATGCGGGCTTGCGGCGTCGGTTCCGGACGGTGGGCGTCAGTGCTGGATGGTGGGGTGCAGGGTGGTGACGGTGCCGTAGTGGCCGTCGGAGGCGGCGCCGACCTCGATTCCGACGGGCGCGGTGGGGGTTCGCTTGAGGCCGACTCGGAAGGTGTACGTGACCGGGTTGCCGTTCATCACGTCGTCCAGTTGGGCCGGTGCGACGCCGAGCCGTCCGTTGCAGTCCTCGGTCACTTCGAAGGTCTTCCACTCGTTGCCGATCTTGGCCTCGACGGTGACGTCCTGTCCGGTGAGGCCCTGGCTGGCGGGCAGGGACAGGTACACGGTCGGGCGCAGCCGGTGCGGCTCTCGCCGGCGGCCAGGGTGAAGGCGGCGTCGTTGCCGGTGCCGGCGTAGTCCGTGCCGCCGCCCTGGCTGAGCGAGGGCATGGCCTTCCAGCCGGCGGCGTCCTTGCGCTCCAGGGTGCCCTGTGCCATGGAGAGTATCCGCCGGCACTGCGCGCCTTCGTACTGCTGGGTGGCGACCACCGGTGCCACGCTGCGGGTGCCGGTGGCGTCGTTGTTCTTCCAGGTGACCGAGAACGAGACCTGGTTGCCGACCTGGATCTTCTGGCCCTGGTGGAGGCCGTTGAAGGTGATCCCGATGCCGCCGGCGGGCTTGGCCGGGGCCTTCGTGGGGGGCTTGGCGGCGGCCTTGACGTCGGCCTTGGCGGGCACGGCCGCGGGGGCCTGCTCGGCCGGGGCCTCGGCGGCGGGCGTGGCGGTGGTCGGGGTCGCCTCGGTGGTGGTGTCGGCCGGGGCGGGGGTGGTCGGGACGGCGCCCGCGCCGGGGGTGGCCGAGGAGCTGACCGAGGGGGCGGAGGCGGCGACGGACGATCCGCCGTTGGTCGGGCCGCAGGCGGCGACACCGACGGCGGCGACGACGGCCAGCGGGACGATCTTCGCAATACGGGTGAGACCGGGCTCGCATGGATGATGCGGAGCGCATTGGCAAAGGCATGGCACGGCGGCTGCATCGCCCGAGCTCGGAAAGGGTCCTCCCCGCACCCGCGGGGGTCAGCCGCCCACCTTGTGCTCGGCGGGGAGCCGGCTCTGCTGCTGAGCCTGCTGATCGCCCACGGCCAGGAGGTCCTCTACATTCCCGGGCGCCTGGTGAACCGGGCCGCTGACGGGGCTACCGCGGCGAGGGCAAGACCGATGCCCGCGACGCCTACGTGATCGCCGATCAGGCCCGGATGCGCCGCGACCTGCAACGGATCCAGCCCGGCGACGAGGCCGCGATCGAGCTCAAGCTGCTGACCGGACGGCGCGCCGACCTGGTCGAGGACCGCATCCGCACGGTCAACCGCCTTCGCGGCGGGCCGCGGCCGGCCCGACCGGTCCGACGAGATGGGCCGTGATTCCGGTCTGCTACGTTCACATGCACGAATGAATCGCTCAGATGTGCAGTCATCGCAGTTGTGGCGGTGCTGCTCCGTGAGCGGGCACAGGACAGCCGGCAGGGGGACCGTAGTCCATGAACGCGTACGCAGGCTCGGACGGGCCGGGAGGGCTCTACGCCGTCCCCTCCACCACGCCGCCGCGCGGACCGACCTTCGGGGTCAATCCGGCGGACCTGGACTTGGCGGCCAAGGCCGCCAAGGAGAGCGGTGAGGCGATGCCGGCGAGCTCAAGGCGATCCACCAGCCCTCCGACACGGCGGTCGCCGCTCTGTCGGGCTGGCAGGTCGGCGCCGTGCTGCACAACTGCACCGCGGCGTGGGAGGAACTGCTGAACAAGCTGGCCTCCGAGGTCGACGGGGTCGCCCTGAAGCTGAGTCAGAAGGCATCCGCAATCCGCTTGCGGCGTATGACTTTTCGCTGTTCAGGCATGGTGTGTGGGGTTGGGCGGCAGGGTTTCGGCGTCGGGTTGTCG
>NZ_JBICYZ010000068.1:0-52817 GCF_043201465.1 Kitasatospora sp. NPDC048298
GGACTGACATCGGCGGCCCGCCTGGACCGCCTTACCCAGCCGGCCCCTGGGGAATTACGTGACCGCAGCCATGGGGAATTACGTGATCGTCCACACCCACCGACGAGCCCTCGATCAATGTCACCCGCTCCCGCCTGGGACGACTCGTTCGTCAGGGACTCCTCGACCAACCCGGACGCGGCCGCTACCAGAAACGGACTTAACGTCCTCTCATGCGGCCCGGGTCGGACGATGACGTCCTGGTCAACGCCGGATGCCGCTGGGGTCCGCCAGCTCCACGGCCACGATGTGCAGATCGTCCGGGCCGCGAAGGGCCGTGGGGCGCAGGCAACTGCTGCCCGTGTCAGCGTTCGGTCTCGAGGGCATCGAGTCCGTAGGCGCCTGCTTCCACGAGTTGGTCGATGACGTCGAGGCAGCGGATGCGTTGGTGGTGGGTTCCTTGGCGGTAGAGCCGAAGGACGACGGGGACCAGGTCGTGGCCGACTGCGCCGTGGCGGGTTCGGATGTTGCTCGTGGACGATCCGAGCATGGTAGTGACGGCTTCGCAGGCGTCGATTGCCCTTGAAGGGAGTGGGCCGGGGTGGTGGTGGAGTCCTGCGAGGAGCCGGCCGTAGTGGTCTGTGAAGGCTGGGCTTGAGATGAATGCCTGGATCAGGCCGTCGGCTTGACTGGGGGTGAGGTCGGCGATGTCGCGTAGGGCGTGGGAAGCCTTTTCGCGTACGGCGCTGTCCGTGTCGTTGAAGAGCACAGGCATCATCGTGTGGCTGTCTGCGAGGTTGCCTGAGAGTACTTCGGCTGCCCCCTGCCTGGCGTGAGGGGAGAGCTCTTGGACGCTGATGGGGACGTTGCCAAGTTGTGCGCCGCGCAGGGTGGCGACGGCCCATACCCGGCCGGCACCGGTCGCTGACTCGTCGGTTGTCTGAAGCGCCCGGGCCAGCGTCGGGGCGAATCGTGCCGGGTCCTTGTACAGGGCTGCGATCAGCAGGCGCTGCGCTGTGGTGGCGCTGTAGATGGCTTCATCGGTCGCAGCGAAGAGCTGGTACGCCGTATCCAAGGCACGAGGCATGTCGCGAGTCATTAGAGCGCGGACCGCGTCTGCTGCACAGCTGCGGACAGCGACGCTGGGGTCGTTGGCCAGTTGCTCGGTGAGGGTAGCCAGCGTCGGCAGGTGCTGGTCGCTGTGACGCAGGAGCGCCGCGACCGCGAGGGCGGTCCGGCCCCGGTTGGAGTTGAGCCCTGCTGTCAGCACTCGGTCGGGCATGTTCGAGTACGCATCCGAGCGTGGTTCTGCGAGATGGGCGTCCAGATCGCCTGCACAGCGCTGTAGAACGGCGACGACCTCAGGGCCGCAGAGCGCCGGAGCGGTCTCGATGACATGGCAGATGGCTCGGGTGACCTCCTCGCCTGCGGCGGAATGCGCGTGGACGCACAGCTGTGTCCATTGCGCGGGGGACAGGTGAGGACCCGCGTTCCGGATGACGGCATCGAGATAGCAGGCCGGGAACGAAGCGTCGAGAGTCAGGGCGAGACGTGTGAACCGCTCAGGTTTCTGTTGCGCCTGCTCTCCAAGGACCTGCGCCAGTTCGCCAGCCCCGCCCATCATCCATCGGCGCTGGGCCTCGGGTGATGAGTGTGAGGCAAGAGCAAGGCGCCATTGCTGATCCGTCATGAGTTGAGCGTTGGCTGCGGGGATAGGTGAGCCGATGGATCGTGCTCGCATTTCCTCGGGAGGCCGAGGAGACCACCAGGGGAACTTCCGCTGCCACTCACCGAGCCGACGCGTGACGGTGGAGTCCCTTCTCGCCTCGTCCACTGCTGAGAGAAGCTCGTACTGCGCGAGCCCCCACTCCTTCCTGCCCTTGATGTGGCGCTCCCAGCTGGAGTGGTAGTCCAGGAGGGCTGAAACCAGGTCAGTGAGTGCTTCAGCGCTGCAGTTGACTGTTGCCGAGGCGATGAGTTCGCGTGATGCCCAGCGGGAGGTGTCCAGGTAGCCGAGTCGGAGGTTTCTTTCATCTGCTAGCAGCCAGGCGATGGCCTCGTCGCCGTCGCCGAGTGCGGTGTGCAGTCGGCAGGCGAGGAAGCGGAGCTCCAGAGCGGGCGTGTCCAGGGCAGTGAGCTGCTCGAGAAAAGCGCGAGCGCTCGCCGGCTCGGAGTCCGCCAAGGAGCGCAGGGCTGCGTCCAGGGCCTGGAACAGGGCGGCGTCCACGCCGTGGCTACCGAGGATGCGCAAGGACCACCGTCCTCCCGATGCGTAGGTCCCGCTCCGTTGGCCGACGCCCGCGGTCGCGACGGCGATGACGAAGTCAAGGACTTGCTCAGCGAAGATACGGGGTACTGCGTTAGCGGTGGTGGTGAGGACGAATCTGGTGCCCTGGGAGTTGGTGGGAAGGTATCCAGCCTCGAATGGGTCGCCAGTGCCGTCCGCCTCCGCCAGGTGGCGGTGGCGCTGGAGGTAGGCACCGATCAATCGTGCGGTTGTTTCAGGGGCGGTGCTGGCCAGGGGATAGAGAAGGGACCAGAAGTCGCTGTTCACCGCGATGGTTGGCTGGACTTCGTCCAGGAGACCCCGAGCGATGGCCTCTACCGCGAAGTCGGCCAACTCGGGGGTGAGCGACCAGTGGACCACAGACGCGATGTACTGGTCCCACTTGGGGGAGACGCCGAGGTAGGGGCGCAGCAGCTCCACGGCCCGTTGGGGTCGTTGCCGTGCTGCGGACTGGAGAACTGGTTGGATGAGGCTGCGCCGAGGTTCTGTCCTGAGCCAGCCTTCCCAGCGGTCGTTGCGGTCCGAAGCATCGAACCACTGAGGCGCAGACAAGAACCACCGGACTCTGTCCGCCATGGGCGTCGAGTCCCAGGCCAGCGACTCCAAGGCTTCCCAGTCTTCTTCGCGGGCGTCCATCTGCTGCAGGACTGTGAGAACGACATCCCGCAGGTGAGAACGTACGTGTTGTGAGGTCAGGAGTTGGACGACCACACGATGGAAGCGCTGGCGGTCGTCGGCCAGCAGGTACTCGAGGAGCTGCCGCGTCTGGGCTCTCCGGAAGAGGTGTTGGCCGGACTCGGCGAGGAAACCGTGGACGTCTCCGCCGGAGGCGACGAAGGCCCTTGCGAAGAGGAAGTCGAAATAGGTCTCGTGGAAGAACCCGATCCGGTCGAGTCCTGAGCGGACCAGGACACCGGCCGATTCCAGGGCACCCACATGAGACTGGGCATAATCTTCCACGGACCCGGTGGGCGCGGTAAGGGTCTCGTTCTGGCTCATCCAGGCCACTAGAGAGCCGGTGATGCCCTTCCAAACCCCAGGTCCGAGCTGCTCCTCGACTGAAGAACGTTGCTCCTCGGTGTAGCGCACATACAGCTCTTGCAAGCTGCCATACGGCGTGGTTCTTGCGGCCTGGGACAGTCTGCTGAAGACCGAAAAGTGGAGCGGTGTTCTCAACAGTCCAAGTGTCACCGCTCCCAGCTGCCCGGTGGTGATCCCGGCCGCCGCGAGGGCGTCCTGTACCGCCACCTCACTCAGCTCATGCACGGGGAAGCGCTCTACTCGGCTCCGTTGAGCGACAAGACCGGACAGCCGGGGGTCCTTGTCGATGTCGATGGTGCGCGCTGCCAGGAGCACCTTCACGTTCGAGGCTGCGGACAGTTCGCTGAGCATCTCGTCGACGGCCTCGTATGCATCGGGCATGCGTCCGCTGTAGGTGCTCACAGCGTCCAGCTGGTCCACCACCAGGACGGCCGGCCTGCCATCGGAGGCACTCGTAAGCATCTGGGCCGGGGAAAGCATCGGGCCGACATGCTGTGAACCCAAGGCTGCAGCCGTCTTGGTCTCTGCCTCGACACCATCCATTGACAGCGCAACTGCGATCCACCCGCGGCCGGTCAGCTCCGCGAGGATGTCCGCAACCACAGCAGACTTGCCCAGGCCCGCTCCACCCTCACACACCACGATCTGGGGGCTCTCCGGGGCCAAGAGCCTAGCCAGGAGGTTCTCGGTATCAGGCCGTGAAGCCATACCGAATACGGGCCGCGAGCTCTGGGCACGCCGGATGAACCGTTCTACCGTCGCCGTGAGCGCATCGAGTGTTTCCGCAGGATTCAGGATTGGCGTCAGAGCCGCTGCCAGGGGGTCCTTGTCGAGCAACAGCGTCAGGTCGCCACCTACGCCGCTGATCTGGAAGAGATGCCCGCCAACTGTTGTGTGGCTGACGTGCTGCGGTGCTGGTTGAACGGGGCGTGGTCCGGTCAACCTGAGCCACTCTGCCAGCTGACGGAGCCGTTCGATCACGGCTCCTGCTCGATGTGCACGTCACCGCCGGTGTCCGAGACCTGCTCCACATGGCCGCCGACAGAGCTCCCGCCTATGCTCTGCCCGCTTTCTGGCGCTCCCGCCGTCGTCGGTGTAGGTGACGGTGAGGTCGGGCCGGCCGAGGTTCCCCGGCGCTGGATCCGTACGCTGCCTTGGGTTCCGGATACCTGGGTGACGCCCCCGCCAACCGACGCGTTCTGGACCGACTGGCCAGGTGTCGTCTCCCGGGTGTGGCCGAGCCATCCCATGACGAAACTGGCGATGCTGAGGAGCAGTCCGAGCACACTGGCGAGTTTGTCTGCTTTATCCAGGCCGACCATGGCGAAGTAGCACACGAGGGCTGTGGCGATGGCGCTGCCGACGCCGATCCCGATCCACTTCTGCGTTTGTCCAGACACTCGGACATCATCTCGCGCTTTGCCCTCTTGGTGTAGATCGGTCCCTGAAGTTCCCAGAAGGATGCAGGCGTTGCATGGTGAGGCTTCCGGGGGCGTTGTTTGGGTGTGGGTTGGTCCGTGAGCTGGGGCCCAGGCAAGGTGGCTCTGCCAGGTATCAACAGGTCATGTGGTGGCTGCGTCTGCCTCAGCCTCGAAAGGCCCAGGACGTCGGTTTCGGCGGCCGATGTCCTGACTCCTGTCAGCTGTTCCCGGCGGCGACCCGGTCGGGACGAGTGGCGAGGCGCTGCCGCGCCGTTGGCTACTCATGGCGCGGGGGCGCGGGGAGGTGCCGCAGCAGGCGTTCGGCGCCTGTCAGTCCGCCGTCGAGAGTGATCTGCTCGACCCACTGCAGGACCTGGGTCCAGCGTTGGGCAGGGTCGGCGAGGTCGTGTGCGGGGTCGGAGAGAAGGTGCGCGCCGTGGCTGATGCCGGAGCCCGGGACCTGTGTGAGGGCGTCGGCGTCCAGCACACTGATGAGGGATCGCGCGGTGACCAGGTGGAGGTTGCGTGGCTGGGGCACAGCGTAAGCGTCGACGCCAGCGAGCTCGGCAAGCGCTGCGATCAGGTTCGGGGCAGTGAGTGCGTCGGCCAGGGCGTCGATCAGGTGGGCGGTCTCCTCCAGGCCGAGCGGCCGGTGTACCGGGTACCACTGTCCCTCGGTCATGGTGCTGGCTCGGACGGTGACGTCGACCTGGAAGGTCAGGTGCTGACCGAAGGTTCCGTACCCGCCGGGGATCTCCAGGGTGGCCTGCGCCTCCATGGGGTGCGGCTTGTCGGCGGGCCAGCCCTCGGGGCAGGCAGACCAAGCCAGGCGGACCGAGCGCGAGCGGTTGAGCCCGGCGCGGTAGAACCCACCAATGCCGTCGGTGCTGGAGGCCGACGCCATGCTGGCCATCACGGCCGCCAGCCGGGAGCCGTCGAGTGCGTCGGCGAGCGCGGTAATGACGCGCTCGGACAGCGGCCGCCACACCGCGGCGGTGGCGACGGGGAGTCTGAGCCCGCTGCGCAGCACGAAATCGACCGTCTGGTCGGCGCCGCCGGAGGGCTGGTGGGGGATCTGCGGGGCCTGCAGGTTCCAGACCGCTTCCGGCGCGGCGGTCTGCTCGGCGAAGAGCTCGCCCAAGCGCCGCCAGTCGGCAGGGTGGGTGGTGTTCTGGTGGCGGACGTAGGCGATGCCGTCGACCAGCAGCGGCCGCGGGTGGGTGCCCGGCACGATCCGCAGCACCAGAACATACAGGTCGGAGCCGTCACCGAGCGGGACGGGGATGATCTCCGGCGACCACGGCGGCTCGATCTTGGCGGTGCAGTGCTCAGCCACCGCCTCGATCGCTTTCTCCTTCACGCCGATGATCTTGCGCTGGTCGCTGACGCCGACCAGCAACAGTCCGCCGTAGGTGTTGGCCAGCGCCACCACCCCGCGCGCGAGGGTCGGTCCAAGCTTCTCCTTGTATTCCACAGTCGGTGCCTCCGGTCCCACCTGCTGGACCAGAGTGTGGACCCGCTCGATCGTGAACGCCGAGGGGGCTGCGTACAGGAGGGGCTGCGTCGAGGTCACACCGGCATCATCCACCTCCGTAGCACCGCCGTGCCGGCTCTGCGGCTCCCGGGGCAGAGCTACGTATCCCGCTGACCCGGAGCAGCCGGTCAGCCCTGACCGGCCATGGCGAGGTCCACCCGCTCGTCGTGGCCGTTCCGGGGCTTTCCGAGGGTGGTGGCGCAGGCGTGTCCCCGCTCGGCCTCGCAGACCGGGCAGCTGACGATGGTGACGTCGTTGGTCAGCCGCCAGAGGCTTCGGCGCAGCTTCGCGGCCTTCCGCTCGGCCGCAACCCGGTGTTCCTCGGCCAGCTCGGCACTGGCCTGGGCCGTCCAGTCCTCGAGCGGATCCGCCAGCAGCTCGCGTAGATCCGCGTCGAGCGGCGGCGGAGGGGGAAGCGGGACCTGGGCAGAGCTCCCTCGGCGCCCGTCGAAGTAGGACTCCCGTTCGTAGAGGACGAACTCCTTCGGCCAAGAGACACCCGCGAGCCTGCGTCGGTCCGCGTGGATCGCACGCTGGGCCACCCCGCGGGGAGCACGGCACACCTCAGCGACGGGGGCGGAGCAATGCGGGCAGGCGACCGAGAACATCAGCGCCAGGTGCTGGCGGTTCCGCTCGGCGGTCTCCTCCCGCTTGATCAGCCGCTGCGCCTGTTCCTTCCGCTGGCGCTCCTCCTTCGCCGCCCGCTCGACGCGTGCCTGCTCCTCCTGCTCGGGCGTGAGGTGATTCGGACAGGGCTCCTCATCGGTACGCCACCTGCACGGTGTGCCGTCCTTCTTGGGCCGGCCGCACAGCCCCGGTCCTGCAGACAAGGCGGCGCCGACCCGCCAGGGTCCATCGTGGACCGCGCCGCAGGTCGTGCAGGCAGGTAGCTCCTCTGGTTCGACCGGATCCACCCTGTAGTCGTAGCCGTTGATCCTCACGGTCAGGCGGGGCTTGGCACAGCAGTGTCGGTCTTCGCGCATGCCGCCATGTTCAAGGTGCGGGCTTCTCCCTTCCAAGTAGTCATACCGCTGAACGGGTGAGGCCCGGCTACCGAGGCGATCTGGCGCGGCCGTACCGACGGGCCAGGCGCTATCCGGTCACCTCGTCGGGGGATCGAGTGAGCGTCCACGCGTCCGGCAAGACGCTCCTCAGCCCGGTCTGCCACCGACCCACCTGACGTTGGTGTGAGGAACCAGCCCGCGCTCGTCGGTGTCAACAGCGTCACGTCGAACGGACACGTGCGGGTGCATCCGCAAGGGGAACGACCGTGTCGCCCGCTACTGGGGTTACCGCTTGCCACCATCGGCTGGTCAGAGCGCGGCACCCGGCGGTGCCATGGTGGCTTCGAAGGTGCAGATGTCGACTCCACAAGCGCCGTCCTCGACCAGTCGACGTCTCGCGGGCACAACGCCTTGGCAGCCGTGCAGCCGGCGAGTTTCGCGCGGCTGCTGGAGAACGCTTGCGCCGAGTAGCGCCTGCCGGCGCTTCTGGACGCCGAAGCGGCCGCCCGGGCCGCCGTCGGGGGTTTGGGTGTGAGGGAGTTGCAGTCGCTGCTGCTGCGGGTACCGGACTTCGCCCTGACCACGACGGCGATCGCCGCGCCCGGCCCGGACGACGACCAGGCCTCCGACCGCCACGAGGATCGGGCGGCGAAGGCCTCGCCCGACCGGGACAAGGGGTCCGGCACGGCCTCCGCGGGAACCTCCGCCGACACCTCCGTGCCCCGGCCGCCGGTGAGGCTGTTCCCGCAGACCAGCAGTCTCGGACAAGGGGCCCGCGGCGCGGCGACAACCCTCTTCCTGCCGCTGCCGAGGTTCGGTGGAAGGCTGACTCGACGGAGCCGGTGCGGCGTGGGGTCTTGGTGTCGCTCGGCCTGTTCCAGCGGGCCACCGCCCGGGAGCTGTGGCAGCTGGTCCTGCCCCACCAGAAGGCGGACAAGGCCGTCCGCCAGGCCCTGGTCGACCTGGAGGCCGCCGGACGGGTCCGCGAGGAGCTGCGCCTGCCGGACGGCCGCAAGCTGTGGTGCCTGACCAGTTCCGGCCGCCGCGAAGCCATCGGCCTCCTTCCGGCGGGCACTCGGATCTCCGCGCTGCGCCCCGTCAAGGACGGCCGCCCCGCTGCCTACTCCGAGCACGCCCTGGACGTCGCCGCCACCGCCGGCCTGCTCGCCCGCGCGGGGATCGGGCATCTGGAGGCGTTCACCACCGAGGTCGAGCACGCCGTCCCCAGGCGCCGTTCGCTGTTCACCGACCTGGTGCTGCGTGACCCCGGCGCCGACGTCCCGCTGCTCCTGGTCGAGGCCGACCGCGACAACGAGAGCGCCGGCGAACTCGCGGAGAAGCTCACCGGTTACCGGGCCTGGTGCGAGCTGCCCGCCAAGGGCGCCTTGAAGGCCAAGTTCGCCGACTCGCTGCGCGCCCGGGGAGCGCGCACCCACGAGCTGCGGCTGTGGCGCGCCCGCTACCTGGCCACCGGCCGCGAGGGCCTGCCCGCAGTCGCCCTGGTCCTGGTCCCCGGCCGCAAGCGCCAGCGCCCCGGCGCCAAGCCGTCTACCGAGGAGGAGAAGCGCGAGCAGGCCCGGCGCGTCCACGAGCGGCTCATGGCCCGCGGCCGCCACGTCGAAGCCACAACCGAAGCCCTCTGGTCCCCGCTGCCGTACTGGGGCGACGGCACCACCGCCCGCGACTACCACCGCGCCCTGCCGGTCGTCGCCACCACCCTACCCCTGCTGCGCGCCCGCGGCGCCGACGCCGCGGTGTGGCGCCGCTTCGGCCGCCCCGGCTGGCACACCCTCCACCACGCGCTCGACAACCCCGACGGCGACCAACTCCTTACCGCCCAGCGCGCCGCCGCCGACCAAGCCCGCCGCGAACAACAGGAGGCCGAGCACGAAGCCGCCCGGCCTGCACCCGCTGCGCCGCGAAGTTCACCGACGAGCGGTGGGCGGAGAAAGAGAGCGCTTGGAGGGACGACGGGCTGTGCGCCACCTGCCGCCAGGCCGCGGCCGACCAGGAGGCGGCGGAGGCCGCCGAGCGCGAGCGGGCCGCCGCCGAAGCCAAACGCGCCAGCCCCTGGTGGTGCCGGACCTGACCGCAGCGCTGCTTTCCGGCGCGGGGTGCCTACCCGCCCCGGGGGATCGGGTGATGGGGCGAAGGCCCACAGGTAGCCGGATTGGGCGAGGCGGTTGTTCATGATCAGGCGGCGTGAGACGGTGTGCTGTTTGCGGGAGGCCGGGTCACGGGGGCGACCCGGCATAGGCATTCAGACCCCGGGCGGTCGACTCACGGGGCCAGCTGGCTGCCTCCTCGAAGCCCCACTCCACTCCGCCCGGGTCTGGAAGAATCCCGTCATGGGGAGAACCGGGAGACAGACGATCGACCAGGCACAGCTACGGCTGGAGCCCGCTCTACGCGACAAGCTCAAGGCAGTGGTGTTGGACGCCAACGCCTACGGGGAGGCCCGCCCGAACCTCGATCACCTTGCTCGGGTTGCCGCCCGGCTCGCGGGCATCGGGATCGACACCTGGTTGCCACAGCCGGTTGCCTGGGAATGGGCGGAGCACCTCGCTCTGGACTGGGAGGTCCTCAAGAACGCCGCCTCCGACCAGCGCCGACGACTGCTGGACGCCGGCATCGAGATCCCGATGCCGTTCGGCGACCGGGAGCAGGTGATCGCCGCTGCGCTGGGCAATCTGGCCGCCATTCCGAACGTGAAGATCATCGAGGTGACTGGGCGTAGTGCGATCGAAGGCCTGAAGGACCAGGTGCTGCTGCGCAAGCCGGCCAAGCTCAAGGGGGCCACGGACAAGAGCCGGGGGCAGAAGACCGGTGCGAGCGACAGCGCCTGGATCCGGGACGTGCTTGAGCTGGCCGGCCCGGACGAGATCCTGATCATCTCCGAGGACAAGGACGTCAAGGCCGCTTTCAAGGAGTGGAACAAGCCCGAGCCGACTACACGTGCGCTCCGCGACTTGGTGCCGACCCTGTTCCATTTGGTTGTTGACGACGGTTCAGCGCGGATCGCCATCATCCGCTACCTCCTCGGCCTGCTTGAGACGGCCGCGGCCGACGGGGGACAGCTCGACCTCGGCCGGATCGACGGACTGGAGGCCGAGATCCTCCGTGAGTGGGACGGCGACAGCCCCAAGCCCAACACCTACGGTGCGGCGGTCACCAGCATCCTGGCGCTGGCCGGACTCGGCAGCGTCACCGTCGAGGCCGACGAGCCGAAGCCGGACGGCGGCCCGGCCCGCCGGAGCAATCCGGTGCTCCATGTCGGACCGGCTGACCGTCGCACGGCCCACGCCATCGCGTACTTCCTGGCGGAAGGCGAGACGGCTGTGCAGACCGTCCTCGATGACGGGGGCGCGGAGTCGTCTGTGTACCCGATTCGCAGCGTCCTCGTCCGGGTGAGCCTGAGCTTCGACTTCACCGACGGAGTCATCACTGCGATGGAGCCGGAGGCCGACGGACAGGCGATGCTCCTCGACCACTCGTACGACACCACGGAGGAGGCCGAGGAAGGGCTCATCGAGGCGCTCAATGTCGTGCCCGGAGTCTTCGTGGACGGCTCCTTCGACAATCTCCCGGATCTGGAGTTCCCCGGTGCTCGGGCGGGGTGGAGATCAGCATCCGGCGCGACACGGAGGACTGGGAGGTGTCCGTCGTCCTGTGGGCCGGGGACGACGACTACCTCGAGTCCGTCGGCGAGATCACGGCCGAGTGCCAGTACAACGTGGACTCGTGGTACGGCGGCAGCCGCGACGGGTTCCAGGGCCCCGACGCCTTCACCGTGAGCGTCGGAGGGCCCGACGACATGAGCTGGCGGCACGCATTCTGGGCGCTCCCGGCCTGGCTCGTTCACCACATCGACTGGTCGGCGTACCAGCAGCACGGGCCGCAGGACGAAGCCGACCCGGAGGCCCAAGACGACCCGTCCTGACCGCCTCCGTCCTGCGGACCGCACTCACGGCGAGGAAGGGCCATGCGACGCCCGCGATGAAGCCCCTGATCAGGAGCGTCTGTCAAACCGGATCAAGCCCAGATCAGTTGTCGGATGCCTTGGGGCGGCGGTATCCGAGGACGGATCACACATGGCCAGCGGTGGGCGTCTGCCCAAGCTCGTACGAACCCGGCAGTTCTACACAGGTGAGCCCTTTCACACGGCAAAGGCGGCACTGCGCGGCGGGAACAACCGGTCCCCTCTTCTCTTCGGTCACACCCTGCAGGCTCGTCTCGAGGCCGAGATCTTGAACAAGATCTGCACCGGAGGACAATGGTGGGCCCACCCTCTGGGGGTCGCCGCCGTGGAAACGAGCGCACAGTCGGCCGTCGTACACCTCGACGGCCACACCACGTTTCGCAGGGGTACCTCGTACCCCCGCAGTGCCCATGCCCTGGACAACCTGTTGCCCGGAACCGAGTCCGGTGCACAGGTCAGCGGCGTCGTCGGTCTCCGCATCGCAGGCATCAACGGCCCGAACCTCCGGCTCACCCTCGTCGGTGGGGGCTGCGACCTGGTGCTGCGTGGCACCCCTGAGACGGACTGGGGAGTCGAGCTCGATAAGCGATGGGAACGCTTTGAAAAAGCAGGAGAAGTACCTCTCTGGCATGCGCCGCAGCTGACCGCTGACGAAGAGCAACACATCCGGGAATTCCCCCTTGACTGGAACTCCCGCAGGCGGCTGGACTGGCTTGGATCCGCATTGCTTCGCCGCATCGCAGTCTTCCATACGTCCAGCACAGCGTATTCATGCCACGCATGGATCCATGACGATGAGTGGATCTTCGAGCTAGACACAGTGCGGGGCATAGAACTCGACCACGATGCCTTTCTCGGCAGGCTCATGGATCCTGTATGGGGAGTTCCCCTTCGGATTCGCAGTCAGTTCTGTTCCTGCAACCGCCATCAGCGGCTGGGTCATAACCTTTACACTCTTCAATGCACCTACCATCTAGAACATGCCGACGGATCCGGTCGTGGTGGTCTGCAACTTCGCTTCCGTCATGGGTCGGGCACCGATGCCGGCGATGCGCGAAGGACGCTTACAAGCGTAGGCGCCCCGGCTGGATGGCTCGACCGCGTCCTCCCGACGAGCAGCCCGGATGTCTCGCCACCCGCCCGCCATGAAGGGCGGCCATCACGATGGTCCGACGGGAAAGGGCGCTCGTGAACTGGGACGCCGTCTCGCTCTTTGTCCTGGCCGCTTTCGGAGCCACCACTCTGGCCATCACGCAGCTTCACGAGATGCTGGAAAAGCTTCCGGCACTCATCCGTGCTTGGCACGAGGTACGCCGCAGCTGGCGCGAGGGTGGAAACAGTCGACAATAGGGAGAATTTGTCGACCCTTTTCGGGACCGAGGAATTTCAATTCCCGCGATCGATTGACACCGCCCTGGATGATCGGAGAATCAATCCCCGAGGGAATCCTTTGGCGGACCTCGGGCGACATGGCCATGATTCGCCGCGATGAGAACTTCGGGCAAACAGAGACCCACCCGAGGAGATTTTCAGCGGCCATGCGGCAGCAGATCGCGCAGCCCTGTTCGAAAAGCAGGGTGCGGATACTGTTCAGTGCCGCACCCCGGCATCTCGAGCTTCTTGAGCTGCCCGCCGACGATGTGGGAGAGCAGCGGCACCGGGAGGGCATCGGGCCAGAGGCCGGTGCGCTTGCCCTCCGTGAGCACACGGCGGAACGCACCGGTGGATCCCCTGAGGCTTCGGCCGTTCGCCTTCAACTCGTCGGCGGCACACTCGCCTTCGCCCTCGACAACCTGGAGCAGGATCTGCTGGGCGCGGGGCGGCAGGCGGTCGTAGTACGAGCGCGCACGCTCCGGCGTCCAGCGGTCGTCGGGCGCCGCGGTCACGACCGCCGCTGGCGTGGCAGCGAGGGCGAGCAGCTTCTCGAGCACCTCGGGGGTCGGATTCTCCACAGTGATCGTGATCTTCATGACGGACACCTTCGCAGCCTGGAAGGCTGAACACAAATAACCTTGGAAAACGTGTTATAGACGATGTCGGCGCTCGGGACCAAGTTATGTGCCAATGTATGTGTTGCGTCCTCTAACTGGATTTAGAGGACGCAACACACGGCCTGGTACAGATAGGCTGTCCCGGACGGATCATCAGCCCGCTACGTCGGAAGGAGAACGCCCGTGGAAGCCGATGCGTCGGATGGCCTGCCCGCCCTGGTGGAACGCTCCGCCGAGGTCGTCGTCGCCGAGCTGGTGGACGACGCTCAGGCGCTCGCACGGTTCGCGCACACCGGGGTCGACCCCAACGAGACGCTGACCGAGGACGCGGCCGACGACCTCGCCTCTGCCCGGCCGGCGCGCACCAGTCAGACCTACGCCGAGCAGTGGCGCTACTTCGCCCGCTGGTGCGCCGACAATGGCCGCCACCCCGGGCCGCGCACCAGCGAGGCGAACATGGTCTCCTACGTCTCCCACCTGCGCCGCCGAGGCGGACGTGACGGCACGGGCGCGCCCGTCAGCTCCCTGCGCCTGGCGATGGCCGCCATCCGCGACGCCAACGCCCGTGCGGGGTACGAGAACTGGCCTCCAAAGAAGGCGACCGCCGAACTGATCCGCAAGCAGGCCGCCGAGCACGCCCGCGCCCGCCGCACACCGAAGTCGAGCCCGCCCGTCGACGCCGCCCGCATCGCCCACCTCCAGGAGGGCACGACCGCCGACATCCCGCTCGCCCGCTGGCGCGACCTGACGATCCTGCACCTCGGCTACCGCACCCGCGCCCGCCGCTCCGAGCAGGCGGCCTACCGCATCGACTCCGTCATCTTCGAGCGCCTGGACGACAGCACCGAGCAGATGGTCGTCGGCAAGCGCACGTCGAAGAACGACCACTGGTCCACCGGCCGCGAGTACGTCGTCCGCGACCCGGTAGCGATCACCGTCGTGCGCACCTACATCTCACTGCTCGCCGAACTCGGCCAAGTAGCACCGAAGTTGCCACTGCTGCGCGGCATCACCCGCTGGGGCCGGATCATGCCCGTCCCCGCCTCCGGAATCGGCATGACCGGCCACGCGGTGAACCGCGCCTTCAAGCGCATGGTCACCCGCACCCCCGGCTTCGACGCCAAGAACGCCACCAGCCACGGCCTGCGCGCCGGCGTCCCCGCCGACCTCGCCGCCCAGGGCTACAGCGCGGCGGAGATCCTGGTGATCACCGAGGACTGGAAGTCCACCACCATGGTCGAGAAGTACGCCAAGGCCGGCCTGCGCCGCGCCGGCAAGGACAACCTCGGCCGGGCCCAGCAGGCCCTCGACGCCCTGGTTGTGTCACCGCCGTCCCATCCCGCAGGGTAGGACAGGTCCGAACTCGACCTCGCTCGGAGTAGCACCTCCTCGTGCCGGAAAACGACGTCGGATCCTCGCTGCCCACCGGGCCTTCGCAGTCGATGGGCAGGTCATCTCCACCGGGCAGAGCGACCCCGCACCGTACTGTCAGACGGCGATGGAGGGCGGGCAATGGGACTCGCGGGTGACGCATGTGCAACCCCTGGCCGCCGCCCGGCCGCAACACTCCGAATGCGAACCGACGGGCCGGGACATCACCTGATCGTGGCGCTCATATGCGGACAGCGGGTGGTGCAGTGCACGTCGACCCGCTCGCCGAGCCGGGCGTAACCCGCGTGATCGCGCACGAGCCCATGCGCCTCGAAGAACTCGACCTGCCAGGCGGTCAGGGGTAGCGCGGAGCAGTTCGAGCACCGGCTGCGTCCGGGCGCGGCCCGGCTGCCGAGGCTCATCGACGCGCTCCACCTCCTGGCTGTCCCGCAGACGACGCACTCCACGTCCACGAGCGACCACACGTGCTCCATCCACTGGGCGAGTCCGGGCTCGTCCACCAGGGCCCCGCCTGCGTCGCGTGCCAGGAACTCCTCCCCCAACACGATCCGCGCGGCCTCCTCCTTCGTGATGTCCCACTTCTCGGGCTCGCGTAGGAGGCCTTGTTCGTACATCTTCCGGGAGGCACACCAGCGGCAGTACCGGACCTGTTTGCCGCGGATCTCGCTGTACGCGATCGCATCGGGCTGGTTGCAGGTGGCGCACAGGCAACGACGCTCATGCTCCGCGGAGACGTGCGGCTCGCAAGGGGCCCAGCCAAGCTTCCGGTAGTGCTCGTCGATGCAGGGCACACACCTGCCGGGCTTTCCCTTCCGGTTGGCGCTCGCCCCCTTCCCGCACTCCCCGCACTTCCGTTCCGCAGTCATGCCGATCCCTCCCGCGCAGACTTCACACCGGTTCGGACGGTACCCGGGACCACTGACACACCGGCCGCGTCCGCCATGAGCTTGCTGCCCGGCCAATGCGCGACGTTCCGGGGATCATCGGTCTGCCAGCATGTGCGCTGCTAGACCGGGGCGGAGTGCGGGCGGCGGGTCGCAATCGAAAGAAGCTCAGCTGGGAAATCCCCGGCCGAGCGTCTCTCCACCCTGCTCGCGGCCGGCCGCGGTGGACGAGGACCAGGACGAGGAGTAGCTCTGGGCGGCCGACGGCTGCTCGTCCGCCGGGGTGACGGCCGAGTCCGGGCCAGGACTAGGGTGGGCGTCGGTGGCAACGACGAGGCCGGAGGGGGCCGAGGTGACCGAGGTCGAGGTACCGGGACCCGAGCCGGACTGGGAAGCGGCCCCGGCGTACCAGGGCGGCAAGCGCAACCCGGCGTTCCAGCAGAGCATGTGGGAGTTCGCCGCGAGTTGCTTCCGTGTGGTGGCGGGGCTTCAGCCGCCGCTGGACGCGCTCGCGGCGCGGCTGCGGCTGACCGTCGAGCGGGGCTGGGAAGACATCGGCTACGTGAACGTGGCCATGTTTCGCATCGGGGAGACCGACTTCGCGCTGAGCGCGTTCGAAGGGACGGTTTCCCCTTACTACACGTCCGTGTGGGTGAGCCGCTCGGAGGAAGACCCGAATGCGGCGCTCGACACCCTGCTCGGTGCCCTCGGGATCGGTCGCGAAGCACTGGCGTTCACCGGCAGCGTGGAAGACGGCTTCGAGAACTGCAACGGCTGGCCCGGATAGGGACCTGGAGAGGAGGCCAGGCGCAAGGCCGACCCGTCGTGACGTTTTCGACGAGGTAGTTGCAGTGAACAGTTCCCCACGTTTTGCTGTACCTCATGGCAGCCGACACCGACATGCCCGCCAGGCTGAGGCACCGGCGCGAGCTCGCGGGGCTCAGCGTCGAGGAGTTCGCCGAACAGATCGGCGTCACCACCCGAGCCGTGCGGTACTGGGAAGCCGGGGTACGGGAGATCGGCGACCGCTACTTCGGCCGGGTGCTCGCCGCGCTGCGCTGCGATGCCCAGGCCATCGGGCAGGGGCACCGCGGAGAGGAGACCCTGCGCGACCTGCGTCGTACCGCATCGCTCAGCGCCGAGCAGGTCGCGACGCACCTGAGGAAGTACCGCACGACCGCCCACATGAAGATCACGGCGGACAAGATCCGGGCGCTGGAACAGGGCGGCCACGTCCGTGGCAGGGAATGGCGATCGACACCAGAGTGCGCCACGATCGCCAAAGCCCTCGCTGCCCTGTACCGGGTTCCCCGGCGGCTGCTGATCGACGCATGGCGCAGGACGAACACGAGCGTCGCCACTCCGGGCATCGCGCCGCCGTCGAAGCGGGCTCCGGACCCTCGGATCCAGGAGACGTGGGACTCCCTGAACGACCGCCAGCGGCTGTACCTTCGGGAACTGTTCCATGAGGACCAGGAGCAGGAGCAGGAGCAGGAACAGGTACAGCGGCGCCTCGACGGCTCGTCGTACACCCCGGCGCCGCAGTGGCGCAGGTTCCTGTTCTGCCTGCACGCGCCCGCTCGGGCCGTCGGGTACACACCTGTCCAGGAGCGTCTGCGCGCGGCCGGTGTTCACGATCCCGGAGCCGGAGCCTCGCTGAGCGCACTGGAGCGGCGCGGCCTGATCGTGCGCCACCAGGACACCGTGTACGTCCTATCGATCGGCGAGGTGAGGCGGACCCGCGTCGAGCTGACCCGTGCCGGTCGGTCGGCGGCCCGCTCCGGCCTCGGGATCGAACGCCTCGCCACTCCCGCAGGCATGCTGTCGCAGTGGCTGTGGCGCCTCCTGGTCCGCGTCATCGTTCAGGCGCCCATCTCCGACGGAGACGTGCCGGGCCGCGGAACCCATCACCTCGCGGTCGGGCACTCCGTCCGCAAAGGGGTGCCGGCGCGGGGCTTCATCGAACACCGGCAGCCGTACGGTGCCGAGGGCGGACCGCACTACTGGTATCCGACCCGCTCGGGGCTCGACCACGCCGCTGACCACCTCGCCGCCTACCAGCAGCTGTACCCGGGAGTCAACACCGAAGGGCTCGAAGCTCACCTGAACGGTCCGATGTAGCCGAATACCGGGAACTGTTCACCCGAGCACCCCTAAAGTCCGCCCCGTGGAAGACGCGCCAACAGAACCGTCCGGGGCACGGGACAACGCCACCATCCTTCTCGACGTCGTCAAGGCGTTCGAAGTCTGCTCCAATGCCGCGACGCACCCCGGCCTGAAACCGGCCGAGAGGGTCGATCGGCTCATGCACGCGCACGGCTCCCTGATGGCGGCATTCGGCCCTGGGCACCGGATCACCTTCAACGATCTCCTGGAGCGCCTCAGCGGTGAGCTGGCCGGCGACCTTGAAGGTCTGATCCCCGCCTGGCTCGACCCGACGGATCTGGACGGTGTCAGGCTCCTTGACCCCGAGGGTGTCCTGACCGCCGGCGGCTTCGACTTCCGCCACGAGGCCGAACTCGTCCGCCGAAAGGCGTCGAAGCTCAGCAGGAGCCCCGAAGGCGTCACCGCGCAGGACCTCGACGCGGAGTACAGCCAGGAATCCGTCTTCAGGTCCATCAAGGGTGAGTTCTACCAACGCCACCGAACCACACTGATCAACCATCCCGTCGTCCCCGCCGACGGCCTGTCCGACCTTCTCCTTCCGATGCAGGCCAACCGGTTCTACCAGCCGGTCGAGCAGTACGCGCAGCACCACGGCTGGTTCTTCCCGTGCACGGCCTGCCGATGGCCGATGAAGGTCACGGTCACCGGCAGCGGCCGACGGGCCCGCGGCACGGCGCGATGCCTGTACCCGTGGCACGCCGACACCGGCGCGGTCTACGTCTTCACTCCGACCACCGGCAGCGAGCCGCCCACTCTGCACCCCGCCTTCGAATGCCGCCGGCCCTCCCCCCGCTACGCCCGCTTGTGGACTGGAACACGTCCGGACCTTCCAGAGCCCCAACGGGCCTCCGACCATCTCACTGCACCGCGCCGTGTGGCGGTACACCACCGTCGCGGGACTGCCGGAGCTGATGCTCCATCAAGCCCTCGAAGAAGAGCTGACGGCCACCGACTGCACCGCCGCACTCTGGCCGTTCGATGATGCGTTCGACCACGCCCTGATCGGCCCCTCCCGCGAGGTCCTGTTCAGCGCGGACTTCAAGGACTACACAGCATGTCGGCGGCTCCGGACGCCTCGCAGGCCGCCAGGACGGCGGCGTCGCTGGTGTCGCCCTGCCCGAAGGTGATGTTGTCGCGGAGGGTCAGCGGCAGGTACGTGTACCGCTGCGGGGCCAGGGCGACGTGCTTCCAGGCCTCCCAGGGCTCCATCTGGGCGGTGGTGGTGTGGTCCCAGGCCACCTCGCCGGAGGTGGGCAGCAGCAGGCCGCAGATCAGCCGGGACAGCGTGGACTTCCCCGATCCATTCTCCCCGACCAGCGCCACGATCTCCCCGCGCCGTACCCGCAGCGACACCCCGCTGAGGCTGTCCCGGTCGGCGCCGTCATAGCGGTAGGTGACATCGCGGACCTCGAACCGCTCCGGTGCCGCGGACAGCGTCCTCGCACCGCGCGAGCCGGCCATGGCCTGGCCGTGGGCGTTGTCGAGGAAGTTCTGCCAGTCCTGCACGTACCAGCCGGTGCGTACGAGGCGGGCGCCGCCGTTGATGATGCCGCGGACGGATCCGGTCGCGGTCTGAAGGGCGAAGACCGCGCCGCCGCCGGCCGCCAGGTCCATGCGCCCGGAGGCCAGGAGCCAGAGCAGTGCGGCCCACACCGCAGCCGAGGCGATACCGCCGGCGGCCGCGCCCGCCAGGCCCATCCACGCGCCGGTGTTCGCGGCCTTGCGTTCCGCGGCGTTGACCGAGGCGGCGAGCCGCCGGTACCGGCCGAGAAGGAAGGGGCCAGCCAGGCAGGCGCGCATCTCCTCGCTGGATTCCATGTAGGCCATGTGCCAGCGCAGTTTGTGCAGCATCCGGCGCCGACCGGAGGTTTCCAGGCCCGCCAGGTACACCACGCGGGCGGCCCGCACGTACGCGACGGCCTGCGGCAGACACGCCAGGAGCAGCAGAGGGAGGAGGAGCGGGTGGATCACGGTGAGGACGGTGGCTCCGGCCGCGAGGGTCGCGGTGGCGGCCAGCACGTTCTGTGCCTCCTCGACGAGGTCGGGGGTGACCTGGGCGCCGCGGTCGGCGATGTCGTAGAAGTCGTTGTAGCCGGGCTCGTTGTTCGCGGCGAGCTCGGCGCCGAGCGCCGCCTCGATCATGGTGAGCTCCGCGGCCCGGGCCAGCACCGGCCTCAGTCGCCCGGTCAGCCACGTCACCGTGATGCCCAGCAGCGCGCGAAGGCCGGTCGCCGTCGCGATGACGGCCAGCTGCGGAGCCGCCTCCCACAGCCGGTCGGAGAGGTCGCCGGAGGCGATCAGCGCGGTCAACGTCCTGGTGACCGCCAGCAGGCCCAGGGCCGCGAGCACGCCGGTGCCGACCTGGCAGGCGAGCAGGCCGGCCGTCGCGACCCGGTCCACCCGCCAGGCCATCTTCAACGACCGCAGCACCAGCGCGGGCAGGCGCCGCGCCATCGTGACGGTCGTCATCTGCGCACCGGCCTGGAGCCGGGAGGTGTCCCGGTAGAGGAACTCCTCCTCCTGCGGCGCGCTCACAGCGTCCTTCGCAAGACTCGCCTCCGATGTGTCCTCACCCTGCTGCGCGGATGTGCTGCCCGTGCTCAAGCTGCCCCCCGATCTGTCGGTCACGGCTGGTCCGTGAGGCTCAACGAGCCGACTGGAATATCGAACTGGTGTGTTTCAGACGCTCCGGATTTCCCGAGATAGAGCGGGTGACGGATTTGGAAGGTGCATGAACCCGTCCGGCACAACGGGTCTACCGAGTCGCGGAGTTGGCCGAATCGCCGAGGATCGCTCCAGCGGGCTCAGCGAACGGGGCGCGGCCTTGGGGCGCGGATGCGGGAGTTCACCGAGCAGGCCGTCGGGCACGGCGTGGCCAGCGTGGAAGGGGAGGTGGCGGGTAGATCCGGTTGGCTGGTGGTGCTGAGCGGCGCGCGGGGAACGATGGCAGAGTCAGGAGCACGTTGGGACACGTTCGGGCGTGCCCGGCTTGTAGAGTGCGACTCTTGTAGGCCGCGCTTCGCTGGAGCTGATTGTGCGCATGTTAGCTGCCCGTGTCCGAGCAGTTGGTCGATGGGGTTTCCGCTCCCAGGGCGGATCGGAGGTGAGCCGTGGCGATCAGTGACGCGACCATCGCGCAGACGCTGTCGGCGTACCTCGGGCGGTTCCCGGACGAGGCCGCAGCCCTGGCCGAGCCGTTGCGGCTCCTCGGCGTGGGCGCGGGGTTCGCGTCCCGGCGTGCCTTCCCGATGCACGTGACGGTCGGAGCCCTCCTGGTCCGCGGTCCCGACGTCCTGCTCATCGACCACCTCGCCTACGGGATCACGCTGCAGCCGGGTGGCCACCTCGAGCCGACCGACACCACACTGCTCGGGGCGGCGCTGCGCGAGCTGACGGAGGAGACCGGTCTCGACCAGCGCTTGATCGCGCCGCTTTCCCCGGCGCCGGTCTACATCGAGTACGGCTTGGTGCCGGCGCGGCCCGCGAAGGACGAGCCGGAGCACTACCACCTGGACATCGGGTACGCCTTCTCCACCGAGCGCGCTGAGATCGGGCTCATCCAGGAGACGGAGGTGACCGGCGCGGCGTGGTATCCGGTGGACCTGGCGGTGAGCGTGGTCGGGGAGCGCGTCGCTCGGGCGTTCGGCGTCACCGCGTAGGTCTTCAGGGACGGGCGTGACGCTTCGGTCCCTGGCACCACACCCCGATGGCGTCCCCCTCCCCCCCGTGCCGAGGCGGCGTGGGCTTCGGAGCGGCCTCGATCACTCGAAGACCGGCTTGGAGTCCCGGGTCCGCTTGAGTTCGAAGAAGCCGTCCGTCTCGGCGACCAGGGCCAGGCCGTCCCAGAGCTTCCCGGCGGCCTCCCCGCAGGGGGCCTGGCGCAGCACGGGACCGAACAGGACGGTGCCGGCGATGCGCAGGACGGGGGTGCCGACGTCGAGTCCGACCTCGTCGAAGGCCTCGTGGTGGGAGTCGATGATGCGCTGGTCGTAGCGGGTGCTCGTGATGGCCAAGGCCAGGGCGGCAGGCAGGTTCGTCTCGGCGAGCGCCTCGGGGATGACGGTGGGATCTTCGCGGCGGCACTGGTTGTGCAGGCGGGTGCCGATGGCGGTGTACAGCGGGCCGAGGATCTGGGGGCCGGCGTGCTCGGCGGCGGCGGCGCACACCCGCACCGAGCCCCAGGCACTCTCCATCAGCGCCCGGTAGTTGTCGCTGAGGCCCTGGCCCTCCCGCTGGATGAGGTTGAGGTAGGCCAGCGACATGATCCGCCAGTCGGCGCGGACCGGGCGGACCTTCTCGACTTCCAGGAGCCAGCGGGAGGTGACCCACGCCCACGGGCACAGCGGGTCGAACCAGAAGGGCACCTCGGTGCGGGGCAGTTCGTCGTCGCGGAGCATCGGGCGGGCACCGTCCTTGTCTCGGGTCGGTCGTACGGGTGGCGTGACGGCTGGTCAGGTGTCGAACAGTCCGGCCTGGACCGGCTGGTTGGCCTTGGCGGTGCGTCCGGCGGTCTTGAACAGGGCCGCGAGGCTGTCCAGGCGCGGGTCGCGGTCGGCGGCGGCGATGAGGTGGAGGAAGAGTTTCGCGGTGACGTCGACGTCGTCGGGTGCCCGGTGGCGGTTGGGCGGCTGGGGGATGCCGTAGTGGGCCAGGAGGGTGTCGAGCTTGTAGTTGGGCAGGCCGGGGATGAGGTGCTTGGCCAGCGGGATGGTGTCGATGAGGTTGGTGCGGGCCAGCGCGGGACAGTGCTGGGCCTGATGGTGGATGACGTTCGCCTCGGTGGCGGCATGCTGGGCCACCAGCAGGTAGGGGGTGCCGGAAGTGAGGCGGCGGTCGAGCGCGCCGAGGGCCTGGTCCGGGGTGGGGGCGTGGGCGAGCTGTTCGGCACTCAGGCCGGTCTGGGCGGTGTCGGCGGGCGTGACCGGTGCGAACGCGGGCGGGCGGATCAGGGAGGTGCTGCGGCCCCTCTCCTGCCAAGTGCCGTCGTGCAGGCGCAAGGCCAGGGCTGCGACCTCGATGGGCTGGGCCGGGTGGCCGGCGGGGGTGGTCGTCTCGAAGTCGACCACGACGAACGTCGTCGCCCGGAAGTCCGGGTCGCCGGTTAGGCCGCCCATGTGTCCACCACTTCCTCGAGTTCTTCGGCTGCTGTGTGCCGGGCGCGCGGCCGCGCCGGAACGAGCATGCCCGCGCGGTTGCCGTTCCAGTGCCCGTTCACTCTTCGGCGAGGGCGCGTACCGCCCGGGTCGCGGCCTCCAGGCTGGGCGCGATCCAGTGGCGCTCGCCCGTCCACCTCTCGCACAGCGCCCGGTACAGGTCCGTCATCACGGGGACGAACGCGGGCGGCAGCGAGGTGGGCAGGGGCCATTGGTGGCGGGGGACGCCGTCGGCGATCAGCCGGCCGACCGGGACTTCGTTGCCGGAGGCCACGTACCAGTCGCGCAGGATCTGCTTGCCGCAGTGCACGCCGTCGAACATGAGGCGGCTCTCGTCCGGGGTGCCAGGGCTGTCGGCGAGCAGTAGTTCCTGATCGTTCGTCACCAGGAACTCGGTCTTGCCGTCGCAGTGGTCGATCCCGACGGCGGCCGCGTGCTCGCTCAGGACGGTGTTGACCGCGGTGGTGGTCTGACGCAGGGCTCGGAAGAGGCGATCATCGAGGCCGGAGAGGCGTTGGGCGTCGGCGGGGGTCAGGAAGCGGTTGACGGGCTCGCGGGTGGTGGCGTACTCGATGGTCGGCTGCGGGAGGCGCTCGCCGACGGCGGGGGCCGCGTCGAGGCCGAGGTCGGCCGGGCTCAGCTCGCCGCAGGCCAGACGGCGGTGGACGGAGCTGCCGGGCGGGAGTTCGTTGCGGAAGAGCACCTGCAGCGGCAGGAGGTAGTTGCCCGACCGGGGGGTGGGCGGGTGGTCGAGCGTCTCCGGGAGCCGGGCGAGGGTGAACTCGATCCGGTTCGGGGCGCTCTGGCGCAGGAAGTGGGTGTGCACGCCGGCTGCTTCCAGCAGCTCGAAGTTGAAGACGGCCATCCGGCAGGCCGCTTCGCCCTTGCCGGGTATCGCGTCCGGCATCGGACCGTAGTGGAACACGCTGTAGTGGTCGGTGTACTCGAACTCGCCGACGCCCTCGCGGGTGGCGGTGGGCGGGCGCAGGACGGTGGTCCGCTTGGTCGAGTGCAGAACGGGCACGGCGCTCCTCGGGTCGGACGGTACGGGCGCCGTCATCGGATCGGGTCGTGGGTCGGGCACGGCCCCGTGGCGGCGGAGGTCTGGGGTGTTGCCTGGGCGCTGCTCGCCGGGGCCAGGTGGGCGCCGGCCATGGTGAGCACCCGCATGCCCGCCGCCCGGGCGGCCACGATGCCGTCGGGCGCGTCGTCGACGGCCAGGCAGTGCCCCGATGTGATGCCGAGGCGGCGGGCGGCGGTGAGGAACAGCTCCGGGTCCGGTTTGCCGCGGGCGGCGTCCTCGCGCGCGATGACGGCCGCGAACTCGCCGCGCAGGCCCAGCACGTCGAGCCCCGGCTCCACGAGCTGCCGGCTGGCACCGGAGGCCACGGCGCACGGCAGGCCGGCCGCCCGCGCCCGCCTCAGGAGCTCCACGGTGCACGCGACGGGCTTGATCGTGTGCACCTCGGCCAGGAGGTGGGCGCGGCTGCGGGCGACGACCTCGTCGTGGGGCAGCGCCCGGCCCCCGGGCAGCGCCGCCAGCAGGTCGTGGATGGACAGCCCGACGTGCCGGGCGTACCAGGCGGCGTCGAGGGCGACTCTGTAGGGCTGCAGGGCGGCGCGCAGCGCGTCCTCGTGTCCTTGCCGGGTGTCGGCGAGGGTGCCGTCGAAGTCGAGGATCAGCGCGCCGGTGCCCTTGTCGAGCGCGGGAACGCAGTCGTACCGGCCCGGGCAGGACGGCGGCTTCCGGCTGCCCGTGCTCATGCCGCTTCCGCGACTACGGCGGGCCGGTGGCAGCACAGGCACGCGGCGCCGGGGCCCTGCCAGGGCTCGGGCAGGCAGCCCAGGCCGTCGCCGGCGCCGCGGATCCAGGTGCGGATCCGGTCGGCGGCCTCGTACTCGTCGACGTGGCGGCGGTCCACGACCCGGTAGCGGACAGGGTCGGTGGCGGCGAGCCGTTCGAAGAGCGCGGACGCCTCGCTCATGAACCGGGCCTGCTCGTCGGTGAAGACGCACTGGTCGCGCTGCTGGGCGCGCTTGAGCGCTTCGGCGGGGTCGTCGGTGACGAGGATGGTGAGGTCGGGCAGCGGGCGCCAGGAGGAGGCGAGGTCCAGCAGGTCCGTCGCGGTGCGCAGGGCGGCGTCCGGGGCGCCGGGGTGCAGGAGCAGGGCCTGGCACACGGCGGTGGTGTCGACGCTGCGGCCCTCGACGACGGCCCGGCCACGGGCCAGGTCGGGCAGGACGGTGTCGAGGTCGTGCCGCTTGATCGCCATCAGGAGCAGGGCCTCGGCCATCGGGGTGCCGCCGCGCAGGAACGGGTCGCCGGTGCTGGCCTGGCGCAGCGCCTGCAGCAGCGCTTCGCCCAGGCCGGGGCGGCCGCCGGCGCGCTGGGAGAACTCGTCCAGCAACACCGGCTTGTCGTCGAGGGTCTCGACGGCGCGGTTGGTGAGGTAGGTCTTGCCGACGCCGTTGAGGCCCTCGGCGGAGATCAGCGGGCCGCGGCGGCAGCGCCTTCGGTGCGATGTGGTGGTCATGCTGCGGTGTCCCATCGGGAGGGCGGGCCGCCGCGGCGGGTGCGGCGGCGGCCCGGGCTTGGGAGTGCGGTCAGCCGCTCCACTCGGCGCTGGTGTGGGTGATGGCGGCGGCGTACCGGTCGAGGACTGCTTCGTCGTCGCGGTCGGTGAGGACGACGGCCAGGGTGCGCTCCAGGATCTGGGCGGCGCCGCGGCACGGCGGCAGCGTGCCGCCAGCGAACATGGGGCGCGTGTCGCACGGGATCAGGTGGAAGGTGCCGGTGGAGTTCGGAACTCCGCGCTGGGCGAGGTGCTCGGCGAACGCGCGCGGGCGTGCCAAGCCGATCGACAGGAGCGGGGAGTAGTGGTTCCACGTCTCGTCGGTGGCCGGGCGGATCGGGGTGAGACCGGGGGCGCCGGCCAGGGCGCGCAGCAGGTAGGTGTTCTGGGCGCGGCGGCGCTCCAGCAGGGCCGGGAGGCGGCGGAGGTTGGCGTGGGCGAGTGCGGCGAGAGGCTCGGCCAGGCGGGCGTTGACGGCGAGCTGCTGCTGGGGCCGGTCTCCGGGCGGCGGCGTGAGCCAGTGCCCGCGAAAGGCCCGGGCCCGGGCGGCGAGGTGGGCGTCGCCGGTCACAACGAAGCCGCCCTCCCCGCTCCAGAGGATCTTGCCGTCCTTCATGCTGAAGCACCCGGCAGCACCGGACGTGCCGGCCGCGATGCCGGCGCGCGAGGTCCCGGCGGCCTGGGCGGCGTCCTCCACCACGGCCAGGCCGTGGCGGGAGGAGAAGGCGGCCAGGGCCGCCGGGTCGCCCATCCGCCCCCACAGGTGCACCGGGACGATCGCCCTGGTGCGGGCCGTGACCTTGGCGGCGGCGTCGGCGTAGTCGACATCGAGCGTGGCGGGGTCGCTGTCGACGAACACGGGGATGGCACCGAGCTGGACGACGGGCGCGGCCGTCATGACGACGGTGAGCGCCGGCAGCAGCACCTCGTCGCCCGGCCGGATGCCGGCCGCGAACAGCGCGGCGTGCAATGCCGCCGTGCCGGAGTTCACTGCGACCGCGTACCGACCGTCGAACACGCCGCTCAGGTCGCGCTCGAACGCGTCAGCGCACGCGGCTCGGGCCGGGTCGGGCATGCCAGCCAGCGTCTCCAGCACCCCGGCGCCGAAGGCACCGGCCGCGGGCAGCGGGGGCAGGGCGCTCATGCTCCCACCCGGCCCAGGAAGCGGGGCATGCCGAGCACGAGCGGTGTCATGTTGACGCAGTCCCGGGAGAAGTGGGAGCAGTCCGTGCACGCCGGACGGCCGTCGAACAGCGTCCGGGCGTCGGCGCCGACGATGTTGCGCCGCGCCGCGGGCGGCGTCGCGGCGATCCGCCGGTCGGAGGGACAGTCCCACACCGTGCCGTCGGGCTGGACGAAGAACAGCTGCGCCCCGCCGAAGCACTGTTCGACGCGGCCGCTTTCCTGGGTGGCGATCGAGTCGAGGAACTGCCGGGCGTAGGCGGTCCCGGGCAGGGCCAGGCCGCCTGGGTCGCGCTGGAGGCGCAGCAGTTCCTCCTCCACCGCGGGGACGTCGGCGCCGGTGTGGCAGCGCTCGGCGAAGAGCTTGTGGTCGGGGGGCAGGGAGATGGGCTGCGGGACGTAGTAGTCGACGCCGATCTCGGCGGCGAGGCGGGCGACGGCGGTGATCTCCTGCGGGCGTTCGCGGATGACGACGGTGTAGATGCCGACACGGGGGCCCGGCCTGTCGGCCCGCTCGACCAGGAGGGTACGGATGCCGGCCAGGACCTCGCGGTGGCCGGCGCGGCCGGAGCGGGAGGGCCGCAGGTGGTCGTTGACGGCGGCGTCCGCGCTGTCGAGGGACACCGAGACGCCGTCGACGCCGAGTTCGACGAGCCTGCGGGCGATGCCGGGCCGGGTGAGGGGCACGCCGTTGGTGGCGATGACGACCTCGCACCCGGCGTCCTTGATCGTCTTGATCACGCTGAGGGTGGGCAGCCAGTCCAGCGGCTCGCCGCCGGCGAGGACAACCCGCTCGACGGGCGAGTCGGCCAGGGTGCGCGCGAACGCCTCCAGCTCGGCGCGGGCGAGGTCGCGTACGGGGATGTGGGAGAGCAGGCCCACATCCTTGGGCGGGGCCGCCTTGTCGTCCGCGAGCTCGCCGAAGTAGCAGTGCGGGCAGCCGAAACTGCACGGGGAGCGCAGGGCCCACAGCAGGGTGATGTCGCGCTTCCGCGGCGGCCGGGTCCGGGTGTCAGGCCACACGGGCGGCCTCCCGGCCGGCTTCGGCGGCGCGGACGGCGTCCTCGACGGCCTGCGCGGTCTCCTCGGGGCTGTGCCCGCTGACGTCGAGCACCGTGTACCGGGCGGGTACGGCGGCGGCGAGCTGCCGGTAGAGCCGGCCGGTGTGCTCGATCACGGCCTGGGCGTCGGGCGGGACGGCGCGGCCGATGCGCTCGGAGAAGCGGGCAGTGCACACGTCGCCGTCGCCGACCAGCAGGACGGTGGCGTCGGGCATGGGCCGCCACCGGCGGGCGGTGGCCAGGATCCGTTCGGCGATCGCCAGGGCGGGCGTGGCCGGGTGCTCGGCGTGCAGGATCGCCGCCTGGCACACGGCGACGCTGTCCACGCCACGGTCCTCCAGGACGATCTCCACGCCGTCAGGCCGGGCGGCGGCGAGACGCTCGGACTCGCGGAACTTCAGCGCGAGCAGCGCCAGCGTCTCGGCGACCGGGTGCCCGGTGCGCAGGCACACGTCGCCGGTCGCGGCGAGGGCGGCGATGACCTGGCCGGGCAGGGAGTCGGCCCGCTGGTCGGTCAGCTCCTCCAGGCGCAGGCACCGCGGGCCGAGCGCCGCGGCCACCGCGCGCACCGCGGTGGTCTTCCCGACCCCGTTGACGCCCTCGACGCTCACCCACAGCGGCCGCCCCGCGCCGCCGGGGGCGCGGCGGGGCCGGGGAACGGCAGTGGTGCTCACGCCGGCCTCCGGCACACGAACAGCAGCTCCGTCGCCCGGTCGGGAGCGGCGACGGACGACACCGTGTCCAGCAGCGCCTTCGGCACCCGGGCGGCCAGGTGGCGGTACCAGTCGACCGCGCCGGGGCCGAAGCGCTCTTCGAGCTCGGCGGCGATCTCCTGCGGGGTGGGCGGCAGCAGCCCCATCACGTCCTCGACGACCAGGCCGGCGTCCGCGATGGCGCGCTCGGCCTCCTCACGCGACCACTCGTAGACGTGCACCCGGTACTGCAGCGGGCGCGGCGGCGGCCCGAACGCCTGCGGCGTGGACAGGTACAGCACGCCGCCGCCGGCGAGCGCGGCGCCGGTGGCGGCCAGGCTCCTGACGCCGAGTTCGTAGGGCAGGTGCTCCAGCGCCGAGGTGTAGATCGCGACGTCGAACGGCGGCAGGTCCGGCCAGGGCTCGGAGACATCGCACTGCACGAACTCGACGGGGAACGGGCTGCCGTAGTACCCGCGCAGGGCCTCCAGCCGGGTGCGGGCCTCGGCGAGGTTGTCCGGGCTGATGTCGAGGCCGACGTAGCGGGCGGTCTTCGGGGCGTAGCGGTGCAGCAGCGGCAGGGCCAGGCCGCGCCCGCAGCACACGTCCAGGATGTTGGCGCCCTGCGGACAGCCCTCGGCGGCGATCAGGTGCTGCATCAGGTTCATCAACCCCGACGCCTTCGCCTCGCCCACGGCGAGCGCGCTGTAGAAGTCGTCCATCTGGTTGGTGCTGTACGGGCCGATCATCGGGGTGCCGGGCCGGGTGAGGTGCTGCTCGGTCAGCTCGGGGGTCATGCGGTTCCCTCCCAGGGGAAGACGATCCAGGTGTCGTAGAGGGCGGCGATGTGGTCGATGGCGTCCTCGGGCGGGGCGTCCTGCTCCCAGTTGGCCCGGTTCACGGCGAGGACCGCGGTGCGCACGCGGGCGGCGCCGAGGTCGCGGAGCATGTCCGCGGTGTGGGCGAGGGTGACGCCGGTGCCGGCGATGTCGTCGACGAGGAGCACGTCCAGGCCCCTCAGGTCGCCGAGCGAGGCGGGGTTGCGGACCTCCGGCAGCGGGTTCTTACCGGCGTTGACGCCGTCGCCCACGGTGCGGACGACCTCGATGCTCCGAACGTCGCGGGCCTTGAGGTGGTGGGCGAGCCAGACGGCCGGGACCATGCCCCCGCGCATGATGCCGACCACGGCCTGCGGCAGACCTCCGGCCGTCACCCGCTCGGCGAGGACCTGCGCGGCGGAGCCGATGTCGTCCCAGGTCAGGTGAAGGGGGGCGGGCGGGGCGGCGTGGTGCGCGGGCGCCGTCGGTGGGGTGGCCATCGGATACTCCTCCTTGGTCGGTGGGCGGGTCGGCCTCTCAGGCCGCGCGGTACCGGGTGGCGATGGTGAGGAACTGCTGGGCGAGAACGGGGTCGGTCTCGAAGCGCCCCCGGGCGTGCAGGGTCGTGGTGCGGGCGTCCTCCATCCGCACGCCCCGCATGCTCATGCACAGGTGCTGGCCCTCGACGTGCACGGCGATGTCCTGGCTGCCGACCGTCGCGACGAGGTGGTCGGCGACCTGCCCGGTGAAGCGCTCCTGGACCTGGAACCGGCCGGCGACGTGCTGCGCGATCCGGCCGAACTTCGACAGGCCGAGCACCTCCTCGCCCGGCAGGTAGGCGGCGGCGACCTTCAGGTTCATCGGCAGCAGGTGGTGCTCGCACAGCGACCAGACGCTGACACCGTCGACGAGGACCATCTGGCCGACGAGCCGCGGCTCGGGGAAGCACACCGCGTCCGCGGGCCCGGGCGACAGGAAGGAGGACAACCAGGTGGCGACCCGCTTCGGGGTGCCGGCCAGGCCTTCGCGGGTGGGGTCTTCGCCGAGCGCGTCCAGGAGTTCGGCCACCAGCGACTCGACGCGGGCGGTGTCGACGCGGGGCAGGGCCGCTTCGAGGGCGGCCGGGCGGGTGGCGAGGTCGGTACTCGTCATGGTGCGTCCTCTTCTCGGAAAGGTGGTGGTGCCTGGGGCGGGCGGCTCAGCGGCCGCTGGCGTCCTCGAACGCGAGGGTGTGCAGGCGGGTGGTCAAGTTCCAGCGGCGCGCGGCAACCTGGTCGGCGATGGCGCGGGTCGTCGCGATGACGGCCTCCGCGGTGGTGCCCTCCGGCATCACCCACACCGGGGCGAGCCGGTGCTCCTCGACGAGGTCGGCGATCCGCCCGAGGTCGTCGGGCCCGGTGGCGACGAACTTGAACGCCGCCCGCCCGCTGGCGGCGAAGACGGCCAGCGCCTCCGGGACGATGCTGCGGCCCTCGTCCGCGCCGAAACTCCCCAGCTTCGGGGAGACGTTGAACCGGACGCCGTCCACCAGCAGCCCGGGGTCCGGCGTGATGGTGCCGTTGGTCTCGAACTCGATCACCCGGCCGGCCGCGAGCAACTCGCGCACCAGGGGCAGCAGTCGCCGCTGCTGGATCAGCGGCTCGCCGCCGGTGATCACGACCAGCTCGACCGGCGAGGACAGCGCCCACCGCGCCAGCTCCGCCACCGTCTCCCACGCGGACACCTCGGCGGGGTTGAACCGGCTCCAATCCCACGTCTGCTTGGTGTCGCACTGCGCGCAGGTCAGATTGCACCGCGAAAGGCGGATGAACAGGGCCGGCTGACCGCAGCTGGGACCCTCGCCCTGGAACGTGGGCAACTCGACGCCGAACCGCTCGGCCACCAGCACCCCGCCATCGCCCCGGGTCCGCCCGCTCACGGGGCGGCCACCTCGAACCGGGCCCAGCTGCTCCCGGTCTCGCTGACCCGGATGGCGGCCAAGCGCCCCGTGATGCCGGGCTGGACGTGCTCGATGAACCAGCCGGCCAGGTACTGGGCGAGCAGCTCGGAGGTGGGCTCGACCGGCAGGACCTCGTGGAGGTTGCGGTGGTCCAGCTGGCTCTCCAGGAAGTTCTTGAAAGGCCGCAGGTCGGCGAAGTCGGTGACGAAGCCCGGCTGGACGAGTTCGTCCGCGGCCAGCTCGACCTCGACGGTGTAGCTGTGCCCGTGCTGCCGGGAGCACTGGTGCCCGGGCGGAAGCCCCGTCAGCCGGTGGCCGGCCTCGAAGGTGAACGACTTGCCGATGCGGAACTCACCGGCCGGCATCTGGACAGCGGGCAGAGCGGTGACGGTGGACAGGGCAATCTCCTCGGGGCGGGCGGCATTCGGCCGCGGGGAAACAGCGCTCGGGAAGGGCGGACCGCTTGAGCCGCGAGGGTTCGCGCGGGCCCCGGTCCGGTCGACCGAGCAGCCTTCGGCAGATCGGTCGCGGGTTCGGTACTCGATCTGGCCGAGCACTATCTGACACCCGATCAGGTGCATCGGGCAGGGCAAGTTGGGTGGGCAAGTTACGGGTGCCGGGTAGGCTCATTGCCCTTCGCAGACGTCCAGTTGAGGGGGCAGGGCGATGGAGAACACGGCTTTGCAGCAGGCCAGGGAGGCCAGGGGTTGGACGCAGGAGAAGGTGGCCGTCCTCGTACAGGCCTGGTGCCGAGAAGAGGGGCTGGATCCGGGGAGCTTTGACGCCGCCACCGTCAGCCGCCTTGAATGCGGTCGCATCAGGTGGCCGCGGGACGAGGTGCGGCGGGCGCTGCGGGCGGTCTTCGAGGTCGAGACCGACGCGGAGCTCGGTCTCGACGGCACACGCCGGCCGCGAACCAAGACCCGCGAGGTGAGTCCGACGAACCGCCGAACCTTCCTGTCGCTCGGCGCAGCGGCCGCCATGCCCGATCTCTGGTCGGTCCCGAGCCGGCTCGGAACCGACGACGTGCACCGTCTCGACTGCCACACCGCCGCGCTGGAGGAGTGGGACCGCCGATCCGGCGGCCGCGCGCCCCGGCACTTCGCGGGCCTGGAGCTGCGGCGGGCGGTCGACCTCGGCTCGGCCTCGATGACGCCGTCCGTCCGTACCGCCTGGAGCGGCGCGGTGGCGCGGCTGGCCGGCCTGTACGCCTGGACCACGTTCGACGCGGGGGAGGCCGGGGCCGTTCTCGCCTTCGACCTGGCCCTCGAAGCGGCCAGGGAGGCAGGTGGCGACGGGACGTACTGCCACATTGCGACCAACGCCGCCCGGCAAGCCGTCCATGACGGTGCCGCCGAGCGGGCGCTGGCGCTCACTGCGTCTGTCGCCGGCCCGCACCCGCCCACCGTCCTGGCGATGATCTCCGCCGTCGCCGCGCAGGCATTCGCGCTCCGGGGCGACGTCCGCGGCGTGATGCGCTCCGTCGCCGCCGCCGAGTCCCACGCGTCCCGCGCCGACGGGGCTGGAACGCAGGAGGGCTGGATGCAAACCCTGACCCCTGCCAAGCTGCAGTCCGACCTCGGCTTCGCCCTGTACCGGCTGTCGGCGACCACCGGCCATGTGGCGTCCGGCCTCGTATCCCACCTACGGCGCACGGCAGGCGTTTGCGAAGCGTCGCAGCCGAGAGCGAAAGCGATGGGTGCGGCGCGCCTGGCCACCGTGCTGTTCCGGCAGAGCGAGGTGGACGAGGCCCGCCACCATGCCGCGATCGCCTTCGGTCTCGCCTCCAAGGTGGGGTCGGCCCGGCTCGACTCCGCCGTTGCCGAGATGCGTGCCGCAGCCGTGTAGGGCGGTGCGGCGAGCGGGTCGATGCGCCACTGCGCGTTGTTGGGCATCGGTCCTCTCCGTCGTGGGTTGGCAGCTGGTGCGCCCGACCTGGGCGCCGTGGTGCGGGAGGCGATCAGAGGCGACAGTGCAGCACGGTGCCGTACGGCAGGTGACCAGCTTGGTCCTGCAGGCTCGCCGGCCAGCGCAAGTCGCATCGGGACTCCTCGTACACGGCGGGAGGGGATTCCCCTTCCGCAGAGCTGATCTCGCCCAGGCGTCGGCGAGCGCATCGTGCGGAGGACCCAGCACACCGTGGCCGAAGTGGTCCGTGTCGTCGATCGGGGTTTCGCTCGCGCGGGCGATGAGCGCCGCCAGGTGCACCAGGTGCGGTTCGGGCGCACAGCCGTTGTGGACGGCCGTGGCCAGGGCGCGTCGCAGCGTGACCTGCTCCTCCACGCTGGCGGCCTGCGCGATGACCAGAGCGGCATCCAGACCGTCCCGCCCCACCAGGGCGAAGCTCGGCCACCCACCGCAGTCGACGATCTGCAGGAGTTCACCCACGCCGTAGCGGACCTCTGCGAGGTGTACCTCGGCAGCGCCGAACGTGGGTCGGCGGGCGGCCAGCTCGTCCGCGCGCAGTACTGCCTGTGCCAGGCGTACCAGCTGGTCCCGCAGTGCGAAGCCGGCCGCCAGGTCGGGCAGGTCCGTCTCACCGGACACGGCTTCCACAGCGCTCGGGCGAGGCTGCGACGGCGTGCACGCAGCCATCTCCGAACGCACGCGTACGGCAGGGGCGGAGCTGTACCGCGGCAGGCGGCTGCCGAGCCGGTGCAGCAGCCCCGTCATCGGGCGGCGCCGTGACGGCATCAGGGCACCGCCGGGCGATGCAGAGCTGGCGGGATTCATGCCTTCCCCCTTCGGGACGCCGAGCCGCAACCAGCGGCAGAGCTGTTCGGGTCCGGAAAGAATCGCTGCGCCGCACGAGCTCGGCAACCAAACGGAGTTGAGCCGAAGCCGCCTTTCCAGGCGGCGAGTTGGGCCGTTCTCGTGGATCGGCCCAACTCGTGCCGGGTATCCGGGCCTTTTCGGCCTGGGTGCCCGCGGAACCCGGGACTCGAGCCCTCGTCTGACCGCACAATGGCGACATGACGAGCGGTCACGGACGGGCGTGCGCAGCCAGATTGCGCAGGAGCCCCGAGGTACTCGAAGCCGGCCTTCCCGCGCTGGTGTCGGCGCTGCAGGAATGCTGCGGGATCAGCCGGTTGCGATCCCACCGGCAGGCTCGGGGCTGGAGCCGGCCGGTGGTCGTCGCCCGGCTCGTAGAGCTCGCCGAACAGCGAGGCGAGCCGCGCTTCAGGGGAACCCGGGAGCTGCTGCGCACCTGGGAGGACCTCGGCGCCAAACCCCGCGAGCGGGCTCTCCGACTGCTGTGCGTGCTCTACGAAGCCTCGCCCGCAGACCTCGGGCTGGCATCGTCCGCACCCATCCCCGCACCGCCGCCGCAAGAGCTCCAGCCGCCGGACCCGGTGCACGAACACGCTGAGCGGACTCGCCGAGCGATCAACCGGACCCTCGCCGCGAGCACGGTCAGCCCGGGGGGACTGGATCTGCTGGACGAGCGCCTCGACGACGTCCGCCGCCTCTACGTCACCGCTGCACCTGAGCAGATGATCCACCACCTGCTCGCCGACCTGGACGACATCCAGGTCCTGGCCGCCGAACGGCAGCCCGCCGCAGCGCAGGCCCGCCTGTCCGAGCTCACCGCGATCGTCTCCACCCTGGTGGCCGACGCCTGGATGAAACTCGGTCGGCTGCCCGGGGCGCAGCGCTGGTACGGCACCGCCCGGCTGGCCGCCGACGACGCGGGCAACTCCGAGTTGCGAGCCCGCGTCCGCGTGCAGGCCGCAATGCTCCCCTACTACTACGGGCCCCTGCTGGCCGCCGCGAACCTCGCCCGTGAGGCCCGCCTGCTCAGCCGCGGCCGCCCCGGACCCACCGCGGTGTTCGCGGTCGCTGCCGAAGCTCGCTCCCTCGCCAGACTCGGCGATCGCGACGGCGCGCAGGCCGCCATCCGCATGGCGAAGGACTTCTTCGAACACTGCCAAGCCGACCAGGACCAGGACGACGCCTGGGCTTTCCCTGAGCGGCGCCTGTGGCTCTACCTCTCCGGGGCGCACACTGCCCTTGGCGAAACCAGCCAGGCCCGTCAAGCCCAGCAGCAGGCGCTGGCGCTCTACCCAGAGGGCCACACCGGCATCGACCCGGCCCTGCTGCGCCTGGAGGAGGCGATGTGCCTGGTCATCGACCACAGTCCAACGGAGGCCCTGCAGCTGACCGTCCACACGTACGACCGGGTACCCGGGCCGCACCGCACCGCGATCCTTGGAGCCCGGGCCCGGGACGTCATCGCGATACTACCCACCCCGCTCCGGTCGGGCCGCCCGGCCCGCCAGATCGCGGAGATGTTCGCCCTGCCCGCCGGGCAGGAGTGACGTCGGCCCACGGCATAGGAAACCTGACCACCATGACCATCACCCCAGTCGCGGCCGGCGGCTTCGCCGCCGCGCACTTGGCCGCCGTCCTCGATCAGGTGTGCCGCGCAACCGGGCTCCGCCCCGAAGGCGCCGTCCTGCTACGCGGGCACACCAACGCCGTCTACCACCTGCCCGGCGAACACGTCGTGGTCAAGATCGCCCGGCGCGGCACACCCGCCGAGTCCGTCCGTCGAACCGTCGCCCTGGCCACCTGGCTCGGCGCACAAGGCTTCCCCACGGTAGGCCTGCACCCCGTGCGCCAGCCGGTAGAGGCCGACGGCCACCTCGCCACAATCTGGACCCACCTGCCCCAGCCCGGCCACCCCGTGGCCGCCGAGCAACTGGCCGGCCCACTCAAAGCGCTGCACCGGCTGACCGACCCGCCCGTGCCACTGCCACCGGTGGACACGGTCGCCGCCGTGCGCCGCTCCCTGGCCGCCGCTGCGACACTCACCACGCAGGAACTGGACTACCTCCACCGACACCTGCAGCAACTGGAGGCGGACCTCGCCCGTACCACCTACCTGCTGCGGCCCGCGGTGACCCAGGGCGACCCCCAACACCGGAACGCCCTGCACACCGGCGACGGCCGGGCGGTCCTGTGTGACTGGGACACCGCGGGCTTCGGTCAGCCCGAGTGGGACCTGACGACGGTCGAGATCCACTGTCGGCGCTTCGGCTACGGCCGGGCACACTACGAGGCATTCGCCGAGCAGTATGGCATGGACATCACCACCTGGGACGGCTACCCGGTCCTGACCGCACTGCGGGAACTCCGGATGATCACCACCAACGCCAAGCGAGCGGCCCTCGGCAGCGCGACCCTCCACGAGGTCCGACGCCGTATCAACCAGCTGACCGACGGAGACAGCGAGCAACGGTGGAACATCCTCTGAGCCTGAACGTCCGGCACCGAACAGCCGGGCCAGAAGGCCAGCTACCGGGATCTGCGATCTCACCAGCCAATCCTGACGCCGTGGACGGCCAAGAGCCAGCAGAGTTTGGCTAGCCGGTCGGGCAGGAAGTGCTACAACGGCCTGGGGCCCGTCGGCCAGCGATATTGTCACCACTGGGGGTGACACCCTTGTGCACGAAGCACTGCATTCGGCTACGAATCTACGGGGGTCCTTGTGTCCATGGTCCGATCCACCATCAGAATCCCGCTCGCAGTGGCCGCGGCCGTTGTCACGGGGTGCTCCTCCGGCACGGCGACCGTCTCCAGCGAGTCGTCGGCCATCACCAAAGCCCCTGCCACCTCCTCGGCCGCCGCCCCGACGGGCACACCGACGCTCCAGGTGTCCGGCGCTCCGGCCTTCGGCACTCCCAGCAGCACACCGACCGGACCGCCGCTTCTCACCGGAGTGGACCTGCGCGCCGCCCTTCCGACCGCCGCGGTGCTGCCTGCCGGGTGGACGATCAAGGGCAACGGCAATCAGGTCGACACCGGTACCACCATCAACGAGTACCGGGCCAACCCGCCGCAGATCACGGAACCGTGCACCCAGATGCGTCTCGCCGGGACCATCTTCTCCCAGGGCTACAAGGTCTCGGGTGCGATGACCGAGGTCTACGACGGGGAGCACATGGTCCAGGTTTACCTGGCCGCCTACCGCCCCGGCGACGCGGCCAAGCTGCTCGGCGACCTCCGGGCGTACGCGGAGCGCTGCAAGACCTTCACCGGAAAGAGCGTGGACGGCGCCCCGATCCCGATGACCGTGACGGCGCAGCCCGTGCCGGGGCTCGGTGACGAGGCCGTCGACATGAAGAAGGTTCCCACGGGCCCGTACAGCACCTCGGAGATTGTGATGACCCGGATCGGCGACCGGGTGCTGTTCCTCAGCGGGGACAACATCCTGGGCCGGCTGCCGAATCTCATGCAGCTGGCGGTGCCGCTGGTGAAGAGCATCAAGTAGGAGGCAGTGCCTGGCCCCGGCCCTCGCCGTGCCACGGCGAGGGCCGGGGCCCATCACCAGCCGGTGCCGAACCGGCAGCCCCGTGCCGGGTCCGGAGCCGGGGCCTGCGTGGTGGCGGGCTGCGGGAGGGACCGCCGGGGAGCGTGTGGGCCTCACCGCCGGTGGTGGCATGGAGCAGCAGATCACGCAGGTGGCTGCCGGACAGGTGCACCGGTCTCGGTCCATCAGGGGTGGAGTGTGTGAGGGGGCGGCCTCGGTGTCGCGGGCGTACGCGAGTGTCATGTAGGAGCCGTCGTGCTGAGGGCTTCGACCGGCCGGTGCCACGGCTCCCGGCCACCCAGGTGCTTAACAACTACAACGTCGTTCGGTGGATGCGCTCCCAGCGCAAGGCCGACGACCTGCCCGACGACCTCGTCACCGCGTTGACCGCCCTGGACCCGCTGTGGCGCCTGGAACCGGAGCTACCGCCGGGTCGTCGCCTACCTTCAGGCGGGCGGCACCCTGACCGGTCCGATGAACCGGGCGGGCGGCGAAACCGACCCGAGCCTGCGTCCGGGCAAGTGGCTGAGCAAGCAGGACGCCGCCCGCGCCGCTCCGCGTTCGACGCCGCCGCCTACGACGAGGCTTACTTCTTCGAGGAGGGCGGATTCCTGCCGCTGGAGGGCTACCAGCGGCCGTCACCGAAGGAGCTGCGGGAGCACGCTCTGGAGACCATCGTGATGGTCAACGGGTACGTCGCCGACTGGAGCAGCGCGGTCGACAGGCTCGCCAGCGACTTCTACCCGCCCCGGCCGCGCGCTGTCGACTGCGGCAGCCCAGGGCAGCGGCGCATCCGGGGCGCGGAGAAGCTGCGGGTGCTGACGGCCGATCCGGTGCACGGTCTCACGGATCTCCCACGGCAGCGCCGGGTCGAGCAGTGCAGCAGCCGCGGGCTTCCTGAAGCGCCAGACCATCGACAACCTCCATCTACTGCTCCGCAGGGCCGGCCACGGCCTGCCGGACCCTGGGTGTGCACCAGGCCGCAGACACTACCGGGGCACACCGGAGTCTGAAGGCCATAACCTGATCCAGGGCGCCCGCGCCGGCGACATCGTTGGTCCAGGGGATCGGCGTCTACGGTGGCGGTATGCAACTCGCTGACCTCAAAGCCTTGATGGTGCGCCGGCGGGACGGTCTCAGCCTCGAAGGCTTCTGCGCCGATCCCGTGATCGCCTCACTCCAGTGGCCTGACGACGTCGTCGAGCAGTTTCTCTACGATCACGGTGACAACAGCTCCTTCCTACAGGACTACAGGGACGTCGACCTCTCCAGGATCGTGTGGGGCCTCGAAGCGACGCCAGCCGAGGAGCTAGGCGAGATGCCGACCGGAGCGTCCGACCACGGCTGCATCGAGTACTACGCCGAGAATCCGGACCACTGGGTCGCGGTCCGACACAGAGGGATCCATGAGGGTGTCGCTCGGTACTGGGAAGAGCTCGGGACGTGGAAGCGCCCGCCCGTCCTGATCGACCGAAGGCTGTTCGCCCCGGCGGAGACCGGCCTCCAGGTCGTGGAAGGGCGAACGCGCGTCGGTGTGCTGAGAGGGCGCCGCCGCCAGGGATCCTTCGTTGCGACGGAACACCAGACCTGGGTCGGACGGCCAGCCACGCCGACGGCACCCTCTCGTACAGACTCCTGACCACCCGGCGAACCGGGTGATCCGCCTCCGTGGTTGAAGCGCAGCTCGACCTCGACCTGCTCGCTCAGCGGGGACAGCAGGAGAAGCCGGCACCGCGTCCACGGGGTCTCATGCGGGCACCGGCAGCTGCGCTCGACCACGGCCAGGGGCAGACCAAAGCGCTTGTCGGTGAGCAGCTCGACTACCTGGTCGTACGGCAGCGCCCGGCCCCAGTGGCAGTTGAGCTCGACCGCCCACCGCTACTCCGTGCCGTCGGCCGTCCGCCAGGCGGTGCAGCACCGCAGGACCGTGTGACCGAGTCCGAGCGGGGATGACTGCAGCATCGGACCGAGGACGCCAGATCCTGCGGGCGAAGGCATGCAGCACCTGGCTGCGGCCGATGCCGGTACGGCCGAGTTCCTGCGCGCCCACAACTGCTGACGCGGGGACGGCCGGAGGCTGCTGTTCTACCTCCGGGGCTGTTCACAAGTGGCGCTGACCAGGGAAGGTTGCGGCCTGGCGAAGATCGCTTCCCAATTCATTGAAGATCGTTTCCCGAACCGCTCCTACGTGGGCTGTCTCTCACCTGCGTCGACGCCCCGCGAGTGTCGGAGCCGGCTGGAACACTGCGGCCGTGATCGACAAAACAGCCGCTGACCCTTCCAACGCTCCCACGGTGTTCCTGCCGCCTCCTGCCTTGGCCAAGCTCACCGGCACCGCGTGGAGTGAGCTGCCGCACTTCTGCACCGGTCTGCACACCGTGCCCGACACACCGGACATCCTCATCGGGCTGCTCGACGGCGATCACACCCGCCGGGCACGGGCGGTCTGGAACCTATACCGGCTGCTCCTCAACCAGGAGCGGGTGTTCCCGGCGACCGCCCCGGCGGCTCTGGTCGTCGCCGCCCTTCTCGGTGATCCGCGCATGCTCGCCGAGGGCCGGTGGGAGCGGAGAGCGGGCAGGCGGTCGCTGCGCGCGGAGCTGCTGAACTGGCTGGCCTCGTTTGCCGATGTCGCTCGCCTGGACGCCGGGAACGGTGTCGGCGCACCGCAGGATCTTGCCGCCGCCCGCGCCGCACGGCCGGCGCTCCACACCCACGTCGCAGTCTTCTGCGAGGACGACGATCCGCAGGTGAGGGAGGCTGCCGTCGCGGCCACCGCCCTTCTGCTGGCAGATCCCTCCCTCGCCGCGTCGATCCCGCGCTACGCGCCCGTCGTCCGCGATGTGCTGGCCCGGAGTGCGGACTCGTACTACCGGTGGATCGCACGGGAGCGGCTGGAGACCTGGGGCGAGGACACCACAGTCCTCATCACCGCGGAAGAGGAATACCGCGCGGCCACGGATCGGGCGCACGCACTGGCGGACGACCCGTTCGACGAAGGCCAGGAGCAGGCGATCCGATGGCTGGCCGAGCAGCCGCAGGACACCGCCGCCCTGGAACTCCCGGGCCGCTGGCACCCGGCCCGGACGGCACCGGAGCCAGCGGCCCAGCACGAGCCGGCACCCGAACCGCCCACGGCCGCCCAAGCAAGCGCACCGGGGTATCGGGGCCCGTGGCGGATCGCCGGAGGCGAGGAGCGCGATGAGTGGACGTTCACGCCGTACGTCGGGGTGGGACCGCTGCACTTCGGAATGACCCTGGAGGAGATCACCGCCGCCCTCGGCGAAGAGGGGTCCGCCTCGTCCTCCTACGACCCTGGCAGCGACGAGCGCCGGCTCAACTACGCCGACTTCCGCGCCGCCGGGGTCAGGGCTCTCTTCCGGATGGACCGTCTGGAGTGCGTGGCGGTGAACGCGCTCACCGGCCCCCAGGTGCGGCTGGACGGCGTTCCGCTGACCGGCTGCGTACCGTCCCGGGCGGAGGACTGGCTCGTCCACCGCACAGCGCACGGCCGTCTGATGTACAGCCCCGCCGCCGACCCGGTCTTCCCCGACCTCGGCCTTGCGATCCGCTTCCAACACGCGGGCGACGTCAACCTGACCCGACCGCTCTTCCTGCTGCACAACTGGCTCGACCTCTGGCACTCACTGCCCAGCGAGGAGTGGAACCTCCGGTAGAACCTGCCCGAGTGCGACCCGGGCCATCTACGGCTGCCGCAGGGCCAGAGGCTACCTTTCACCTCAGCTGCCCAAGCTGTCCTCGGCCTCGCCAAGGCTTGCCCATCGACCGGAAGCGCGAGTTAGCCCAAGTCGGCCAACCAACTCAACCGGGGCCACCGGCAGACAGGGACATCGCAGCAAGGCGGCTGCGCACCCCATGAGCGCGTTGGAGCGCCGTGGACACGAGTCGGGTGGGTCAGGTCAGCATGAGCAGGCCGTCCCACGGGACGTGTCGGCTCGTGGTTCCGCAGTGGGTGGCCAGCGCGAGGGCGGCTCCGGCGCGGCCTGTGAGAAAGCCGGTGACCGGAGCGGCCTCGTGGAAGGTGATGGTGGTGTGCCGGGCGGCTGTGTCGGCGAGCGCTCGGTGGTTCAGGCGCGTGGCGACCTGCAGAGCTCCCGCGCTGCCGTGGCAGAGACCGGGCCCGGTGGTGTCCCAGGCGGCGGGCGGACGGCTGGCGAGGGTGTCAAGGGATCGACGGGCCAGGGCTACGAGGAAGGGGTCGGCGAGCGCTCTGCCGCTGTGGTGCAGGGCGGCGGCGATGCCGGGGGAACCGTAGCACCAGGCGTCGCGGCGTCCTGGGGTGGCGGCCAGGCGTTCGGCGTTCGGCGGGTGCGCGAGGTCGTACCCGCTGATGTACGGGGGCCAGGACGGTCCGGGGGCGGCCCGGTCAAGGAGCCAGCGGGCTCCGGTGGCGATGGCCTTCTCCTGCTCGGGCACGGAGGTACCGGCCTGGTGCGCGAGGGCGAGGAGGCAGAGGGGCCCGGCGATCCCGTGCGCGGCGCCGGTACTCGCGGTGCCGGAGGGCGGCAGGGTTCCGGGGACGGCGAGCGCGTGGTCGTTCGCGGCGACCCACCAGCCGGGGCGGCCCGTGTCGTCGGTGGTGGTGATCATGCGGGTGAGGGTGGTGAGGGCGGCGGTCAGTCCGGGCCGGGCTTCCGGGAGGCCGAGCTGCACGGCGGCGAGGAGCGTGCGGCCGATCCCGGCGAGGCCCTTGATGGTGTCGTAGATTCCCCACAGGGTTCCGGGCGGGCCTGCGCGCAGTCGGGTGGTCTGGTGTTCGGCCAGGCCCTGGGCGCGGGCGGACAGCCAGGCGGCGGCGCGGCCGAGGGCGTCGTGTCGGCGCCGGTCGGCGGGCAGGTGGGCGCTGCCGTAGACGAGGGAGGCGGCCAGGGCTCCGGGGCCGGCGTAGATGCCGTCCGGGCGGGAGCCGGCGACCAGTGGGGCGGCGGCGTTCCAGTGCCGGTCTACGGCGTCGATCAGCGCGGTGTCGCCGTCGGCGACAACGGCGAGGAGCAGGGCGGTGCCGGGCAGGCCGTCGGCGAGGGTGGCGGCGGCGCCGGGGGTCAGGCCGGCGACGACCTGGGTGGGGTCGAGGACGGCGGCCACGGTCTCTTCGACCAGCAGGAGGGGGTCAGGCATGGCGCAGGAGATCGGTGGCGAGGGAGCGGGCCAGGTGCTCCCGGCCGCGGTCGGTGCCGAGGAGACGGTTGCAGTGCAGGTGGATCAGGTCGGAGGCGCACAGCGGCGCGACGTTCTCGGCGAGGAGGGGCCGGTAGGCGGTCACGGCGTCGAGCAGGGTCTTCCAGGAGTGGGCGAGGTCGCCGGGGACGGTGACGGTCCGGCACCGGGCCCGGAGCGTCTCGCGACGGCGGCGCAGGTTGCCGGGGAGGGGCTGGGGGCGGGCGGCGGTAGGGGCGTTGAGGGTGCGGGCGATGGCGGCAGCGGTGTGGGCGGCGAGGACGATCCTCTGGTCGTCGTCCAGCTCCTGGAGGGCGGTTCGGACGAGGGCGGAGTCGGCGGCGAACACCGCCTCGGCTGCGGCGATCGCGCCCGGGCCTCCGTAGCGCTGGGTCTCGCGCTGGTACGGCGCGGCGGCGAGGTGGCCGTTGGTCAGGTGCTGCTCGGCCAGCCGCGCGGAGAGGCCGGCGAGTTCCTGCTGAACGGCGGCCAGCAGGTCGGGGGTGCCGTGGTAGCGCAGGCGCAGGTGGGGGCCGAGGCCGGGGGTGGTGTAGCGCAGCCAGTAGGACAGCATGTTTGGGTAGTGCGGGAGCTGGGCGAGGATCGCGTCCTGGTGCCGGACCGGGGCGGGCACGGCGAGGGAGAGCCACGTGCCACCGTGGGGGGTGGTGTCGGCGGCGCGGGCGCGGGCCACGGTCCGGGGGTCGAGGAGCTCCGGCAGCTCCGCCTCGTGCTGCCGGCGCAGGCCGATGACGAGTTCGAGGTGGTGGCGGCCGTCCCGGCCGTGCACCGGCGGCCGGCCCGACAGCACCTCGCTGACGGTACGGCAGCCGCGGCGGACGCTGCGCCGCAGCAGCTCGCGGTGGCCGGCCTCGCGCAGGTCGATGGGCAGGTGCCGGTCGCTCTCCTCGATCACCACCTGCCGCGGGACCGGCATGGTGGGGCGGGCCAGCCAGTCGTCCAGGCAGCCGTGCCAGCGGTCGCGGTGGTCGACCAGCGCGTGAAGGCCTTGCGGCAGGAGCCAGCGCTGCGGGGCGAGGACGGTAGAGCGGTAGGTGACGCGCGGGGTGTAGGGGGCGAGGGCGGCCGGGCCCCAGGACCAGGGGTGCCAGGGCCGCTCGTCCGCGTGGCCCAGCAGGTGAAGGAGCTGGGCGGCCGGCGGCAGGAGCGCGCGGGTGATACGGCTGAGAAGCAGGGGCCGGACCAGGCGGCCGAGCTGTGGCGAGTAGAGGGCGAGGTGGCCGGCCCGGGTCACGGTGACGAGCAGGGCGCGGGGGTCGAGGTCCCGGGAGCCGGTGAGGGGCAGGCCCACGGGGATGCGGTACGCCGTGTACCCGCTCTCCACCGCCAGGGCCCCGGTGCTCGCGGTGAGCGGGCGGCAGACGATCTCGACCGGCAGCGGCTCGCCGCCGTCCTGCGGCTCGGGCGCGAGGTCGGACAGGTAGCGGGCGAGCCGTCCGGCGGCCGACCCGGCGTCCTGCGACGCGTGGGTGCCGATCGCCAGGGCAAGGCGCCCACCGTCGTCTTCCCGGACACGGACGTGGACCTCGGCCGTGCGCGGCGGCCGCCCGTCGCCGCGGTGGGCCAGCGCGTTCACCATCTCCTCGGTCAGCTCCACCTCCTGCTCGCCGCGCGCTATCGCCGCGGTGAGCAGCTCGAGAAGAAGCTGGGTGCGACGGTCGTCCAGGTCGGTGCGGGCGCCGATCGCGTCCTGCGGCCCGGGCGAGCCGATCCCGGTGGCCGGGTCGACGGCCTCCAGCAGCGGAACCATGCGGTGCGGCCCGTACGTCTCCTGGAACTTCGCCGTCCACGCCTGCAGCGGGACCGTGCGGTGGCCGATGCGCCAGAGGACATCGACCGTCCCCGCCGCCGCCCTGCCCACCGTGGCCGGGAGGCGCAGTTCGCCGTCGGCGACGGTGTCGCAGGTCAGCGGGCGGTCGGTGGTGTGGATCGCGTCGGCGGCCCGGCGGGCGGCGGCCAGGAGCGGCAGACGCTCGGGTGCGCCGGGCCGGTACCGGTCCGCGTCGGCCAGCAGCGCGCGCAGGCCGAGGACCGCGGCACACAGGCCCGCTGCCGACGGAAGCTTCGTGGCGAGGTGGCCCAGGGGGTCGTCGATGAGGTCGGCGGGCAGAAGGTCGGTCAGGAGCAGGCCGGTGCGGACCAGCGCGGTGATCGCGGCCCGCACGGCCGCGGCGTCGGCCCCGGGCCAACGCTCGAGCGCCGCGCTCACGACCCGCCCGGCCGCAGCGCCGCCGGTGCGGCCGCACTCGCTCAGCAGCCAGGTGGACACCTCGGTCACCCGGACCGTTCCCAGCTGCGCCGTGCCGTCCGGCCCCGGGTGCTCGGCCTCCAGCACCCCGCCGCGCCGCAGCGCGGCCGGGTTGGCGAACAGGCGCAGGCGGTCGTGGACGTCCGGGAGGTCAAGGGCGCGGTCCGCGGCTGCCGCGAGCCAGGCCGGGCTGGGGAGCGTGGCGCAGCGGTGCTCCTCACCCAGCAGCAGGACCGGTTCCCCGGGGGCCAGGCGGGCGGTGGTGGTGGCGGCCCAGACACCGTTGGGGGTGGTGCGGGTGCGAGCACGCAGGTCGTAGGCGGCCCTCGCCAGTGCTCCGTCGGGTGCGCCATCGAGGTCTCGGGAGGTGAGGAACAGCCCCTCGGTGACCAGCCCGCCGCCCTTCGTGCTGTCGGCCGCCAGCAGTGGCAGGCGAGCAAGTACCACCGGGTCGGGCACGAAACGGCTGCGCACAGGCGGTTCCCCTCTTGGCTCAACGGCCGGGTGTGCGGCACCGGGGACGCCGGTGCCGCACACCCGCGTGCTGCTACAGCTGGTCCGGGATCAGACAGCCGCTGGTCGGGCCGGCCGGGGGCGATTCCCCGCAACCGTCACCGGTGGTGTCGCCCTCGGTGTCCGCGTAGGTCTCGCGCACACCGGTCAGCGGCGTGTTCACCGCGTCGAGCGCGAAGGCGTCCAGCAGTGCGGTGCTCATGGTGCGTCCTCCTTCCATCGTCCGGGTGGGGATGGTGCGCCCGGACCGCGCGGGTCCGGGAGTGCGGGGTGGCCGTCAGCCCTTCGGCCAGGTGAGGACCATCGGTGCTCCGGGCCGCTCCAGCGCCCGGCCGGGGGCCATGGCGGCGGGGTCGGTGCCCTCGGAGTAGACGTGGAGGACGGGGCCGGGGCGTCCCCGGTGGTCCCGGTTCCACTCCCGCAGACTCGCCACCAGGGCCTCGGCCAGAGCGTGGTCCTCTCCGTGGAGGACGACGCCGTACTCGTACCGGCTGGTCTGCCCCTCGACCGGACGCATCGTCACGTAGGCCGCGGAGCTGGAGTCGGTGTTCCAGGTGAGCGGGGTGCCGCCGGGCAGCGCCCGCAGCGCGGACTTCTGTGGGTCCACCAGCAGGGTGCCGTAGGTGTCGAGGACAGTGGCGAACCACAGATCGATGACGGGCCTGGTGCCCTCACTCGCGCCCACCTCGACCCCGGACCAGTAGGCGCTGCCGGCGCTGTCGAGGGCTTTCGTCAGGGCCTCGGGGTCGAACGGCGGGGCGCCGTCCACCCGCACGCGGGCCCCGGGGGTCAGCGCGTGCACCTGGGTGGAGCTCGCCGCCTCCCCACGCATCGCCACGAAACCGCAGGGCAGCCAGCCGCCACCGGTGTAGTGCCCTGTGCCGTCGGGGACGAGGGCGACGAGGCGGCCGAGTCCGCGCACGCGCAGCGGGACGACGAGCACGCCGTCGGGGGCAAGCTGGTCGAGCCAGGCCTGTTCGATCGCGGCCGCCTGCACCGTCACTTCGATCCGGTCGTACGGCGCCCGCTCGGGCACACCATGTGCGCCGTCGCCGGTGAGGACGCGGACGGAGTCCTCCAGGCCAGCGGCTTGCAGGCAGCGGCGGGCGCGCTCGGTCACCGCAGGGTCGATGTCGATGCTGGTCACCGAGCCCGCCTCGCCGACGAGTCGGTGGAGCAAGGCGGCGTTGAAGCCGCCGGATCCGACCTCCAGCACGCTGTCTCCGGGACGCGGGCGCAGGTACTCGAGCATCTGCGCGACCAGCCACGGGGCGCTGACCGAGCTGAGGAGCCGGCCCTCTCCATCGCGGTCGGTGGGCTGGTAGTCGTCCTTGTACGCCTCGGCCAACGCGACGTCCGGGACGAAGAGGTGTCGGGGCGTGACCCGGAACGCCGCTGCGACCTCCGGGGTGGTGATCCTGCCGGCCCGCTCCAATGCCGAGACCAGGCGCTCGTTCAGCTCACCCGCCTGGGCGGTCTGCTCTTCGGTGACGTTCGAGTCACTGAGGGTGTTCATGTTGGGGAGCTTAGACACCGGCAGACCTCGAGGAGGCCGGTTCGCAGAAGAGAGGGATGCTCGCGGAGGCACCTTTCGGCCAGTCGCGTTCGCGTGTTCATCGGCGACATGGACGCGGACGAGGACTGATCAGCGGGGTCCTCGCGCTGGCGTCCCGGGCCCCACGGAGGCGCCAGTAACCAGGCCGGCGTGCTGCTGGTCGGGCTTGCGCGGGTCCAGGGGCCAGCCCCAGCGGTTGAGTCGGAAGCAGGTGTTGGCGGCTTGGTCTGCCGGCGTCTGCGCGAGCTGCTGAAGACCAGCGGCGGTGAGGGAGATTCGCACGGGCACGTCCTACCGGCCGGGTCGGATTCGGAGCGCGCCGAACCTAGCCGCCCCCGTTTCCAACGGTTCTGCCCAGCTGCCGCCACAGGTTTTCCGCATCCACTAGGTTCCGATAGGCCCAGAAGATCTCCACCGTGTCAGAGGGCGTACCAAGCTGAGCGGCGGTGCTCACACCGGGCAGCATGCGGGGCCGCGGCCACTGCGGGGCGGCCAGCGCAAGCGGCTGACCGTCAGCCCGGTTGTATCCGAGGTAGGCGACCCAGCAAGAGCCCTGCGTTCGCAGGCAGTGGCCAGCGGTCTGGTCCAGCAAGTTCGGCAGCGTGGCCGTGCCATTGACTTCCAACACGGCCTCATGCGGGGCATCGACGTCGTCCGCCATGCACACGCTGTCTCGGGTCACTACGACTCTCATGCCATCGAAGCTAGCAGATTATCGTCACCTAGACGATAATCAGTGGGCGAGGGAGATTCGCACGGGCGCGTCCTGCCGGCCGGGTCGGATTCGGAGCTGCGACCCCGCCTCTCCCCCGTTTGTGCGGCACCACGTGAACATGCTCGGCCGGGATAGCTTCCTGCCGCCCGAGATGCCCGGCGGACTCAGGCCGCTGCGCGACCCGGAGCAGGCCGAATCGTGAGCCCGGGCGCGGTGGCGGCCCCGTCGCCGGGGTCTTCCCGTTGGCGTTTGCGCTGGTCACCCGGCCCGTAGAGGGGGATGGGAGCCGTCACGGCGGGCGGGGGTGGTGACGGCTTCGCGGACCCGCTGGCGGGCCCGATAAGCGGCCTGCCTGCACCGCGGGCCGCAGAACTTCGAGTCGCGTCTGTGGAGGTGGCCAAGAACGAAGCGGCGCCGGCACGACGGGCAGCGCGCCACCCGCTCGTCATCCTCGCCGCTGATCAGGGCCAGCCCGATCCGGATGGCCTCCGCGGTGTGGCGCCGCTGTCGGCGGGCGGCCTGCTTGCACGCGCGGTCGCAGAACCGTGCGTCGCTGCGGACAGTCGCCCGCAGCGGCTTGTAGCAGTGCGCGCTGTCAGGATTCACACGGGATACGAAGTACTACGGCGACCGTCTGATGTACGAGCCGTTGGAGAGCAAGTGGAGCCAGTACCACGCCACGCACTGCGGCTGCGGGGGCGACTTCCGTGTACGTTCCCCGGGTTGCGGCAGGTCGTGTTGCACGGCCAGGAACGACTCCCGCTCGCTCGTTGGAGGCCAACGAGCGAGCGGGGGATGGGACCCGGACCTACAAGGCGTCCTCGGCGTCGGTGGCGCCGCCGCACATCGCCTGCCGGTACAGGGCCGTGAGCGCGCCGTCGATGGGGTGGGGCTGGGGCCGGCCGGAGGCGTCCGGCTTGTTCCACCGCTGGAGGTTGATCGCGACGGACATCTGGCGCCTGCCGTCGGCCCGGATCAGGGATATCGTCCCGGCGCCCCAGGCTGAGCCGTCCTTGCCCCAGAAGGTGCCGCAGCCGACGTCGACCTTCTCCAGGCCGAGGCCGAACTGGATCCTGGAGCCGTCCAGGGCCACGACCGGGCCGGTGCGCTGCATGTCCGTCAGGGACGAGGGGCTGACGATCCTGCCGTCGAGCAGCTGGGCGAAGAAGCGGTCGAGGTCGGCCGTGGTCGACACCAGTCCGGCCGACACGCCCACCCAGGAGTCGTCGTAGGCGCTGTAGTCGCGCGGCGGGTCGATCTTCCCGTAGAAGGACTCGTACATCCGCGGGTGCGGTTCCTCGATGTACGGGCTGGTCGGGAACCCGGTGTGCCGCAGGCCGGCGCGTTCGATGACGTTGCGGGTGATGTACTCCTGGGCCGGGACGCCGCTCACGTGCTCCAGGAGCTGCCCGAGCAGGAGGTAGTTGGTGTTGGAGTACACGCCCTTGGCGGCGCCAGGTTCGGTGGCGGGCGGCGCGTCGAGCCCGAGCTTGATGAGCTCGGCCGGTTCGAAGTGCCGGAACTGGTTGTCGTCGATGCTCTGCGGCGACATCTCCGGCACGTGCGGGTACTTCACCATTGACGGGAACGCGTACGGGATGTAGTCGGCGATGCCGCTGGTGTGGTTGAGCAGCATCCGCACCGTGATCTTCCGGCCGCGGTCGCCGGGTACGAGCTGCGGCAGGTAGTCGCCGATCGGCGCGTCCAGCCTGATCCGGCCCTGCTCGACCTGCTGCATGATCGCGGCAGCGGTGAAGGTCTTGGTGACGCTGCCGACGCGCTGGCGCATGCCGGGCCGGACGGGCCGGCCGGTGTCGAGGTCGGCGACGCCGGAGGCGCCGCGCCAGGTCTCGTCCGCATCGCGGACCTCCACGAACACCCCCGGAACGCCCGCCTGGTGGACGTCGTCCAGGGCGGCCTGGAGCTTCTCGGTGTCGAGACCGGTGGACTGGGCGGTGCCTTCCTCGGGTGCGGGCGCCGCTGCCACGGTGCCCGCGCAGACGCAGAGCGCGGCTGCGCTTGCGGCCAGGGCGAGTCGGGTCTTCATGACGTTCTCCCTCTCGTGGGTTGAAGCGTGGGACGGGATGCCCGGCTCAGCCGGCCAGGGCGCGGCGCAGAGCGGCGCCGAGTTCGGCGTTCTGCCGCTGGGACACCTCCGCGGACACGATCGCCTGGGACCCGTGAAAGGTCCCGGGCCACTGGTGCAGTTCGACCGACACGCCCGCCTGCAGCAGGCGCTGCGCGTAGATGAGGTCTTCGTCGCGGTTCGGGCAGAGTTCCGCGGTGGCGATGTAGGCCGGCGGCAGAGCGGACAGGTCCTCGGCCCGCGCCGGGGCCGCGTACGGGGTGGCGGGGGCCGAACCCAGGTAGTGCCGCCATGCCGCGCGGGCCTTGTCGCGGTTGAACCAGGGCGTGTCGGTGAAGTTGCGCGCCGACCAGGTCTCCTGACGGTCGTCGAGTCCCGGTTGGTTGAGCAGTTGGAAGCGGATCGCGGGGCCCCGTTCGTCCCGCGCCCGCAGTGCCACCCCCGCCGCGAGCCCGCCCCCGGCGCTGTGACCGCCGACGGCGATCCGCTCCGGGTCGATGCCGAGGGCGGCCGCGTGCTCGGCCGTCCAGCGCAGGACGGCATAGGCGTCGTCCAGGGCGGCCGGGAACGGGTGCTCGGGTGCCAGTCGGTAGCCCACCGAGATCACCGTCACGCCGGAGCCGTTGGCGATCAGCGTGGCCCAGGGATGCTCGGTGTCCAGGTCGCCCATGACGAACCCGCCGCCGTGCAGCCAGACCAGGGCGGCCTGGCCGCGCTTCACGGGGTCGGCCCGGCGCGGCCGGTAGATCCGTACCGGCACGGCCGGGTCGGCGGGCACCGTGCGGTCCTCGACGTCCAGGTCCGTGGTGTCCGGTACCGGTACTGCGGCGGCCAGTTCGGAGAACCTGCCGCGGGCGGCAACCGGGTCGGCCAGGTCGGTTCGTGGGAACAGCGGGATGAACGCCTCGAGTTCGGGATCCATGACGACCATCCTGGCGACCGCCGCCGCGTGGGTCGGCCGCCAACTGTCGCGCGTCCCGTGCCGATCGTGCGCCGATCGGCGCACCTGCCACCCTAACGGTCCTTCTATCCTGCTGGCATGGAGGCACTGGCCGTACGGCTGTCGGGGCTTGATCCGTACGTTGACGGGGCGATCCGCATCGTCACGTTCTACGACACGCTGATGCGCCGCCGGGTCGACCTGCCCGCGCTCGCGCGGGCCTCGGCGGGCCTGGCCGAGTGCGTCGCCGGGATCCGGCTGCACGGTACGGGCGAGAGCACCCGCGTCTCACCCCACGGCACGGAGGCGTCCGGCCCGCCGGCACCCGCGTCCAGTGCCGTACCGATCACCCTCGACGAGGAGGAGATCGGCACGGTGTGGCTGGAACGCCCCGGCCCGCCGGGCTCGCTGGACGACGTCCTCCTCGACCGGCTCGCCATCGCCGCCGCGGCTGCCGTCGAACGGTACGGCCCGGCCCGCACCACCATGGCCGACCCGGCGCTGGTCGAGCTCGCCATCAGTGCCGACAGCGACGAGGTGGCCAGAGCACGGGCGCTGCGGCTGCTGGGCTTCGCCCCTGGGCCGCTCAGCGTGGCTGCTGTGCGCTCGCCGCTGCCGCTCGACCGGATCGGGCTGCTGATTTGCCCGGCCCACCTGGTGAAGGCTGCGCCGCTCACCGACGTGGGCGTCATCCTGGCCACCACCATGGAGTTGGCCAGCCTGCCGGCCGGCGTCCGCGCGGGCCTCGGCATGCCTGGGAGCCCCGACCGGTCCTGGCGGCAGGCCAGAACTGCCCTGCGCTTCACCACGGAGCGCGAACCAGCCGTCCACTACGGCGACTTGGGCGCATTGGCGCTGCTGGCAGAGGTGCCGCCGGAGAGCTTGCGCGACATCGCCGACATCGCCGCCATCGCCCGGATCGCCGGCAGCTCGGAGGAGCTTGACACCCTGGACGCCTACTGTGCTACCGGTTCCCTGCGCCGCGCCGCAGAGTTGCTCCACCTGCACCACAGCAGCGTCGCCCGCAGACTCGACCAGATCGCGAAGACCCTGGGAACTGATCTCACCGACCCCACCGGCCTGACCCGGGCCAAGCTAGCCCTCACCGCCTGGCGCCTCCTCGGCGACTGACCCTGGAGACACCCGCGCCCGCTCGTTGGGGGCCAACGAGCAGAGGGGGGAGGGGGAGGTTTAGGCCCTGCCTCCGTGAACATCATGCCAAGCACAACACGCTCGAACTTGCCACAGAACAGGACTGGCTCGAAGCCCACGCCATCCCCGCCGGCTTCACCGTCCTACCGCGGGGCAGGACCGGCTACTACGGCCTTGTCGGCCCCGGGCTGACGGAGGCGTCGACGAGTCGGCGCTGACGGCGAACGCCCTGTGGGAGGCGGTCACCGGCCAGCCCGATGCCCAGACCAGGTACGAGACCGTTCACGTCACCTGCCGCAGCCCGAAGGCCGAGGCGGCCCGCAAGGCGGCCAACGACGAGTACTACGGGCGCATCCGCGAGGAGAGCGCGAAGCGCAAGGCCGCGGCGAAGATCGAGCCGGCCACCCCCGCGCAGCTGAAGTACCTCACCAACCTCGTGGGGCAAGTAGGCAAGGAGCGCTTCGACGCCGAGTTCGCCAGGGCTGTCGAGGGCACCGGCATCGAGCCGCGCCGTCCCCGGGAGCGGACCGCGACCGCCGCCAAGCGACTGACGAAGGCAGCAGCGCGCAAGCTGATCTCCGCGCTGGTCGGCTGGGAGGGTTCGTGACCGCGTCGATGCTGGTGGCCGAGCTCAAGGGCTTCCTGAACGGCGTCGAGTGCGAGCTGCCCGCCGACGAGGCGGCGCGGACCCCGCTGGCCAAGTACGCGGCCGGGCAGGCCCGTGCCCTGGTTGCGGCCGAGGGCCTCGTGCTGCCGCTGCGGGTGCTCGGGCGTCCAGGAAGAGTTTCGGTCGAAACTCTTCCTGGACGTGCGCCCGAGATTCGAACGCCAGCCCGCAAGCGTTTCGGCCGAAACGTTTGCGGGTCGATGATCCGACGATCGGCCAGGTCGATTGCGGTGGGTGACTGTCTTGTGACAGCGAAGCTTCACCGTTTGTCACCGAAGTTTGATCACCGCTAGGTTCCTGCCATCGAGGTTTGACCGGGTGGGGTTGCTGGCG